>CAZSUW010000001.1:0-32416 GCA_964610115.1 uncultured Algimonas sp.
ACCGCCTCGGCTCGAACAGCTTGATCGATCTGGTCGTGTTTGGCCGGGCGGCGGGTCTGCGCTGTGGCGAGGTCCTGACGCCAGGCGCGGATAAAGCGCCACTGGCGGTGGATGCCGGTGATGAAAGCCTCGCGCGCTTAGAGCGCTTCCGTAACGCGGACGGCGGCACGGGCACGGCGGAACTGCGCCTGAAGCTACAGCGCGCTATGCAAGATCATTGCGCCGTCTTCCGGACCGAGGAAAGCCTCGCCGAGGGCGTCGAGAAGGTGAACAACCTCGTCGATCAGATGGATAAAGTCTCTGTCGCGGATAAGACCATGGTCTGGAACACGGACCTGATGGAAACGCTCGAGCTCGACAATTTGATGGCGCAAGCTGCCGTCACGATTGCGTCGGCCGACAATCGCAAGGAAAGCCGCGGCGCTCACGCGCATGAGGATTATCCGGAGCGCGATGATAAGAACTGGATGATGCACACGCTCGCCTGGTTCGGCCCCAGCACCCAAGACAAAGTCGCCATCGATTTCCGCCCCGTGCACGACTATACGATGACGGATGGGGTTGAGTATATTCAGCCGAAAAAACGCGTCTACTAGACGCCTTTTTCGGCGGCCCCGCTTCTAGCCAGCCCCATCGACCTCCAGTTTGCTGCCCAGTCGGGTCTGCGGCGAAGCCGTAAGCAAACTGCGCCGCGCACTCTTGCGCGGCAGCGCCCTAGAGGCGCTATCATCAGTGCGAATTTTTCAATAAGGCGATTTAAAAAGCTACTTCGGACAAAAATTAATGATGACGTCGCTATTGCAGGTTTTGCCTTTTATGTTTTGCATGAAACTCTTTTAAGAACGCACGTTCTATTCCAATGTGCCGATAGCCAATAGTCCTAGCAGGAAAGTAGATGTTTTGATCGGGACTTACAAATAGTCCGGGGTCTTCAAACAAAAGAGCATCCTCAAATCCGATCTTATTATACTCCCCTTTGACAGCAAGAACTGTCCGGTCCCGCTCGGCTATTAAGGACCAGAACTCGTCTTCTTCTTTTCGTTCGTCGACCAAGATACCGTAGGTTTCAAAGCGGTCGTAGACATGCGCCCGCTGAACGCCAGAACCAGTTTTGTACTTATAATCTTGTTCTTCTAATTGCCTTAGTGCGTTAGGCGTGATGCCAACGACACGCCAATTATTCGTTCCTTGGGCAACTATAAATTCTAGCATTTTTATTTTGGTTTTGCGTACTGCGTTCATCGAAAGTAATTGCACATAGTCTCCATACATTTCGTTTGGCGTCATTATTACTTATCACTTTACTGGCCTATTAGCCTTTTATGCTATTCGATTTAGAACAATATAGATTTAAAATTATTTTTCGGACTTTTTGCTATCTCTCTCTTGACCCCATTCGAACTCTGATATGGATTGAGAAGTGGGACTTTGTTTAAATAAGTGAAAAGCCTGTTGCCAACCATGCGCCTGAGTTCGCTCGTATCAACCCCATGCCCAAATTCCCCCCAGACTTCATCCCTGCCACGCCACGCCCGGATCGCGGCTCCGTCACCCCCTCCGAAATCGTCGCGCTGGCTTGGGATGACCAGGCCTCGTTCGACGCGATTGAGGCGCAGACGGGGCTCTCGGAGGATGAGGTGATCAAGATCATGCGTTCCGAGATGAAGCCGGCGAGCTTTCGGATGTGGCGCAAGCGTGTGTCTGGGCGCGCCAGTAAGCACGAGGCCAGTAAACATAAAGGCAGACAAGATAAGTCGAGCCGCGACGCGGATTAGCTCCACTTCATTTATGCCTGGGGCAGGGGAACGCCGCGCGCGCCATAGACGGGCCTATCGGCTCTGCGGTAGGGCGGTTCTGTGCCGTCATTATTCGATACAGCTCCGCCGGACCGTGTGCCTTTGGCCGAACGGTTGCGCCCGCGCGCTCTGTCCGAGGTTGTGGGTCAAGATCATCTGACGGGGGACGGCGCGCCGCTGGCGCGGATGCTGGCGACGGGCGATCTGCAATCGTTGATCCTGTGGGGGCCACCGGGCACGGGTAAGACAACGCTGGCGCGGATTATGGCGCGGGAGTCCGGACGCGCGTTTGAGGCTTTGTCCGCGATCAGCTCCGGCGTGGCCGAGCTCCGCAAGGTGTTTGCGAGGGCGAAGGAACGGCCCGGGACAGTGCTCTTCATTGATGAAATCCACCGCTTTAACCGCGCGCAACAGGACGCGTTTCTGCCCGTGATGGAAGACGGCACGGTCGTGCTGATCGGGGCGACGACGGAGAACCCCAGCTTTGAACTCAACGGCGCTTTGCTGTCGCGCGCGCAGGTCTTTGTGCTGAACGCCCTGGGGCCAGCCGCGATGGCGGCGCTTTTGTTGCGGGCGGAAGAGACGCTCGGGACTTTACCGCTGACAGAGGACGGACGAGACGCCCTGATTGAGAGCAGTGGCGGTGATGGGCGTTACCTTCTGGGATTGGTGGAAAGCCTGTTGGGCGAAACAAAGCCGCTGGATGCGGCGGCGGTGGCCGAGCGGTTGCGCCGTCGCGCGGCGGCTTATGATAAATCGGGCGAGGCGCATTATAATCTGATCAGCGCGCTGCATAAGGCGATGCGCGGGTCCGACGTGGATGCGGCGCTCTACTGGCTGGCGCGCATGATCGAAGGCGGCGAAGACCCGCGCTATATCGCCCGGCGGATCGTGCGGTTTGCGTCAGAGGATCTAGGCGCGGCGGACCCGCTGGCGCTGCTGGTCGCGGGCGAGGCGGCGCGGACCTATGAACGGCTTGGCTCCCCGGAAGGGGAGCTAGCGCTGGCCCATGCGGTGGTGACCTGCGCAACAGCGGTGAAAAGCAATGCGGTCTATGCGGCTTGGAAAGCGGCGCTCTCTCTGGCCAAACAGACGGGGCATGTCGCGCCGCCCGCCCAATCCGTAAATGCGCCGACCCAGTTGATGAAAGACCTCGGCTACGGCGCGGGCTATCAATATGATCATAATTCTGAGGACGGCTTTAGTGGCCAAGGCCATTGGCCGGAGGGGCTAGACCGCGCGCGTCTTTATGAACCGCGAGGAGAGGGGCGGGAGAAAGCCATAGCAGAGCGACTTCAAAAGTGGCGCGCTGTCTTTGAAGGTTAGGTCTGCTTGGGCCAGTTTGACATCACAGCAAACCTTAGGGCGTGTTTCGACAAATCTTAAGTCTTCATTTGTGCCTTGCGATTAGGCTGGTCTTTACAAAAGCCGATGGCGTGGAAGGGATAAAGAATGACACGCGCGCTTTGGGACGACGTTCTTATGCTTCTCGTCGTCATGATGCTGTCTGATGGGCGGGTCGTTGAAATCGAATTAGACATGTTTGACCGCGCTGTCGAAGTGTTACAAAATCGGCTGGAACCGGATGAGGGGGCTATGCCAAAAAACGCTGCGCGGGTTTGGTATGAGCAAAATATAGAGCGTGCGCACGAGCTCGCACGTCGGGACGATTTTGATGCTGCGCTGGTTCCTTTGCTTGTGCGACTTCAGGCTCTGGAGAACAGACAGACCTTATTGGATTCTTTGGCCGATATTGCAGATGCGGACTATTATCGAACGCACAGCGAAAACGATCTCATTATCTTGGCGAGCGCGTTTTGGGGGTTGATCAGTCCTGTAGAAACCAGCCGGTCACATATTTTGCACGCTTGAGCGGCCAAGCCTTATCGCGAACATGGCTGTGATGATCGCGAGCGGCGCGTGAAAAAACGACCAGCTTGCGCTATTCTCTAGGCATGACTGATTTCGAAACTATCCGCATTGACCGACACGACAATGGCGTGGCGCTTCTGACGATGAACCGTCCTGACGCGATGAACAGCTTTAATCTGCGCATGTTCTCGGACATGTTGTCCGCCTTTAATGCGCTCGGCGCGGACAGGTCTGTGCGCTGTATCGTTTTAACGGGCGAAGGTCGGGCGTTCTGTGCGGGCGCGGATATTTCAGACGGGTTCGGATCGGCCGGCTTGGACGGCATAGAGGTGGAACGTGTTGATGGTGTACCGCGCGATACGGGTGGCGTACTGAACCTCGCCATTGCCAAGATTAACGTCCCCGTGATTGCGGCTATTAATGGGGCGGCTGTGGGTGTGGGCCTGACCATGACTTTGCCTTGTGATATTCGGATTGCCGCACGGGGAAAGAAATATGCCTTTCCCTTTGTGCGGCGCGGCATTGTGTTTGATGGGGCGGCAAGTTTCTTTTTGCCCAAGCTGGTCGGTTTTTCCAAAGCGGCGCAATGGTCGCTGACGGGCGCCTATATTGACAGCGACGATGCGCTTCGTAGCGGGCTGTTCAGTGAATTGCATGACGCCGAGGACGTGCTGCCACGCGCTATGGCTTTGGCGAATGACATTGCGGTCAATGCGTCACCAGAAGCCGTCGCGCTGAACAAGCAGCTCTTGCGCGACGTAATGCGGGGTGATGCCTCACCGTTTGGCGCGCATATGGCGGAGAGCGCGCATCTCACCCGTATGTTCCACGAACATGATTGCGAAGAAGGGGTACGGGCTTTTCTCGAAAAACGTGCGCCCGCCTTTCAGGACCGAAAAACGCCCTAAAGACGGGCTTCGCAGAATTCGGTTGGGTATGCTAGGCTGACCCCTAAGTATCACCAGAGGTCCCGCTATGCCCACGCGTCGTTTTGTAATTGCCAGCCTTGCTGTCGTACCTTTATCCGCCTGTGAAACCCTGGATCCCACTGTGCTTGACGGGCTGATTGGCGGGGCGGGGGGCGCCAATGGTACAGCCGGTCTAAGTGGTGCGGAGGTGGCGCTTGGCCTTAAAGCGGCGCTGGATAATGGGATTGGCAATGCACTCGTTAATCTTGGGCGCCTGGACGGTTTTCTCGGTGATCCGACTGTGCGGATTCCCCTGCCGAAAACGTTGCGTGATGTACAAAGCGTTCTAGCCCCAATCGGGGCCGATGGTCTGCTCGTCGAATTGCAGCAACAACTTAATCGCGGCGCTGAAGCGGCTGTGCCGGTTGCGAAAGATATTTTCGTCGACGCAGTACGCGGGCTAACAATTCAAGACGCCTTTGCCATTTTGCGGGGCCCCGCCACGGCGGCGACAGATTACCTGCAAGCCCGGACGACCGATAGCCTCATCCAGGGCTTTTCGCCGATTATGGAAAGTGCGCTCGCCAATACAGGGGCGCTACGATTGGTCGATCAAGTATCTCAGCAAGTGCCGGTTGGACTTGTGACAGGGGGAACGGATTTAAGAACGGATCTGGTGCGTCACGGAGTCGAATTCGGCCTTAAAGGTGTCTTCCATTATATTGGCGAAGAAGAAGCCGCGATCCGCGCTAATCCCGCCAAACGAACAAGTGAGATCCTGCGCCGCGTTTTCTCTTAGGGTTTTAATACGCTTTCTCGCTGAAACGTAAGGCGCATAGGATGAAGGGGCCATCATCCCACTCGAAGTATCAAAAAAAGTGGTAGCAACCGCACATTAGTAAATTATTCACTTTCGCTTCAGCTTGAAGCGTGTTTGTATATAATTGCGTGGCGCGCTCGCACTGTCGAGCAAACTGTGTCGGGAAGGACGCAGTCTTTACAGGGGAATGTCAACGAGTGATTGACAAAACGCGCACGTTAAACCGCCAAAATGATTTTTGGGCCATCTGGGATGCCGGCATTCAAGCTGGCATCGATGATAAGGGTGACTTCGTGCAAAATGGCCTGCGTGCGGCCATTCATTCCCGCCCCATACCCCGTAGCGCCATACTCAACGATGTGGCGCTCCTCCTCGGGTGTCGACCAAGTGATCTTGAGTTTTTGTTCGATGGTCCGCGTAGCGCCGCTAATGATCTTGGCCCGATTACGATGCCGGACTATCGTTATTACGAAGCCACACAGAGGAGCCTGGCGGCAGAGTAAGCGGCCAAATTTCGGCCCCACTTTGTCATATTTCGGCGCGACCCTGGCCCTAAATCAGTCGCTTTGATTTTAGAGTGCCTCCTGGACAATTATGCTAGGAGGCTGACATGACATCGCAAACACCATCCGAATTTCCACCGTCTCGCCCCCCGGGTTACAAAGCGAATGCCGGCGCGCGGTCGTTAGGGCTGAAACTGATCGCCGTCTTATTCCTTGTCGTGCTGATGGCGGTGCCAATCCTGTTTATTTCGCTGATTAGTTTCGAGCGAAGCGATCGCGCCTCTGATGTGACGCGAGAGATTAGCCAGACTTATGGTGGGTCGCAAACCTTGCTCGGTCCGGTGATCGTTCTGCCCTATCAGCAAAAGCTCTCGGGCGGGCGGATACGGGAAGGGGACTATATCGTCTCTGCCACAACAGGGGCCGCCGTGTTCAAGGATGTGACTGTAGAGGCGAAGACGCGCTCACTGTATAAAGTCCCTGTCTACGCGGCGAGCGGAACGTTGACCGCTCAGTTTGAAGCTTTGTCAGACACGTTGCCGAACGACCCGAACCTTATATTTGATCGGGATGCGGCGCGCCTTATCGTCGGCTTGCAAGATGTGACGGGGCTGCAATCTGATGTGACGCTAAAGTCTAGTGGTCAGACGCTTACGTTTGAACCCTATCAACGCTCCCAAACTCGCCAACATGATTTTGGCGCGACGGACTGGAGCCGCGACGTCGCAGAGGCGGCGGCGAAAAATACGAATATTCCCACTGTGATTGAAGATTGGTTATCCGGTCGCGGTTTGACCTTATTATCTGTTCCTCTGCACGAGGCATTAGGCGAAAGCGGGGCAGGTTCAGTATCTGTCGATATGTCCCTGACCGGAGCTCCTAGCCTCGCTGTCCTGCCTTATGCGCGCAGCACGAATTTGAACATATCCTCCGATTGGCCGCATCCAGGCTTTGCAGGGCGGTTTCCACCTGGGGACAGGACAATCACCGAAAATGGGTTTTCGGCGCAATGGTCTGTTCCGTTCTTACGGCGTGGATTAGCGGCCAGTGGGCCAGCCTTTGAGATGAATATGCTGCTGGATGGCGATTACGCGATGCGGGTGAATTTCGTTTCACCACTTAACCCCTATCAGACGGTCAACCGGGCGTTGAAATATGCGGTGATGTTTATAGGTTTGGTCTTTCTTGCCTATTTCCTCATGGAAACCTTACTCGGTGTGCGGGTTCACCCGGCACAATATCTCTTGATTGGTTTGGCACAGGCCGTGTTTTACTTGCTGCTACTCGCTTTTGCCGAACAGGTCGGGTTTAACGTGGCCTTTTTGCTAAGCTCTGTTGCGACAGTGGCCCTGACATCGCTCTATGCGGGCGCGGTGTTTGGGCGGTCCCTGATATGGAAAAGTGCGCTCGTCTTTGGGACGGTTTATGGATTGCTTTTCGTGCTGATGCGAATTCAGGACTTTGCTTTGATGGTTGGCGCTTTAGTCTGCTTTGTAGCGATTGCTGCGACGCTCTACTTGACGCGTAATCTGGATTGGTATGGTGGAAGGCCCTCTCCATCGGGCGACAATTCGTCCGTGTAATTTACAGGGTCCAACAGCGGTTTATCCTTCGATTTTGTTACACGTCTCGCTATATAGGCGTGTAACATTGCGAAGGATTGACCCTATGGTCCAGCTCACGCTGCCCAAAAACTCCAAGATCGGCAAAGGCAAAGTTTTCAAGACAGAGGCCCAGTCGGCCTCTGTCCGGACCTTCAAGATCTATCGCTATGATCCCACAGACGGTGAAGGCCCTCGCTGGGATAGCTATGATATTGATCTGAATGAGTGCGGCCCCATGGTTTTGGACGCGCTGTTTAAGATCAAGAATGAAATTGATCCGACGTTGGCTTTCCGCCGGTCCTGCCGTGAAGGCGTATGTGGATCGTGCGCGATGAATATTGGCGGGCGCAATACGCTGGCCTGTACGCGCTCGATCGAAGACGCCTCTGACATGGCGGGCAAGACGATCACGATTAGCCCGCTGCCGCATATGCCGGTTGTGCGAGATCTCGTCCCGGACTTGTCGCAATTCTACGCGCAATATGCGTCCATCGAGCCGTGGCTGCATACAACAGAAGCTGAGCCCAAAGAGGAATTCCGTCAAAGCCCGGAAGACCGCGAAAAACTCGACGGCTATTATGAGTGTATTCTCTGCGCCTCTTGCTCGACATCTTGTCCGTCCTATTGGTGGAATGGCGACCGTTATCTTGGTCCGGCAGCACTGCTCCAAGCCTATCGGTGGTTGGTTGATAGTCGTGACGATGCAAAAGATGCACGTTTGGACGAGCTTGAAGACCCGTTTAAGCTCTATCGCTGTCACACCATTATGAACTGCGCCAATGTCTGCCCGAAAGGCCTGAACCCAGCCAAAGCGATTGCCGAGGTGAAGAAGATGATGGTTGCGCGGGCTTAGACAGCCAAGCTCACAACCCGGTCAAATCCAAAGTCTTTAAATGTCGTCCGCCGGGCGGCATTTTCATTTGGGCCGGTTGAAAAGGCTGTGTCCTCGCGCAAAGCTGGTCCCTGCGATGTCTTGGGGAGTAAACTCTCTACACGCCGCGCTATGGCTTCGCCACTATCTATCCAGGCAACGCTTTGCCGTGACACGGCCCGCAGTTCATCCACGATTAGTGGAAAATGTGTGCAAGCCAGCACAACCGCGTCCACGTCAGCCCCTTCGCGCCCTGCAAAGATGGGTTCGACTTCGGCGCGTATCATATCAAGGTCTACGGCCTGCCCGGCCAATTTGGCTTCGGCTTGCGTGACGAGGGCCAGCGAACCCTTCAGCCGGACACGACAATCCGCGGCGTGGTTTGCGATCAAAGCATCGACATAGCGCCGTCGTACCGTGCCGGGCGTACCGAGCACGGCGATAGTGCGGGTCTTGGACAAGGCGGCAGCGGGTTTAATGGCGGGCACGACGCCGACAACGGGAATATCGATCACGTCCCGAATGGCAGGCAGGGCCGTTGTGCTCGCCGTATTGCAAGCTATCACCAAAATATCGGGCCTTAACATCTCGACCATAGGGGTAAGCAAGTCAGGCAGGCGCGCCCGGATAGCCGCTTCCGTCTTCTCCCCATAGGGACGGAAGGCATCGTCGGCGAGATAGCTCTGTGCGACATTGGGCAAGTGACGTCGAATTTCGGCCGACACAGAGAGGCCGCCCACACCGCTATCCATAACCAACACATGGGGTCTGTGGGATGTCATGCTTTTATCCATCGTTCTGTCGCCTTGCAGCAAATAGTGTTTATTTTGCGAACGCGCGCGCCTAAGCGCAATTAGGATGCAGAGGGTTCGAAACTATACGCGGCTTGCGCTGATTGCTATCGCGCTGCTTACGCTTTTCCGCCTTGTCATCGTGATTTTAAGTCCCGCGGGTTTGCATGGTGATGAAGCGCAATATTGGGCGTGGTCGCGAGAGTTAGCGGGCGGATATTACAGCAAGCCGCCTCTGATTGCGTGGGTCATTGCGCTAATGACGGGGCAGTTCGGTCATTGGGAATGGGCGGTACGGCTGGCCTCGCCTCTGCTGCATGGCGGGGCGGGACTTTTCACATTCCTGACGGCGCGCAGATTGTATGGCGCGAAAGCCGGGCTTTGGGCGGCGGGGCTGTATTTGCTCATGCCGGGTGTCACCTTGTCTTCCACCTTGATCAGCACGGATGCCCTCTTGCTGTTTTGGATTTCAGCCATGATCTATCTGTGGGTGCGTATCCGCGAAGACGGTCGAGCGAGTTGGGCGGGGGCGATCGCGCTGGGCGCAGCCATTGGTTTCGGCCTGCTATCGAAATATGCGATGATGTTCATGCTGCCCGCTTTGGTGCTGGCGATCTTCTTTGACGTGAAAACGCGCAAAGCGTTGCGGAACCTAACAGGGCTTACTGTGGTCGTCGCTGCGGCTTTGGTATTTTCGCCCAATCTAATCTGGAATGCGCGCAATGACTTTGCCACCGTCAGCCATACAGGTGACAATGCGAATTTATCGGGCGGTGCTGGGATATATCCGGGCGAGTGGCTCGAATTTTTTGGCGGTCAGTTTGGTGTGTACGGGCCTTTGACATTTGTCGCGCTTCTGATCGCCTTATTTTCCGCCGGCGGAGAAGGGCGTCGCTTTCGTGTTTGGTTGGCGCTGATGGTGCTTACACCGCTCATATTCATCAGCGTGCAGGCCTTGATGAGCAGGGCCAACGCTAACTGGGCCGCGTCTGCCTATGCGGCGGCACCCATATTGGTTGCGGGATGGGCCTTTGCAGGCGGTGCGTTTCGTAAAGCGCTGCTTGGTTCGGGACTAGCGCTCAATCTCCTGCTCGCCACAGTGCCACCGCTCGTCATGCTGTCACCGACTTTGGTCGATCAACTCGGCTTTGCGAATGCGGTGAAGCGGCAGCGGGGCTGGCCAGAGACAGCGGCCATGATCCAGAAGGCTATTGAAACGGATAGATTTGATGCGATCGTATTTGATCATCGGCTTAGCTTTTACGCCGTCGAATATGCGGTTTATGACGCCAGTGAGGGGGAGTATCTATTCTGTTGTTCGCAGAGAGCATATAGGCTGCCGATCCATATGTGGCGCTATGAACCCGCTATTAGCAATCATGCGGAACTAACGCGCGGTTTGCCGTTACAAACGGATCGCGTTCTGCTCGTGTCTTATTACTTTGAGACCTATGAGCCTTATTTCCAGGCCGATTTTAATCAGCTCGATATTGTACAGGATGTCGAAATCCCACTCGGCGGCGGTAAAACGCGCCGCTACCGGCTGTATGAGGCCATCGGGTATAAGGGCCCGCGCGAGAGACCTGCGCGCGAATAATAACTATTGCGGGGTCGCTTTTGCGCCTTTGCCCCAGAGGGATTTCAACCGCGCATCGCGACGACAGCTCGTGCGGTAGGCGTTATAGCGCACCGGGTTTTTACGGTAATAGTCCTGATGATAGTCTTCCGCATTATAGAAGGTGACGGCAGGCAATATCGGCGTGACGATGCGACCGGAAAACGGCTTATTGGCCGTCACGTCTGCGAGGCTGGCTTCTGCGTCCGCGCGCTGCTGCGGCGTGACAAAGATCGCCGTGCGGTAAGAACTCCCTTTGTCGCAAAACTGCCCGCGATCATCTGTGGGATCGACTGTGGTC
This sequence comes from uncultured Algimonas sp., assembly GCA_964610115.1. GTDB lineage: Bacteria > Pseudomonadota > Alphaproteobacteria > Caulobacterales > Maricaulaceae > Litorimonas. Next base: position 11,082 of record CAZSUW010000001.1, read on the forward strand.
CAGTAATAATCGACCAATTCGCGGTAACTCACGACGGACGGATCGTAGATCACCTCGGCCGCTTCGTAATGACCGGTTTCAGTATAGCTGACCGTTTTATAGTCGGGTTTATCCAAAGTGCCGCCGGAATAACCGGAGATCACTTCCAAAACGCCCGGCACGCTTTCAAAATCTTTCTCCACACACCAGAAGCAGCCTCCGGCAAAGATAGCCGTTTCTAATCCGGCTGGAACGTCTGCAATGTATGGGGCTTGTGGACCGGATGTGGCGGAGGGGGCGTCCGTATGACTGAGTTGAGACGTAACCGTCACGGCGGACTGGGCTTGTTCTTGCGCCTGCACTACGGGCGGGGCGTCCGCGCACGCTGAAAGGACGACGCCAAGGGTAAGGATAGAAAGTAAAGTCGTCTTATTCATCGGGACAGTATGGTATGCGAAACTGGTGAACGCCAATGACGTTTCCTTGAAGGGTTGTGATGTGCCTTAACCAACCGCGCGGGCTTCTTTATAGGCGGCGAGGACACGTTCTCGGGCCTGCTTATGATCGACGATCGGCTCTGGGTAGGTCTCGCCAAGTGTGACGCCCGCATCCTGCAAAACAGACTTTGGTGCGGTCCAAGGTTGGTGGATATACTTTTTCGGCATGTCTTTCAGTTCCGGCACCCAGCGGCGAACGTAATCGCCATTGGGATCAAACTTCTCGCCTTGGCCGAAAGGGTTGAAAACGCGGAAGTAAGGCGCGGCATCCGCTCCTGTTCCTGCCACCCATTGCCAGCTTGCGGCATTGGCCGCGTGGTCCGCCTCTAATAGCGTATCCCAAAACCAGTCCTCGCCGTCGCGCCAGTCGATCATCAAATGTTTGATCAGAAAGCTCGCGACAACCATGCGAACGCGGTTATGCATCCAACCTGTTTCCCAAAGTTGACGCATTCCTGCATCGACAAAAGGATACCCTGTCTGCCCTTTGGCCCAGCGATCGATGACCTGCTCATCATGCTCCCAAGCCATTGTTTCATAGCCCGTTGCAAAATTCTGCGTCGCAAGATCGGCATTGTAAAACAGCAGAGTGTAGGAAAACTCTCGCCAGCCAATCTCTGTCAGGAATTTCTGCGATGTGACGTCATTGCCCTTGCAGGCATTCCAAATTTGCCGGGGGCTAATCTCACCATGGGCGAGATGGGGGGACAAGCGAGAGGTCAGGTCTTTATCGGGCCGGTTCCGACCGTCCGCATAGTCTTCGATGGGACCGGCAAGAAAAGCTTTGAGCCGTTCCATCGCCCCAGTCTCTCCCGGTGTGTGATGCGCTAGCATTTTAGAGCCCCAATCCGGTTGGGTCGGAAGTAAGGCCCAGTCATCTAGATCATCAGAGCCGACATTGCCCGGCAGACAATCCAGCCTGTCCGGGGCCGGCAGAGCGCCTGCGACATCTAACTGTGCTTTGGCGGCGCGCCAGAACGGTGTGAAAACGCGGTAGGGTCCGCCGGATTTGGTGGAAACCTCCCACGGCTCGACGAGTAAGTTGCCTTTAAAGCTCTCTACCGTGAGCCCTTGCTCTTTCAGATCCGTCTTAATGTCCCTGTCACGATCACGATCCTTTTCGTGATAGCGGCGGTTCCAGAAAATCGCTTCGGCCCCGCTTTCTTCGACGACTGTCTTGATGACTGTTTCTGCTTTGCCTTTGCGTAAAATCAGGCGTCCGCCGCGTGACTGAATATCGTTTGCAAGAGATTTCAAAGAATGGTGGAGCCAGACTTTCCGGGCGGCCCCCGGTTGCCGGGCGGCATCGTCTTCCAAGATATAGAGCAAAACAAGTTTGCCGCCCCGTTTGATCGCGGCGTCAAGGGCCGGATGATCCCCAAGGCGAAGATCATGACGGAACCAGACGAGTGACGGGGCGGTATCAGACATATTATCCTTACGGATAGAGGCTGATTAGTGTTTCAGGATCGCGCCCTTAGACTGCATTTTTCGTTTACCGATTTTGTTGCCCGTCATCGACGATGATGACCGTCCCTGTCACAGCATGGCTGTCAGGATCCACGAGGTAGAGCAAAGTGCTATCCAGCCAGTCTGGCGTCGGTACGCGCTTGCGGCGCGTATGGGCCGCAAAGTCCTCGGCTTGGTCTCCGGCCTGCATACGCTGTGCCATCCCGTCTGTCATTTCGGATTTAACCAGACCAGGCGCGATCGCGTTGACATTGATATGAAATCGCGACCATTCAACCGCGAGGGTTTCCGTCATCCGCGCTATGGCGGCTTTAGATGTGCTGTAGAGCGCTGCACCGTTGCCGTCATATTGGTAGGCAGCCACGCTGGCGATGTTGATGATGCGTCCGGGACGTTTGGCTTTGATCAGGCGTTTGGCAACTTCGCGGGCAAGCAGAAACGGCGCGGTCAGGTTGATTGTCATCAACCGGTCCATGAAAGCCGGGTCCATTTTTGTCGCCAATTGCCCGTCGGCTATGCCGGCATTATTGATCAGGATGGTCGGCTGACCGAGGGCCGCTTCGACGTTTGCTGTTAAAGCTTCAACTTGGGCCATGTCAGACATGTCGGTGGGGAAGCAGGCGGCTGTTCCGTCCGACGCTTCGATCTCGGCTTTCAAGGCCTCTAGTCGGTCTACACGCCGCCCGGTAATGGCGACATGGGCGCCCTGCGCCGCGAGCACTTTAGCAAACCGCCAGCCAAGACCAGACGTGGCCCCGGTGATAATGGCGATTTCGCCCGACAGGTCGATACGTTTGGTAAGGCTCATACCCCACGGTAGCGCCGGGCATGAAAAAGGCCAGCCCCCAATCACGGACGCGATGGAGGCTGACCTATCAGGGATATGTGTTTTGGAGACTTACTCAGTCCTCGCCACCCAGATAATCTGAGGCACTGCGTTGATCGCCAGCGGCGTCACGCTCTTCGCGCGATTGGCGCAAGCGTTCCAGCGGACTGAGGTCTTCGCGCGAACGGGCTGCGCGCGTTTGCGTTGGGGCCGTCTGACTAGTAGGGTCACCCGCGGCATTTCCTCCGTCTGACTGCTGACCTGTGGCCTCAGTCGTACCAACTTGGTCCGCACTATTCGTCTTAGAATCAGACGCCGAGCCATCATTGCCGGAAGTTTGGCCGGCCCCGCTTTCGCTGCCATTGGACTGACTAGTCCCTTCCGTTTGCCCATTAGACTGCCCTTGCCCTTGCGCCTGGCCTTGATTCTGGCCTTGACTCTGGCCTTGACCTTGCGACGGGCTTTGTCCGTTACCTGCGCCATTGGGCTGGCCTTGAGGCAGCGTCCCTACGCCCGCAATTTGACCGGAAGGCGATTGTCCATTTGGCGATTGCGCCACGGCGGGCTGGCTCCCCGAACCTGTTCCATCGCCTTGACCGCCGCCAGAGCCAGATCCACCAGTTCCATTACCCATTTGACCCGCCTTAATGGCGTCCATGATTTGTTGAAGTGTCGCGGTAGATCCGCCCCGGCTTCCTGGCGCAGGCGCGGTGCCATTGCGGCCTGTCACAGCAACTGTATTGGGTCCGCCTTGGCTAGGGGTATCGGCTTGGCCACCCGCCCCTTCAATGTCAGTCGTGATGACGTCCCAGGCTTCTTTTTCGTCGCGCATCAGCGCTTCATCATTTTTGGCGGCTTCTGAGGGTTCATATTCCGCGCCGCTAATGTCGCCATCCGCACTTTCAGCAATCGCTTTGGCGCGTTCGCGCATGAGGTGACGGCGTGATTCGCTGGGTAAGCGTTCGACGGGTGACACGGGCTCGATGTCGCCAATCGTGCCGAGGCCCGTTCCAATGGTTGTATTATTCGGGTTGAAAATATCAGACGTACCGCTTTTCTTGCGGGATTTGCGCCAGTCCTCTTCAGATTGATCCGTCTGGTCTGTCACCTGTGCATAGGCGAACCCTGCACTGCCTAAAAGCAGGGTGCTCGCCAAAGCTGTTGCGATAAGGGTCCGCATCATCATGGTCGAGCCATACCCTATTTTGCCTGAACGGACCATGAGCAGCGGGTTCAGCAAAGGCTTATCCATCAATACGCCGTACGACACGGAAGCCCGTAAAGTCATTGCGATCGCCCCGGCGTAGCATTTGCCGCGCTGTAAAACGAAGATCATCAGGGCCAGCAAACCACGACCCGCCGCGCACAGCGCGTTGCCCGCAGGACCCGCGAGCATCTGCGCTGCCATCCACCGGCGCATCGCGTAGGTTCAGCGTATTACAATCCAGTGTCCATTCCTGCACATTGCCGACCATGTCGCGCAGACCAAAGGCATTTGCGTTCAGCGTACCCGTCGGTAGCGTCCGCCCGACACCCGGATCGGTGCAGGCTGCGTTTGACCAAGCAACAGACGTTTCCTGATTGGCCCCATTGGCAAAGGCGCAAAGCGCGACCAGCGATCCGCCGGGATAGACGTCATTGCTACCCGCCCGCGCCGCATATTCCCATTCGGCTTCCGATGGCAGGCTATAGCGCTGGCCCGTCTCTTTTGAAAGCCAACTGGCATAAGCTTGTGCGTCCGCGAAGGCGACATTGATGACGGGGCGAGAGCCGCGGCCCCAGCCATTATCAGAGGGCCGAGACGTGCAACCTCCGGCGTCGACGCAGGCGTCATATTGCGCAAAGGTGACTTCCGTCACACTCATCGCAAAGGGGGCTGCGAATTGCACGGGCCGGGCGGGCTTTTCATTGGCGCGGGCTTTATCATCCGTGTCCAGCGCACCCAGCGTGTCATTACCACCCGCTAAGACCATCAGCTCTGGGCAGCGATCACAATCGCTAAAGGTCCGACCGGGGGAGGGCCGCAAGCGCTCGATCGCCGCAATCGCTTCTGCCGCATATTTACCCTGCGGGAAGGCGTTCAAATATTGCTCATAGCTCTGCGCGCGGTTCGCCGCTTTCGCTGATGCCCAGGCGGCTTCGTCCGCCGCAGATGCTTGCAGCGCTGCAATCCGGTTTCGAGCTTCATCGGCGTTCTTGCCGGCGGGGAAGCCGTCCAAATAAGTTTGGTAGCTTTCAACTGTATTGCCCCGCGCGGCCTCTTCCCAAGCGCGGGCTTCGGCCTCGGCGGCTTCGCGGATGGCGCGTTGGCGGGCATCTTCGGCCGCTTTGATTTCGGCGATCCGGGCGCGGGCTTTGTCTGCGTGTAGGCCTTCGGGCCAAGCCTCTAAATAGTCTTCATAACCGCGGATCGTATCGGCCTGTTGGGCAGTGGCCCAAGCTTCATTATCAAAGCGGTTGATCTGTTCTTGGGCGTCTTCGCGGAAGCGCCCCTCTGGCCACTCTTCCAAATATTGGCGGTAGCCCGCCAGCGTATCCAGCTCCAGCGCCGCGACCCAAGCCGCCTCATCCGCACCCATAGCGGGAGCTTCCGAGGGCGCCTCAGTCGGCAGGTCAATGCGCGCCTCCCGCGCGGGCAATTCGTCATTGACCACGACTTGGCTCGCCAGCCAAATCCCCCCAGCCGCGACAGCGCCCAACAGGACCGTATAGAGCGCATACCGCCCCCAAGGCGCGCGTTCTTCGCGGATGGCGTAGTCCGTGTCGGATGGGGGCTGCCAGTCAGAGATCATGCTGGCTTCAGGTTTGTTTGCCGCTTCTGAAGCGGGCGGCGCAGGTGTAAGGCCTTCCTCTTCAGCAGCAGCCTCTCGACAGGCCTCCATGAGAAGTCCCAGCTCTTCGGGCTTAAGATTAAACTCTTCTGGAAACTTGACTAAGCCCGGAATTTTCCGGCTTAGGTTTTTGAATCCAATCGTTCGGGTTCGGTAGCCAAAGTCCAGACGCTTCGTGATTTGAAATGGACCCACATCGGACCATTTGTAAAAAGTTTGGCCACGTAAACGGTTTATTTCTAGGCCTGTCTCATCCGCGCGAACACTAGCAGGCCGAAAATATCGTAGACCATTATGCAAGATCATATAGGCACTGAAGATCGCTAGGAATGGCAACCCAACAGCCTTGTTGTTCGCCATAGCCATGTAAAAGCCACGAAGGCCGCGATTGCGGCGATAGCTGTCGCGCTCGGCCAACTCTGGCAGTGATATCATGTCAGGATTCAATGCCCAGATGACAAAAAAGACGGTCGTTATGCAACCAATGATGAGAAAAATCAGGCTTGCCTTTCGGCTCGCCGTCAACTCGACCGGAAGGCCAATAGCCTTACTCGACTCCAACTCCGCCGCTTTGTTATCAGCGGACATCTACTCCGCCGCCTCACGCAATGTGGCGGGTGCAGGGGGTGTCTCATCCCCCAAGCGCAGGATCAGATTATCGATCGTGTACTGCCCGGCGGCGTTGAGAGCGCGTTCTTCTTTGCTTTGGACCATGCTTTGGATCAGCACGAGGACGGCGCTCATAATCAGCGCGAGTAGCGTGGTCGTGAAGGCCACGCCGAGGCGCTGCGTGACTTGGTAAAGGAAGTCATCGGCTTCCGCATTGGCCGGCACGCCCGCATATTGCAGCGCAAACATAATGCCCATGACGGTCCCGATAAAACCGAGGGACGGGATCAACCAAGTGAGGTAACGCAGGATCGAATAGCGCAAATCGATCTCATGCATGTAGAGTTCGAGCGAGGCATTCATAACGCCCAGCGCTTGGTCTTTTTGCCCGCTCATCCGGTATTGATCGATGGTGCGGCTAATCAAGCGGGGCAGGAAAGCGTTGCGGGCGAATTTGCGACTGGCAATGCTGTCTCGGATTTTGCCCAGCACACCCATATCGAGTGACCGTCCGTCGGTCGGCAGATAGCCCCGCTTGAGCTGGCTTTCTTCGTCTTTGGCGGCGGACCACCGCAGGACAAGTTCTCCAAAACCAATGAACAGCGCCACCCACATGATGTTCTGAACGGTGAAGGGCCAGAAACCGGCATCACTATCGAGCAGGATTTCCTGCAAAGTCGGACCCGTAAGCGCCTTAATCAGGCCGATCACCACAATCGCCGCGACGATCGCTACGATGAAGGTAAATGTGCGTTTCAGCAGATTGTCTGTCTGGTTCATATCACCTTACTCCTGCGCGATTTTTTAAGGGCTGTCATTAGTCGCATGCGCCCTGATCTGAACTGGCGAGTGCCATGAATTGCCCGCCATTATTCGCGGCGAGGCGTTCCATGAACTCGACTGTGCCGTTATAGTCGAAATAATTGCCGACGACGACTGTGTGGATTTCTTTGCGCCCACCATTCATACGGGTCAGCTCTCGCACGAGCCGTTCCGGCGTCAGGCCGTTATTCGCCCTTGGGTTGGGCAAGCCGTCAGAGACCAAGAAAATAGCTTCGCCGGGGCCGTTAATGAGCGTTTGAAAGGCATCCAACATTGAGGCAGAGCCACCAAATTGGCGCGTCAAACCTTGGGCGAAAGATTTGGCTTGAGTCTGCGCCCCCGCCGCATTGATATTGCGAAGCCCTCCGCTGGTCGGCCAGCCTTGCGTGCGCGGACCGCTATCCGTTTGTTGGAAGCCGACGATGCGTAGCGCATGGTTGTCCTGGAGGCTGTCGATGATCCGGTCCATAGCGCGGCCGACACTGGCTTCGTGACCAGCCATGCAACGGTTCATATCTAGCGCGATGGCGATGTCGTCTTTTGCCGTTTTCATTCCTAAGAAACGAAAGGTTACTGTGGCGGGTGTGGGGCTTTCCGTTGGCGCAGGCTTCGGGTCGGGCACGGGTTCTGGCACGGGAATGGCGCGAATGGCCTCAGCCTGTTTTTCGCGCAAAGCGGCTTCGGCGGCGCGAAGGCGTTCAAGAAGTTTGTCCGCTTCGGACTGAATGTCGGACACGGCTTGGACGGATGCCGCGCGTTTGGCTTCCAACGCCTTCTTTTGCTCGACCGTTTCAACGGATGATTGTTCGGCAGCACGCAAGAGGTCCGCGATAGCGTTTTCCGGCGTGCGTTCGCGGACTTCTTTTTGATAGTATGGCAGCAGGATAATAGCGAGCAGCGCAAAGGCGCCCATCGCGGCGGCAAATAAGTCGACCGCCGATAGGCTAAAGACATTGGCTTCCCTGTCAGCGCGCTTCTTCATTAGCGCGCCCGCCCAACGAAATCGCCACGATTATTATTGGCCAATTCTTGCAAAAACAGTGTGAGGCGCGGATTGGACGTATAATCACCAATCGCCACGGTGTGAATTTCCGCGCGTCCGCGATTGCGGCGCGTGATATTGTTGACGATCTGACCGGGATTGCCATCATCGGGGGCCCCATCACTGATGAGGATGACGGCTTCAGGATTTATGTTTAGCGCACGAACGAGGGCATTTTGCGTCGGCGTTCCACCACCAAAGCTCCTCGGAAGGCGTCTGACGAAGGCCAGTGCGCCATTAATCTCACCTGGGGTGGCGCGTGTTAATTGCCCGCCAGGTGGGTAAATGCTGTAAGAGGGGCCGCCGCGATAACCAAGAATCGTAAAGCGATTATTGGGCTGCATTTGACCCAACATTTCCTCCAACGCGCTGACGACATTGCCCGTGTGGGCCCGCATGGACCCACTCATATCCACGACGATAATGATGTCGTCTTTTTCCGTCCCGATACCCAAAATAGAAAATTCCTGACCCGTACCCGTACTGCGCGGCGGGTTGGGAATTGGATCAGGCTCGGGAACGGGTTTCGGGATCGGCGGCGGATCCGGGATTTGAATATCGGCGGTCTGTTGCTGGACTTCGCGAATCTTGGCCTCGATCTCGCTCATCTCTGTTTCCGTGGTACGGTAGCGCTTATCAAGAAGACGGATTTCAGCCTGAATCGCGCGAATTTGGGCCATTTCCGTTTGGGTTTCAGAGGCGACTTTGCGGCGGCGCTCGACTTGCTCTTCCAGCTCTTCGAATGACACATCTGTCCCGCCCAATTTATAATAAGGAAAGAGAACAAGAACGATGAGAATGAACGCGCCAAGCGCGGCTGCGAAAAGGTCCAGCGCCGAAATAGAGAAGACAGCAATGTTTCTTTGACGCGACCTCACGCGGGTCTGTTAGCCTCGCCCGCCTAAAATGCGAACCAAAGAATATAGTCGCTCTGCGCGGGCGCGGTCTTGCGCTTCGGCTTCCATCTGGCGCGATAGAGAAAGCGCATCTTCGAAGCTTTCCGAATTCACCCCTTCGTTCACCAGGTCATTTGACGTGGCGAGTTTTGTATCAAGATCACCCATGTAAAGGGCCTCTAATTCACCGACTTCACCTTCGAACCCTGTGAACTCAATGTCATCGCGTTCTGTGACGAGGGTTGCCGTGTAAGCTTCGACCGCCTGTCCACCGCCAAGGCGATCCAGAGCTTCAGCGAGAATTTGGCGCAGGTAGAGCGCATCTTCACGAATATAAAGATCGGCTTCCGCCAATGCCGGATCAAAGGCGATGAGACTATCGACCTGTCCTTTGACAAATGTTCCGCACAAGGCGTCGAAATAAGCAAGGTGTGCCATTCCGGCGACCGATTGTGCCGGGGCGGCTTGGCGTAGGACGGGATCGGCAATATCTTCCACAACATCCATCATTGGCCAGTCCGCCGGCAAACGGCGCGTCTCATTCTCCGCCATGAACTCCGCCATCGTTGTGGCTAATTCAGGGGTGATGTCCTTGGCGAGCTCCTGGCTTAAGCGGAAGAAAATATAGCGACTTTCCACGCCGTCATCGGGAAAACCTTGCATCATCGTCACGCACCGTTCCGCCGCGTCAGGGGAGGGGCTTTGAGGTAGCGTCGTTTCCGCTGTCGCGGGTGCGGCAGTAAGGCCAAAGACAGCCACAGTGCTGAGCAGAATAGCTTTCATCGTCAGCTCGCCTGATCTCCTACTCCAAAGGGTGACGCCACAATCGTTCCGGCGGGCGCTGCCCCAACATCTTTTCCGCCATTATAACGCCGCAGCTGAATAGAGCCTGAGCGTTCGACACGTACCGGGCCATTCGCCTCGCCCGCGCTAAACATGCCTTCGAGTGACTTAGAGCCACTCTCTTCACGAATAATGCGATAGCCGGGGCCGTCGGCGAGGCCGTTTCGCGCATAGCCGTAATGCTCAACCATTGTGCCATCTGCATTGCGGAAAATTCCGACGCCTGACCCGTTCGCCACCCCGTTTTCGCACGCGCCAAGCCATGTGCCCGTCCCTTGCGGTCCGGAATAACGGCAACGCGTGGCGACTGTATCCAGCGAACGTTGGTTTTCAGCATAGAGTTCGGCCAATTTGTCTTTCAGATCTTCAAACCGAATAGCCGTAATGGTCTCGCTACTATCAATTAGATCGACTTGGACCTCAGTCGAAGCATTGAGCGCGGGCACGACAGATTGGATATAGCTGGACCCCACATTTTTAGAGAGGCGGTTCTGACGCATGGCCTCGCCCGCCGAAAAGATCGCGGCTTGGATCATGGCATTGGCGGCGGTTTGTTCGCCTCGGCTGACATTATCTTGTGAAGCGACCGCAACACCGCCAATAGCAGAAGCAATCGCAGCGGCCGTCGCAATGTTTTGCTGACGCGCCAAATAGCGGCGACGTTCGATCACGCGGTGCTCTTCTTGGAGCATATCACGCACCTGAGCGCCCATTTCGCCATTGATGACTCCATCGTAAAGGCGCAGGCTTTGCACAGATAGATATTTTTGTTCAGCTTCTAACAGACGGTCAGCGTAGCGCGCGCGGGCTTGGAAGTCTGGCGCGTCGCTGCCGACTAATGTTAGCGCGGCTAGGCTGTCGTCATATCCTGCAATCGCATCCGCGCGTTTAAACATGGCGGCTTTTGTTGCATCCGTGCGGTTGATCAGATCGACAACTTGATTGGCAAAGCCATTTGTAAACGGCGCTTCGAGAATGTCGGTGGAGGTTTTGTCGAGCGTCTGGATAGCGACACCTTGCAGCTGGATTTTCTCGACCGGGTAATCGCGGACGGAGCCAGCGCTTGTCTTGGTTAGAGATGTTGCCGCGACACGGGCTTGGGGTTCACCACTAATCTGCGCAATAAAATCCAGCTCAGGCACACCCGCTTCAAATCGGCCATTTTCCAGGGTGAGAGCATCGGCTAGACCTTGTTTCCGGTTTAGACCGGCCGCCGCGTCACGCAAAGGGGATGAGGCCAAAAGAACGCCCTCTGTTGCGATGGACGCCCGCGGATCTGTCCTCACGCTCACAATCGGTGTGACGAGATCGCCGAAAGTCAGTGGCTTACCGCCCATCATCGCGTCAAGATCTGGGTATGTGTAGGCGGTAAAGTCGATGGTCACGACGCTGGGCAGGCTTTCCGCTTGCGTCATCGGTTCGCTCGTCAGGCTACCATCATCGGCGAGTGTGACCTCATGCGGTGACAGAAGGACGGAATGTTCGGGCAAGCGGGCCGCGAGTTCGCGGTAAAGGCTCATCGCGAAGTAATTGGATTTCAGCACAACAGAATCAGCGAGGGCGCCGACTTCGACCGGATCCCCCACGACAGACCGACCCCCTAATGCGTTTTCACCAAAAGCTTTGGCAAAATCCACTTCCGCAGCGCTATCAACAAAGGCGGGATAGCGCACAATGGCAAGCACCGTTCCAGCCGGGGCTTGCTGATTAAGGGCGACTTCCGGCCCGCCCCTGAGCGCGGATTGCTTTACGCCCTGCGCTGTCGACGCGCAGCCTGTACTGATCAGTGCGCCGCCTAGCATGAGGCTGGCAGTAAGCGAGCGGATGGATCGGTGCATGGGCGCCTCCGTTAAAAAGCAAGAACTAGCTAGCGTTTCATTCGCTACTCTGTCCAATCTTAATGGAGCCTGAGCATATTAACGAAGCGTTAGTTATCTTTTTGAAGCGATTTCAACCGCGCGAAAAGCCCGCCAGATGCTTTCAATTCGGCTTCTGTACCGATTTCGACGAGGCGTCCTTGATCCAGAACGGCAATGCGGTCCGCGCCTTTAATCGTCGACAGGCGGTGCGCAATCACGAGCGTGGTACGACCCTGACAGAGCCGTTCTAGCGCAGCTTGCACTTTGGCTTCGGATTGCGCGTCCAAGGCACTTGTGGCTTCGTCCAGCAAGAGGATCGGGGCATCACGTAGAAGCGCACGGGCGATTGAAAGACGCTGTCGTTGCCCGCCGGACAGGGTGTCACCGTCTTCACCTAAAATCGTGTCATATCCCTGCGGCAAAGCCATGATGAAATCATGCGCATCAGCGGATTTAGCCGCGGATTGGATTTGTTCGCGGCTCGCATCAGGATCGCCCATGCCGATATTTTCCGCTACGCTTGCGCGGAAGAGGGTCACGGACTGACTGACGAGTGCGATATTGCGGCGAACGCTTGCAAGGCTCAAATCGCGCAGGTCGTTACCATCCAGTTTGACCGTACCAAATGACGGATCCATAAGCCGTGGGACGAGATTGAGGAGCGTAGTTTTCCCGCCCCCGCTCGGACCGACAAGGGCAACACGCTCGCCTGGCGCGATGGATAGGGTGATGCCTTTAAGAGCCTGACTGCCATCTGGATAGGCGACATGGACATCTTCAAAGGACACGTCGCCTTTCGCCACACCCATATCGATCGCACTGTCGCGATCTGTGACCGTGCTTTGCCAATCGGCAATTGCAAAAATCCGCGATAAACTCGCGCGCATTTCCTGGATAACATTATTCATTGTCCCGAGCGCGCGCAGGCGCGGGGCCAGGATGAGCACACCGGTTAGCACACCCCCAATTTGCCCCGGCGTTATCGTCCCCGCATTCAGAAGCCAGATGCCAAAGATGATAACCCCGGCGATAGCGATGCCGCCCAGAACCTCTAAAATCGGATCAACGCGTGCCTGTTGGCTTACCAATTTCAAAAATAGCCGTATGCGGGTTGCGAAGCTCTCGCCGAGGCGCGCGCGTTCCCGCTCTTCCAACTGATAAGCGCGGACTAATCGCGCACTATCAAAGCTCTCTTTCAGTTCTGATGTAATCCGCCCAATATGCGCCTGCGCCTGCGTGGCGGACCCACGCATCTTCTTTGAAAGCGCAATGAGGGGAGCGAGCGCCAGAATAAAGATTAGCATCGCCAGGCTAAGTTGCCAGCTTTGCAAGAGCATGCCGACAATGACAAAGATGACGGTCAGAACGTCTCGCACCAAATTGCCAATGATCCGGATCAGGGCACCGGACACGACAGTTACATCGGAGACGAAGCGCGAGATGAGCGAGCCGGACGGCTCTCTCGTGGCTGTCGCAAGATCGGCGTCTAGCACTGCGTCGAACATATCCGTCTGCATGTCCGCCACAGCGTTTAGCGCGACGGAATTGGTCGCAAGCCGTTGCAGATAATTCGTGACCGCGCTGATCAGCGGCACACCTAGGGCGACTGGCAAAACCAGCTTTGCGTAAGACCCGATATCGGCTCCGGTCGTGGCTCCATCAATGACGATCTGGATAACGTAGAGATAGGCGGCGGTCGCAGCCGCATAGATGACCATGTAAAGGCCAGCCAGAATTAGCCGTCCGCGCTGTGGCGCGAGATAGTGTTTCCAAAGGCGTGAAAACTGCGCTTGATTAGAATCAGGCGCAGTTTGATGAGGATCGGGGTCCGCCTGTGCGGGAGACTTAGCCAATGATGCCGTCTTTGTCCGGATCAATCAGCTCATGCGCATGAAGGATAAAATAGCGGGCATGCGCATTATCCACAGTACGTTGGGCAGCCGATTTCCATGCATCATGTGCATCGGCATAATTGGCGTAGGCGCCTACAAAGTCGACATCCTTCAGATTTTTGAATTCGGTCCGGTTCGGATCAACCAACTCGCCCCCAATGACGAGATGAAGAAGTTGGACGGGTGCGTTATCGCGGTCGCTCATTGTGGTCCCCAAATAGCGAAAGTCTTTTGGTGTGGCTTTACCGCTCGCAAGCGACTCTACCACGGGTTTCACCTGTTCTAATAACAGCGCGTGCAAGGCGGGGCTAGCGCAAATGACGCCAAAGCCGCTTGTCGTTGGCCCGTCAAAGCGGGGCCTTTCGCCGCGTAAATTCGTCACGACGGCTCCGGCTTCGGTGGCAATCAGAGCGGCTGCGGCAACGTCCCAGTCTGACTTGGGTGTGAAGGATACTGTCGCGTCGGCTTGCCCAGAGGCGACCAGAGCCATGCGATAGGCCATGGAATTCGTGATTTTATAGCGCATGTCAGGAAAACCGAGCCGTTTGAACTTGCGCGGATAGCCCACCATCACGCAATTTCCCATCGTCGTGCAATCATCGACGCGAAGGGGGTGTCGGTTGAGCGTCGCGCCGCCGCCTTTAACCGCGCTGTAAAACTCGTCCTTAAGGGGATTGAACACGCAGCCGACAATGGCTTCGCCGTTTTCGATAATGGCAACAGCGACGGCAAAACCGGGCTTGCGATCAATAAAAGCGCGCGTCCCATCAATGGGGTCCACGACGAAGGACCGACGTTTGGTTCGGCGGCTTTGATCATCAGCCGTTTCTTCCGATAACCAGCCATAATCCGGTCGGGCGCCCATCAACTCGCGAGCGAGAAAATCATTCACCGCAATATCGGCATCTGTGACAGGGGAATTATTGCCTTTATCCCAGACTTTGGCTGCATTGCGTTCGAAATAGTCAAGACAGATCGCCCCGGCTTTACGAACTGTACGCTGCAAGAAGTGCAGGTCATCTTCTAGGTCAAGCGTGCTACGTGCCGGCAAGGGTCAACCCTTCAACGAGCAGGCTTGGCGAAACGATGTCACGGTCCCAATCCAAATCTGATCCCGCGACCATAGAGGCAAAGACATCGCGCAAATTACCGGCGATAGTCACTTCGCTGACGGGCTCGGCCAGGGCTCCATTGTGGATCGCCGTGCCGGAAACCCCAACTGAATAATCGCCGGTTGTAGGGTTAAGGGAAGGCCCAAACATTTCACGCACGAGAAGGCCATTACCAGCCTCTTTAACGAGAGCCATTTTATCCAGCGGCCCCGCATCCATCACAATGTTGGACGGCGAAATGCCCGGCCCACCAGAAAGGCCGCGCGCGGCGTGACCCGTGGTCGCCAAGCCTAATTGTCGCGCCGTTGCGCTGTTTAAAAGCCAGCTTTGCAATACCCCGTCCTTGATGATCGGAAAGCGCTCTACACTTACCCCTTCGCCGTCGAAAGGCCGAGAGGCAAGCCCGCGCACCCGTAAGGGCTCGTCTGTGATATTAATTGCTTTCGAAAAAAGGGCGTCACCAAGATTGTCTTTTAGAAAGCTGACACCGCGCGCGACAGAACTGCCTGTTATAGCCCCGATCAAAGCGCCGGGTAATGTTGCGGAAACACGCGCGTCAAATAGAATGGGCATGGCGCCGCTTTGCATGGGCTGGCTGCCCAATCGGGCTACGGCGCGTTCTCCGGCTTTGCGTCCCACATTTTCAGGGCTGCGAATATCGTCGAGCCAGCGCAGGGAGTGATAGTCATAATCGCGTTCCATTGCGCCATCGCGTTCCGCCACAGCCGAGACTGAAATCCCGTGACGTGACCCGCGATGGCCGCCGTCAAAGCCGTGACTGGTTCGAAGACGCACGGCTGACCATTGATAGGACGCGGACGCCCCTTCCGCTTGACGGACGCCCGGCACAGAAAGCGCCGCGGCTTCAACCGCCAAGGCCCGCGCTTTCAATGCGTCTGGGCTAATTTCTGTTGGATCGAAGAGATCGAGGCCATCAGCATCACGGCGCGGGGAGAGGCTGCTTTCGGGCGCGAGTCCCGCATAGGGGTCTTCGGGGGATAGCTTGGCCATGGCGACGGCCCGTTCGGCCAGGCGTTTTAGCGTGTCTTTTGAAAGGTCTGAGCTACTCACGCTGGCCTGACGTCGCCCGACGATAACCCGAAGACCTACGTCAAAACCTTCGGCGTTTTCAATATCTTCTAATTCGCCGCTGCGAACAGTGATGGAGGAGGAGCGACCGTAAATGCCAACGGCGTCGGCTTCGGTCGCGCCGGCCGCGCGCGCAAAATCAATCAGCTGACTCAGCGGCTGATCTAATGGGTCTAGCGATAATGGATCTTGGTCGGCCAATTAGATGGTCCCGCCAAAGAAGATAAGGAAGAGGATGTAAAGGCCGCTGGAGAGGTAGACGAGCAGGGTAAAGAGCGTACCGATGAGGCGGCCTTGCCCGAATGACCCCGCCATGCCCATGGCGTGAAAAATTCGACCGACAAAATAAACGGCACCAAGAATATGTAACGCAATCCCGCTGCCATTTAGCATAGCCACACCCATCAACCCTAACAGGATCAGGGGCGCGTTTTCGATATAATTGCCATGCGCGCGAATACGGGATTGCATCAACGCATCGCCGCCATCACCCAGATTGATTTTCTTGGAAAGGCGCACATTTCCTACGCGGAGCATCAGAACAATGTTCAGCAATAATGTCAGAGCCAGATAGAAGGCAACGATTTCAAAATTTGTCATGGCGGGTCCCCTGTTTTGTGTCGTTCTATATTTATAGGTTGGTCAGTTAGTGCGCTAAGGGTTGCTGTTGTTTAGCCTGTTTAAAAGCCTTTTTATGCGTATCTGCGGGTTGCGCCCCTTGCACAGCGAACTGCCCGTTATAGATAAAGGTAGGCACGCCGGATACGCCGAGGCCACGGAAGAATTGCGCTTCCTGCATGATGGAGAGCTTATCTTCATCCCCTGAAAGTAAATCGCGCACAAGGTCACCATCCAGCCCAGCTGACTCCGCGATGGTAATCAGAACAGGAACATCGCCAATATCCTGTCCGTTTTCGTGATAGGCGCGGAAGATGTTCTCAGCCACCTCTGGACCCGCATCCTGGCCTTGTGCCCATTTTAGCAAGCGGTGGGCATTGAGGCTATTGGGTCGACGGGTAATGGCGCCGAAATCAAATTCAATTCCGAGTGCTTTGCCTTCTTGCTCTAAATGGGTGCGAGATTCTTTAAAGCGGTCCTTGGCCCCATCGCCAAATTTCGCAGTCATATAGGACTTATAGTCTTCGCCATTTTCAGCCACATTTGGGTCCAACATATAGGGACGAAAGGTGAGGGTCGGTTTAGGCTTGGTTGCTTTGGCCGCAGCGATAAATTGTTTATAGCCGAGCCAGCACCACGGGCAGACAAAGTCAGAGACCATGTCGACATTGATCTGCGGGGGTTGTTTAGCTATCTTCGCCATTGCGCAAGGCCTTAGCGAAGGGAAAACTGTCTGTCTAATAACGGGCTGTTGAACATCTAACCCCATTGCCGGGCCTGCATTTGATAACCTTCCGTTAACCCTGTTCTAACCTTCGCGCGGCATCGCGCAGGGGTGACCCGCATTGTTTTCATCATGCTGCTGCTATTCGTTTGGGCTGGTTGCCTTGACCGGCATCAGGCTCATGCGAGTGAAGGACGCTACGCCTCTATCATCGTGGACGCGGATGCGCTTGACATTCTCCATGCCCGCCAGATTGACGCGCAACGCCACCCGGCGAGCCTCACAAAAATCATGACGCTTCATCTGGTTTTCGAAGCCGTCGATCGCGGGCAGATTTCGTTTGATACGGAATTGATGGTCTCTCGCAATGCGGCTCGAACTCCACCGGTCAAGATGGGCCTTCGGGCGGGTCAGCGAGTCAGTGTCGATACGCTTGTCCAGGCGGTGGCTGTACGCAGTTCCAATGATGCGGCGGTTGTACTGGCTGAGGGTCTGGCGGGATCAGAAGCCGCTTTTGCGGCGCGGATGACGGATAAAGCCCGATCTCTGGGCATGCGTCAGACGGTCTTTCGTAATGCAACAGGATTGCCGAACGAAGATCAGGTGACAACGGCGCGCGATATGGCGAAGCTTGCCCACGCAACGCTGCGCACTTTTCCGCAGCACTATCATTACTTCGGTCAACCCAACTTTCGCGGGCGCAAAAGCACGAATGCCTTGCTATCGCGTCCTGACGTAGACGGATTTAAAACAGGGTATACGCGGGCGTCAGGTTATAATTTGGTCATTAGCGCCACCCGGTCCGTGGACGGTAAGCCGCGTCGAATTATTGCCGTTATCTTAGGCGGGGCAAGCACAGATTCGCGGAATGCGCATATGGTCGAGCTGATTGATCGTGGGTTTGACGTGCTGCACAAAACGTCCCGACCGATACAGGTCGTGCGCTCAACCGCGCCTGCCACTGTTCATTTGGCCAAAAGTCAGACGAGAGCGGGTCATTGGGCCATCGAAATTGGCGGGTTTCAAAGTGCAGCCGCGGCAGAAATCGCGGCAGGGCATTTAGTCAAATCGGCTGGACAAGGTGAGGTCAAACCCCGAAGTGGTTTCGCATCAGGTCAAGCCGTCTTTATGGCCCGCGTAGAGGGGTTGGGGCAAATGGAGGCAAAATCCCTCTGTGCCAATCATGCTGACATTCTGGCTCTTCCCGCCCGTCGCTGTCGTGTGTTATCGATCACCCAGTAGGGTCTTTCGCCCTGTAACTTTTGTGATGGTATTTCGCTATGTCGTCTTTGACACTGTCCTCACAGATTGATGTGGCTCGAACTTTAGAAGGGTTGCGCGAAAAAACGGCTTCATGGCGCGCTGATCGCGGGACGATTGCTTTCGTCCCAACAATGGGGGCGTTGCATGACGGGCACCTGTCTCTCATGCGTCTCGCACAAACGCTGGCTGACCATGTGGTGGCGTCCATCTACGTCAATCCTACACAATTCGCGCCCGGAGAAGACTTTGAAGCCTATCCGCGCGATTTTGAGGTGGATTTGGAAAAGCTGTCTGGCGTAGGCGTCGACCTTGCCTATCTGCCTGAACCGGATGGCATGTATGCCCCCGACCATACGACTTTAATTCGGGTGGACGGTGTTGGAGAGGGGTTAGAGACAGATCATCGTCCGACGTTTTTTCAAGGCGTTGCCTTGATTGTCACCAAGCTGTTTAATCGCGTTCAACCTGATGTCGCGATTTTTGGCGAAAAGGACTTTCAACAATTAGCGGTGATCCGGCGTCTGGTTCGGGATCTGGATCTACCCATCAAAATTATTGGCGCACCCATAGCGCGAGATGCGCATGGGCTCGCTTTGTCATCTAGAAACCGATATTTTGACGAAGACAGCCTGGGTGTGGCGCGGCGGCTCAATCAAATCATGTTCAACGCAGCAGAGCGTCTGGCCAAAGGAACCGCCGCAGCTGAGACCTCTAATTGGGCGAAATCGGCGCTCATGGGGGCGGGGTTTTCCGCTGTTGATTATGTGACCATTGCTGATCCTGACACATTAGTTCCGCTTGGGCAGCTGGGTGATACTGAGGCGAGGGTTCTTATTGCCGCGCACTGCCCCTCGCCAACCGGACCCGTTCGCTTGATCGATAATTGCGCCGTACCAGCGCGCGACTAGCCAGCATTAATGATTTTTGTCATGGTGTAGAGCGGTACGGGAACGCCCCCATTCCTGTCTTCAAACTCGGTTTCGATTTGATAGCCACAGGCAAGATAGAAGGGGCGACCAGCCTTGGTTGCGGCCATGGTCAAACGTTTAAAGCCTTCAGCCGCGGCCGCGGCCTCGGCGGTTTTCAAGATAAGTCGCCCCACACCCCGCCGGGTAAAATCAGGATGGGTGTACATGGCACGGATGCGCGCCGGTTCTGTTTCGGGGTCCAGCAGACGGGCATTACGACCTTCAGAATGATTGCCACCATAAAGTGTTGCGCGTCGGGACCAGCCCCCACATCCCGCTAATTGCCCCGTCTGAATGTCCTCAACGCACAAATAAGTACCATCTTCGATCAATTGTGTATCAAGACCCATGCCTGCAAAGCTGGCTTCTATCTGGTCTTCATTCAAAAAACCGCGTTGTAATTCTGCAATAGAACGGTGCTGCAAACTTTGTATTTGGGGAATATCTCTCTTTGTGGCGACCTTGATGCGCAAAAAGCTCTCATTTTTAGGCGTTTTATCCGTCATTTTTCCCATGTTGCAAAAAGGACACATTTTTCAACGGGAATCAACAAGGCGACATGCTTTACCTTGCAGGGACGCCAAAGAACGATAAGCCGTCTCCAGTTTTGTTCATTGCTTTTGCGCCACAGGGACCGGGCGCAAGCGCCGAACAAAGCCCAAGAAACTGAAGGTCTAATGCAAGGATTTAGAATGAAACGCTTCACTATGAAGGGCTTATTGGCTGTCAGCGCATCTAGCGCGATGATGGCTGCGATGATGAGCACCGGCGCTTACGCTCAAAACGCAGATGAGCCCACCGTCGAGGATGAAATCATCACAATCGGTACACGTCGTACACAACGTTCTGCCGCCGACACACCCGCACCTGTCGACGTCATTTCTGGTGTCGAATTTACGCGTAACGCGTCGAACGATGTTCAAGATTTGCTCCGTACGTCGGTTCCGTCTTTTAACATTAATACACAGCCAATTTCAGACGCCGCCTCTATCGTGCGTCCAGCGAACTTGCGCGGTCTGTCCCCAGACCAAACACTTGTTCTGGTCAACGGCAAGCGCCGTCATCGTGGTTCTGTCATCTCCTTCTTGGGTGGTGGTATTTCTGATGGGGCGCAAGGTGTTGATATTTCCGCCATCCCATCCATCGCGCTGAAGCAGGTTGAAGTCCTGCGTGACGGTGCGTCTTCGCAATACGGTTCTGACGCCATCGCCGGTGTTCTGAACTTTGTTTTGAAAGATGCTCCAGAAGGCGGAACATTCGAAGCCCAATATGGTTCGACCTATGACGGTGACGGCGACAACTACCGCATTTCTGGCAATGTCGGTCTGCCACTGGGTGACCAAGGTTTTGTGAACCTTTCCGCTGAATATGGTGAAGTGGGTGGCACAGTCCGCTCTATCGTTCGTAACGACGTAAACGCGCTAATCGCAGCGGGTAATGCAGCTGCGGGTGACTTCCTGACGATCAACACCTTCACGGATGAAGTGCCGCAATATTGGGGTCAGCCTGATGTGGATGATGATTTCAAATTCTTCCTCAACTCTGCGCTTCAACTGACGGACAATGTCGAACTCTACAGCTACGCAAATTACAGCACGCGGACTGTGACTGGTGGCTTCTTCTACCGGAACCCAACGAACCGTGGCGGCGTTTATCGCGGTCCAACGGTTGATCCGCTGACGGGTCTGGAAAGCACGGCCGATGACGCTGTTGCGTCGGTTCGCGTTGGCGATCTGGACGGCGTTGGTGTCGGCGGCGAGTGTATCGACGGCATCCCTCTGACAGGGACTAACGGTTTGATCCAAGACGCCACGCTCTTCGGTGTGGTCGCGGCCGATCCAAACTGTTTCGCCTTTACAGAGACAATCCCGGGCGGTTTTGTGCCGCGCTTTGGCGGTGAGAACGAAGATTATGGCGTTGCATTCGGTCTCCGAGGCGATATCGACCTTGGCGACGGCCTGACATATGATCTGTCCGTTACGCACGGTTCGAACA
>CAZSUW010000001.1:32516-91159 GCA_964610115.1 uncultured Algimonas sp.
ATCGACCTTGGCGACGGCCTGACATATGATCTGTCCGTTACGCACGGTTCGAACAAGACGGACTTCTTCATCCGTAACACTGTTAACGCCTCTTTGGGTCCAAACACGCCTCGCGACTTCGTTCCAGGTGGCCAGCAGCAGACAGAAACAGTCTTCAACGCTGATTTTGCGTACTTGCTGCCAACGGGTCTGGCGTCTGATCTGTCGATCGCTTTCGGTGCGGAATATCGCGAAGAAACGTTTGACCTCTTTGCCGGTGATCCAGCGTCTTTCGCTCTGGGCCCACTTGCTGATCAGGGCTTCTCATCCTCATCAAACGGTTTCGGTGGTTTCCCCGAAAGCTCAACATCGACACAGGACTCCATCGGTCTTTACACCGAACTGGAAGCTGACGTGACGGAGCAACTGACGGTTCAAGGCGCTCTTCGTTATGAAGACTACTCAACGTTTGGTGACACGATTGACTATAAAATCGCGGCTCTGTTTAAAGTCACGGACGGCTTCCGTCTGCGCGGTTCACACAGCACAGGCTTCCACGCTCCAACAGCGGGTCAGGCCAATATCCGTAACGTGACGACGCAAAACGTCGGTGGCGTTCTGATTGACCAAGGGACACTCCCGCTATCATCTGGCGCCGGTCAGCTTGCGGCTGACTTCATCGAAGGTCGTGATGGTGCACGTCCGACATTGGGTCCAGAGGATGCTGAGATCTTCACAGCTGGTATGGCCTTTGATCTCGGCCCGACAAGCTGGACCGTTGATGCCTATCAGATCGATGTGGAAGACCGTATCGCACTGGGCGCTAACATTAACTTCCTGGATGCGCTGAATGCATTCCGTCCGACAGGCGATGCGGCCTATACGACGGTTTCTGAAGGCATCACAGGTCTGTCAAATGCGGGCGTCATCACACGTAGCGACTTTACAGGTCTGGAAGATCTGTCTCAGTTCCGCTTCTTCACCAACTCGTTTGATACACGCACACGCGGTATTGATGTTGTTGGTCGTTATCCGTTCTCACTCGGCGGTGGTTCATCTGAACTGACCTTGGCAGCGAACTATAACGAAACTGAAGTGACAGATCGTGGTGCTGAGGGTTCTATTCAGCGGATCAGCGACACACGGGTTGCAAACCTCGAAGATCAGCTGCCTAACCTGAAGGGCTTCATCCAGTGGTCACACACCCAGGATAAGCTGCGCGGCCTGCTGCGTGCGAACTACTTCGGTGAGTGGCAAGATGTCGGCAATGGTACGACGGAGGAGTTTGCCAAAGGGGCTGAAATCTTAATCGATGCTGAGTTGGGCTATGCCATCACAGACGGAATTGAGATCATCGTTGGGGCGAACAATCTGTTCGACAACTTCCCAGACGTGAACCCATCTGCGGGTAGTTTGGGTCAGCTTTACCCAGAAGCCGCGCCGACAGGCTTCACAGGTGGCGCCTACTACACCAAGCTGCGCGTCAACTTCTAAGACGAACAGCCATACAGTCAGGAAGGCCCCGGACAGTGTCCGGGGCCTTTTTTATTTGCGTGGATTAGTGCGGGCGTGTTGCGGGCTACCAAGCGCCAAGTTCGACAAGCTTGCGCATGAGTTTTGGCGGCAGTGAGCCCATATCCTGAAGGTTTGCACCAAGGTCCTGCGGCGCATCTTCGGGTTTCAAGTAACGCCATCCCTGAAAAGCGCGACGTGGTGTTGGCACAACAGGGATTGGGCCCGGTTCCATCAGGATGGAGCACGCTTTGTGACCGCCTTTGGTTGTATCCTCCAGCGCGACGATAGGGTTGCGGCACAAAATCATACCTTTGATCACCCAATAAATAGAGCCGCCATCAAGTAGGGCTTCTTTTTGTTTGGGAAACATGCGTGTCACGTGCTGATGATGGGCAGACAGCCCGCGTGAGACACGTCGGGCCACCATAATCTGCTGCCACTCAATCAAAGAATCGATGGATGTCGATCCGACGGAGAGCTTCTGTAAATGCATGGTCATCGCGAGTTAGGATAAAGAAGAAGAGATTCGGTGCAAGGCGTGACGGCGCGGCATCATCGCGCTAGGGTCTCTTTATGAAACGACTCGCTTTGCTTTTATCCGCTATGTTTGTGGCCTGTACCGCCGCGCCCGACCCATCGCCTAATGTTATTTTGGAAACGGCCCTTGGTGACATTGAAGTTGAAGTCTATCCCAACAAAGCTCCCTTAAGCGCGGGTGATTTCCTTGCCCATGTCGACGCCGGTGATTATGATGGGCAGGGCTTTTACCGGGTCGTCCATGCCGGGAATGATCCACGCAGCATGGGGATGAGCTTAATCCAAGGCGGGCGACTGGATAGCGAAATGGTAAGAGACCCGATCGCGCATGAACGTACAACGGATAGCGGGATGTCGAATGTTCGCGGAACGATCAGCATTGCCCGTGATGAACCTGGAACGGGCAGTGCCGCCTACTTCTTTATCAATATAGGTGACAATACGTTTTTGGACACTGGCGGATCGCGAAATCCTGATGGCGAAGGCTATGCCGTTTTCGGAACCATCGTTCGCGGCATGGATGTGGTAGAGGCGATCCAGTCGCAGGACGCCTCTGGCGAGAGTGACGTCGGGGTTACACAAGGTCAAATTTTGGCCGATCCCGTGAAGATCAGGCGGGCCTACCGCGTCGAATCATGACGGGTCGGCTATCGTTGATTTTTCGCTCTAATGGGAAAGGGCGGGCCCAATCTTGCATCATAATTCGCGCTTACCCATTTAAACCTGATGAATAATCCCCAATGCGTGCTTTCGCCCCGTCAGGATGGCTTGAATAGGCAAGGGCTTACCCCTTATTCTATGATTATGTGGTCGTCAGATGACTTGAGAAGTTTGCCTTGGCTTTCAGGGCCAGGCGATGAAGAAACGCCAGGGTCTCCCGATCTTCCCGGCGATGAGGTCGAACGCGGGGTCGCGACTAAGGTCCGCGAGAAAACCAAAAAGCCATCCATGTATCGCGTCCTGCTTATGAATGATGACTACACGCCGATGGAATTTGTGGTTTCGATCCTCATGGGAATTTTCAAAAAGACCCAAGAAGAGGCAACCACCATCATGTTGAATGTCCATCAAACGGGTATTGGGACATGTGGCGTGTACACATTCGAAGTCGCGGAAACAAAAGTTACGCAAGTCATGGATGCCGCGAAACGCAATCAGCATCCCTTGCAATGCACGTTGGAGAAGGCGTGACGGCGGCGTCTCATCCCGATTTCACTCTGGCAGGTCAAAGTCTTGCCGAGATTTCACACATTTGTGCGTATCCTGCCCATTTTGGCACATTGAAAGCGAAGGAAAGACGCCCCACGTCTAGTCTTCGAAAGGAAAGCTAATCATGGCATCATTTTCTCCTATTTTAGAAGAAACTATCCACCGCGCTCTGACTTTGGCCAGTGATCGTAAACACGAATTGGCGACGCTGGAACATTTGCTTCTGGCGCTTTTGGACGATCAGGATGCGGCGGCTGTTATCAAAGCCTGCGGCGTCGAAATTGAACCACTGCGACAGGATGTGACCCGTTACCTCGATGAAGACCTCGCCTCCCTCGTGGTCGAAGAATTTGAAGAAGCCCGCCCGACCGCCGGCTTCCACCGCGTGATCCAACGCGCCGTTATTCATGTGCAAAGCTCTGGCCGTGAAGAGGTGACTGGGGCCAATGCGCTCGTCGCCTTGTTTGCCGAACGCGAAAGCCATGCCGTTTACTTCCTGCAAGAGCGGGATATGACGCGCTATGATGCCGTCAATTATATCAGTCACGGCATTGCCAAGAATGGCGAACAGGCCGCACCGAAAACACCGCGTGGCGCAGGTGAGGAGGCGGATGATAATGCTAAGGACCCGCTGGCGGAATATACCGTCAATCTGAATCAGAAAGCGCGAGACGGGGACATTGATCCCTTGATTGGTCGTGCAGACGAAGTTGAGCGCTGCATCATGGTGCTGTCACGTCGTCGCAAGAATAACCCGCTTCTCGTCGGTGATCCCGGCGTCGGGAAAACGGCGATTGCCGAAGGGATTGCCCGCCGTATCGTGAATGATGACGTGCCGGACGTTCTGGCAGATGCGACGATTTACTCGCTGGATATGGGCGCGCTTCTGGCGGGTACACGCTATCGCGGAGACTTTGAAGAGCGCCTGAAAGCGGTCGTGACCAAGCTACAAGACACGCCCGGCGCGATCCTTTTCATCGACGAAATCCACACCATTATCGGTGCGGGCGCGACAAGCGGTGGGGCGATGGATGCGTCCAACTTGCTAAAGCCCGCACTCCAAAGTGGTAAGCTGCGCTGTATGGGATCGACAACTTACAAAGAATATCGCCAGCATTTTGAGAAAGATCGCGCACTCAGCCGACGCTTCCTCAAAATTGATGTGTCGGAACCGACCGCCGATGATGCGGTCAAGATCCTCCAGGGCCTTAAGTCCTACTTCGAGGAATTCCATAATGTGGAATACACGCCTGAAGCGATTGAGCAGGCCGTGCAGCTTTCTGTGCGTCATATCACGGACCGGAAACTTCCCGACAAGGCGATTGATATTATTGATGAGGCGGGCGCTCGCACCAAGCTGGTTCCAGAAGACGAGCGTCAGAAAATCATCGGCAATAAAGAAATCGAAGCCGTTGTGTCCAAGATTGCCCGCATCCCGCCGAAGAGTATTTCGCGAGACGACGAAAAGGCCCTGAAGGGCTTAGAGGGGGATTTGAAGCGCATGGTCTTTGGCCAAGATACGGCGATTGAACAGGTCGCCGCGGCGGTAAAACTCGCTCGCGCGGGCCTTCGTGAACCGAACAAGCCGATCGGGTCCTACTTGTTTGCCGGTCCGACCGGTGTAGGCAAGACCGAAGTCGCGCGCCAGCTGGCTATGACCCAAGGCTTAGAGCTGCTTCGTTTTGACATGTCCGAATATATGGAACGGCACACTGTGTCGCGCTTGATCGGGGCCCCTCCCGGCTATGTCGGCTATGATCAGGGTGGTTTACTGACCGATGCAGTGAACCAAAATCCGCACAGCATTTTACTGTTGGACGAGATCGAAAAAGCTCACCCGGATATCTACAACATCCTCTTGCAGGTGATGGATAATGGCTTCCTGACCGACAGCAACGGACGCAAAGTCGATTTCCGCAACGTCATCATTATTATGACGACCAATGCGGGTGCGGCGGATGCACAGAAAGCTGAAATCGGCTTTGGTCGTGGCTTTAAGGATGACGAGCAAGAGGCGGCCATTAAGCGTCGCTTTACGCCTGAATTCCGCAATCGCCTGGATGCTGTGGTACTATTCGAAGCCCTGTCCAAAGAGCATATTGCCCGCGTGGTTGATAAGTTCGTGATCCAGCTGGAAGCGCAGCTGGCTGATCGCAAGATTGAGTTCGAGCTAACCAAGGGCGCGAATGCGTGGCTTGCAGAAAAAGGCTATGACAAGCGTTACGGTGCGCGTCCGTTGGGCCGGACCATTCAGGAATATATCAAGAAGCCACTGGCGGATGAGATCCTGTTCGGAAAGCTGAAATATGGCGGGCTGGTGAAAGTTGGCGTGGATCGGAAGAAGGAAAACCTGACCTTCAAATTCGTGCCGGCACCGAAACCCAAAGCACCAGAAGGCGAAGGGTCTACTGAAACGCCCAAAGAGGACGCGTAAACCTCTTTCGTTTTTGGACAATCCATAACCGCCCTTCGGGGCGGTTTTTCTTTTTTGGCTGATCTGTTGGAGGCGTTGATTGCGCTCTGCGCCCTGCTCTTGAATGCGGGCGCGGCTCGTGTATAGGGCGCGCCTGTTCTGATCTGTGAGGGTCAGGGCAACGGCGCTTCCGGGCCAATGTGGCATTTGCCCGGCCGCCGCGATCTCAAGACCAAGGAGAAAACAATGCCCAAGATGAAGACCAAGAGTGGTGCGAAGAAACGCTTCAAGATCACCAAATCTGGTAAAGTCCTCGCCGGTCAGGCCGGGAAACGCCACGGCATGATTAAACGCTCAAATGACCAAATTCGTCGCCTGCGCGGCACAACGGTCGTCGAAGAGTGCGATGCCAAAGTGATCAAGAAAAAGTTTATGCCTTACGGCCGTAAGAAGAAGTAGGAGCGCGCACCATGTCACGAGTTAAACGCGGCGTCACCAAACACGCCCGCCACAAAAAAGTCCTCGAACAAGCCAAAGGCTATCGCGGACGTCGTAAAAACACTTTCCGTATCGCCAACCAAGCGGTCGAGAAGGCCGGCCAATACGCCTATATTGGCCGTAAGCTGAAAAAGCGTCAGTACCGTGCGCTCTGGATCCAACGCATCAATGCGGCGGCCCGCGCTAATGGCACGACTTATGGTCGCTTTATGGATGGCCTTAAGAAGTCGGGCGTTGAACTGGATCGCAAGGTTCTGGCTGATATGGCCGCAAACGAGCCGGAGGCCTTCGCTGTTCTGGCCGAGCAAGCCAAAAAGCATGCGAGCGCACCCCACACGGTTAAAGCCTAAAACGGTCGCGACTTACTAGTTTGACGAAAAGCCCGCCTTGTGCGGGCTTTTTTTTGGCCAATCGCCAACCTCTGCCTCGCGCCGCGATGGATAGCCACACACTTCGTTCTACTAAAAAAACCACTTTTTAACCCTACAGGCTAAGTCTGATTTAAGCCCACCACCTTAGATTGCCAGCAGCATGAAAGATGTTGGCAGAAATTTCTGGCGTGATCGACGCGGTAAAATCTCGATAATGGCGGCCATATCAGGGATGTTCCTGCTGACGGTTGCGGGCGCCGCGCTGGATAGCGGTCGGATGGTCACCGCGAAGCAGCGCGTTCAGTCTATTGCCGATGCGGCAGCCCTTGCAGCTATTTCACCGGAAACTATGTCTATAAAAGAGCGGCATGTCACAGCGTTGAATGCTGTGGATCATCATATCACTCTGCGCGGTGACCTTGCGCTGTCCAAAACAGATATAAAGGTTACGCCGCGCGGGCAGGCGGTCGACGTAAGACTATCAGCGGATATCCCACTTCTTTTCGGGGCGCTTTTGGGTCAAAATGGTAAGATGATTTCGGCGACAGCGCGCGCCGAAGAGCAGACGACAAACACCGCAAATGCCATATCTGTTTCGATCGTTCTCGGCACGTCGACATCAATGGAGAAAGCGTTGGGTCGGCGATCCCGGATAGAGGCGACAAAATCGGCTCTAAGGCAGATGCTTCAACAATTATCCTTTCGTGCCGGTGGAGACGACATGATCAGTGCGGCTCTTTATCCGTATAATTGGGGCGTTGATGAGAGCGCGGTAATGCCGTTGCAGCCCGGCACCGCACATGTATTGAGTGGGCTAAACCTCCTTAACTTAGATGATGGCACTGCGCCGTCTGACGCTCTAGAGCGGGCCATTGACGAACAAATTGACGCGAAAGGCACCAGAGACCGGACGAAACGTGTGGTCATATTCCTGACCGATAGTCAGCTCGACATTGAACGTGCCGACGAACGAGGTACGCTTCTGAACGACACAGAGATTTATACATCTGATCGTGGAGAAGAATGGGACGCTATTGTTGCAGACGTCGCTGAAACCAAAGCGCGACTGACACAGACGCTTGATTCCGTGCTTCGTCATGTCCCGATTGTTCAACCCCATGCGACGCGATTGCGGGCGCAGTATGGAACGAGCGAAAATGATCTAGAAGCCCAGGCGCGGGAAGTGCATCACGTTCTCTACGGAAATCAGTGTCGAGCGAATTGTCAGCGTGTTGCGGCAGACCTAAACGCATTCATTACAGCGAAAACAAGGCGTACATTGATCGGCAATCCCGTTCAGACGCAGCGCATTGTTCAGGCCTGCGAAAAAGCGCGAGACGCCGATATCTCCGTTATGGCAATTGATATTGATAGCGATGATCGGGATGCCGAAGATTTGATTGACCTCTGTATCGATTCGTCATCCGTTCAGGAACGCGTTGATGCGACCGCTGAAAACCGATTACCGCAAGATGTTTTGGACATTGTAGACACACAGAACATACGAACATTATCTAGCGGCGTTGCCGTGCAAATGTCCGAAGACGGGCAGTCCATGTCAGCAACGGTCAGGAGCTTTGGTGAGCTTCGGGACGTACTGAATACCGTCCTGCCGGAACAACCTCAAAAGCCTCTGCGGTCTGTTCGTTTGGTGAGATAATGTTCCGGGGTGAATATTTCAGTCAACATTTTCTGCATTCTCCGCGGGCATTGTAGACTCAGGCGTTAATCGCGCGCGTTCATTGGCAACATTGGCACGAAGGCGGTCAATGACGAAGCGATCAGCTGAGTCTGTCGTCCAGCGCGCGGCCGTATCAAGGACGGCATCGGCGCGGTCCAAGCGCCCTTCATAAATCAGGGCCGGGATCATCATCATCGCTTCATGGGGGAGGCGGTGGCGCACGTCACGGTCCCGCAGCCAATCGAGCGAGGCGAGGGCCGCTAACGGTAGTCCGTCCGCATCGGGCAGGGATACGGCAACGCGGAATAAATGTAACTGTGCATCATCCGGCGCCGCACGGAGCGCATCTAGCGCTGCCGCTTCGGCCTGCGCCCATAATTTGTCGTCCGTTTGGTTTTCCGACACGCGGCCATAGGCGACTTTTGCCCGAATTTTCAGCGCACGTGGATCACGCGGATTCCGTGCAAGAATACGCGCCGTCCATTGATCGGACATTGTCCAATCTTTTTGCCGCCACGCAAACAACGCTTCGGCATGTTCAAGAGCCAAACGATCCAGTTGGGGTTTGGCGCGTAGGGCCGCTGACAAGTCTGACGTGGTTTGGGCGTCGCGCGCATAGCTCAGCAGAAGTCGAAGCTGATTGGTATACCGAATCCGTTCCGTGAGGGGCGATACCGTCAGGGTTTGGGCCGCTCGCGGGGAGAGTTGGCGGGCGCGAAGCGGGGCCTCGCCGCGCGTAACGCGTTCGCGCATGCGGGCCTCCAAGCTTTCATAGCGCAGGCCAAAAGCGGCTTCGAAGCTGTCTTCGCTATCGCCATAAGCCTCCAGCCCATCAACAAATCGGTGAATACGGGTGAGGCCTTCCGGCTGGTTGACAACAAAATGGGCCAAAGCGGCGGCCTGTCCGTAATAAAGCCGTTGCGCGTCATAGAGCTCGCTCTCTGTCCGGGCATTATACTCTGGGTATCGTGCCATGCTTTCAATCACAGTGCGCATGGGCAGCCAGCCTTCTAACTCTGACAGCACGTCTTGTTCCGGCAAAGGTCGCCCAAAGACGGCTAAACCGTTCGGGTCGGTGTCGAAGGTCGCGTAATATTCCGCGAGGCCTTCGCCAAACCAGATGGGTAATTTCCGCGGGTAATGGGCTTCTACAAGATGGTGGACGACTTCGTGCCTGAGGACGAGCCGCAGCCATCCAGGCTCTAGCGCATCATTGAGGATGTGGTCAGGATCAGAACTATAGCCGATCACAATATCGGCGCTGGCGGCACTTTGCAGGTAAATACCCGCCGTAATGCCGCCGGGCGTGACGGCGTCAAAGAGGGCCAGATTGTCAGTGAGCGTTAGGGTGAGAGGGGCAGGCGGTTTCCCCGCAACGCCGAGGTCTTCGAGCACGGCACTGCGAAACATTTCTAGGTCGGACAGGATTGCGCGCCCGTCGACGGGGACTTCGGCGATAAGCCTGAAATTCTCGGACTGAACGTCAATCCCGTCGCGGGCATGCGCAGTTGATGCGATCAGCCAAAAAAAGGCGATCATAAAGCTCAGCAATGCAGACAGTAAGCGCATCATCTCCTGAAGCGCTATCGCGTTTTCAACACTCCCGCAAATGACGGCTTTGTCAGAGTCGTCATAACTGTCAGCGCACGTTCCATGTGTGTGGCCTCTATGATTGACAGACACGCATGTAGGGCTTAGGGCGCGCCTCACATTCTAGCCAGCGCATTTATCTTGCGCTCTTTGTCGTGCGACACCCATTATAACAGGGACGATGCGACAATGGGGTCCCCCGGTCGACGAGTTTTCGTCCACCGGGGCTATACTGCTTTGGCTGCTAAGAGGAGGTGGCTTTGTTTGAAGCCCTTGGAGATCGACTAGGCGGCGTCTTTGATACGCTGACGGGCCGCGGCGCGCTGACAGAGCGTGACGTCGATCTCGCCATGCGCGAAATCCGAAAGGCGCTGCTCGAAGCCGATGTCGCTCTGCCCGTCGTCAAAGACTTCGTTGCAAAGGTCCGTGCGGAAGCCGTTGGCGAAAAGGTTATCAAAGCCGTCAAACCCGGCCAACAAGTCGTCAAGATCGTCAATGACGCGCTGATCCAGACGCTCGGCGGCACGCTTTCTGATGACGAGGCGGATCTGGATGAAATCCGCAAAGCGTCAGAGCTGAACCTCAAAGCCAAACCCCCTGTCGTGATCTTGATGGCGGGCCTACAAGGCTCGGGTAAAACGACCACAACGGGTAAGCTCGCTAAATTCCTCAAAGAGCGCGCTAAGAAAAAAGTCATGCTGGCCTCGCTGGATACAAATCGTCCGGCCGCCATGGATCAGCTGGGCATGTTGGCTGAACAGTCTGGCACAGAGTTTCTGCCGATCATAAAAGGTCAAAGTGCCGTGCAGATTGCGGGCCGCGCTTTAAAAGAGGCCGCGAAAGCCGGCATTGACGTCCTTTTCCTCGACACAGCGGGTCGGACCACGATTAATGAAGAGCTGATGGCGGAAGTCATTGAAGTTGCGCGTGTGGCGCAGCCGACTGAGACACTTTTGGTCGCTGATGCGCTCACGGGTCAGGACGCCGTGGAAACAGCGCGGCGCTTCAACGACGCTCTGCCGCTTACAGGCTTAGTGCTGACGCGGATCGACGGTGATGGACGTGGCGGTGCGGCGCTGTCCATGCGGGCTGTCACAGGCCTGCCGATCAAGTTTTTGGGGACGGGCGAAAAGCTCGATGGGCTGGAAGCGTTTGATGCGGAACGCATGGCGGGCCGTATTCTAGGCCAAGGCGACGTCGTGGCCTTGGTTGAAAAAGCCAGTCAGATTATTGACGAAAAAGAAGCGGCGCGCGCCGCTGAGAAAATGGCCAAGGGCGAGTTTGATCTCGACGATCTCGCCAATCAACTCGGTCAGATGAAAAAGCTCGGCGGTATGGGCGGGCTGATGAAGCTCATGCCCGGCATGGGTAAGGTAAAAAAGCAGATCGATGCGGCGGGCGGTGTCGATGACAAATTGCTCGACCAACAGCGCGCGATCATTTTGTCCATGACACCGTGGGAGCGCCAAAATCCCAAACTTATCAAAGCCTCTCGCAAGAAACGCATTGCGGCAGGGTCCGGCATGAGCGTGCAGGAGGTCAATAAGCTTCTGAAAATGCATCGCCAAATGTCCGACATGATGAAGAAGATGGGCAAAGGCGGCATGGCCGGCATGGCTGCGCAAATGGCGGGTATGCCCGGCATGCCGAAAGGCGCCATGAAAGGCTTAGGCGGTAAAGGGATGCCAAATCCGGCGGATATTGATCCAGCGCAATTAGAAGAACTCAAAAAACAAATGGGCGCGGGCGGTCTGCCGGGCCTTGGAAAATTACCCGGTCTGGGAGGCGGCGGCCTTCCGGGATTGGGGGGCGGACTGCCGGGTCTCGGCGGACCAAAATTTAAAAAATAGCGAATAGCCAGATTTAAAAGGAAACACTCATGGCACTTAAACTTCGTCTTGCGCGTCACGGCGCGAAAAAGCGTCCCTATTACCGGATCGTTGTCGCAGACGTGCGCGCGCCGCGTGATGGTCGTTTCATCGAAATCGTCGGTCGTTATAACCCTATGCTGCCAAAAGACAGCGAAGACCGCGTGCAGCTCGACACGG
Organism: uncultured Algimonas sp.; assembly: GCA_964610115.1. GTDB lineage: Bacteria > Pseudomonadota > Alphaproteobacteria > Caulobacterales > Maricaulaceae > Litorimonas. Next base: position 44,358 of record CAZSUW010000001.1, read on the forward strand.
ACAAGGTCAAAGAATGGCTCGGCAAAGGCGCGCGCCCGACTGAACGCGTTGCGCGTTTCTTGGGTGCCGCCGGTCTCTGGGAATGGAAAGCAGGCAATAACCCGATCAAAGGCAAGCCCGGCGCGAAAGCGCTAGAGCGCATTGAAGAGCGCAAAGAAAAAGAAGAAGCTCGCAAGGCGGCAGAAGAAGAAGCTAAAGCGGCGGCGGCCGAAGCGGCAAAAGCGGCCAAGGCTGCAGAAGAAGCGACGAAGGCGGCGGAAGCCGAAGCGGCTGAGGCCCCAGCAGAGGACGCGCCTGCTGAAGAAGCAAAAGGCGGCGAAGAAGAATAGGTTCTTTTCTTACGCTGAAATAATTGGACCCCGTCGCATCTGCGGCGGGGTTTTTTGTTGCGCCTAGAATAATGCGCCGCGCACACCATCGATGATAAATTGCGCGGCGAGGGTGGCGAGGAGGACGCCGAGCACGCGGGTGAGAACGTCGGTAAACGTCTTGCCGAGAAGTTTAAGCAAAGCGCCAGCCGCCAAGAAGCTCAATAGTGTGATCAATAAGACTGTGAACAAAGCCAGCATGACGGTGAGGTTGCCACCGAGCGTTGGGGCTTCGCTATTGAGGAGGAGGAGTGAGGCCATTGTCCCCGGCCCAGCAATCATCGGAATGCCCATGGGAAAGACGCTAATATCTTCGGGGTCTTCGGCTTCTTCGAGGACGTCTTCGGCCCGGTCTTCGCGCTTTTCGGTGCGCTTTTCGAACACCATGTTAAGGCCGATCACGAAAAGCATGATGCCGCCCGCAATGCGAAGCGCATCCATGCTGATACCCAGTTTTGAAAATAACCACTCGCCGCAAAGGGCAAAGCCAAACAGAATAACGGCGGCCACGCCCACACTTTTATACGCCATGCTACGGCGATGGGCTTTGGACGTGCCCTGGGTAAGCGTCGCAAAAATTGGGGCGCAACCTGGCGGGTCGATAATCACAAACAGAGTCGCAAACGCGCCCAAAAAGAGCGTCAGGTCAAACCAGGCTGTGAGAGTGGAAGCATCCATTTTCGCGCTCTAACGCTGACAGATTGTCGCGTCCATAGAGGAACGCCCAAAGACTTGCATATCAGGCTCGGACATGATGCAAGGCGGCTATGACTTTCTTTCGTAATAGCGCTGTCGTTCTGCCACTTTTTGCTTTGCTCGTGGCCTGCACGGATAATCAATCTGTAACAGAGGAAGATACGGCGGCCGTGGCTTCGGCGGAACCGGCCCTGATGGACTTTATCGCCCCGACCGCGAGCGATGCGAATCTGGACAGTGATGTTGCCCCTTATGTGCTGGCACGCGGTGCCGGGCCGTCGCGTCTTTCGCCGGATGGCCGCACGGTGGCGACGCGCCTCAGCCTGACAGGGACGCGGCAGGTTTATGTGATGGACGCGCAAGCTGATGATCCGAAATCGACGTTGCAGCAACTCAGCCAAGGCTCTGGCGTGACCTTCTTTGCCTTCGCCCCCGATGGCCGCTTGATTTACGGGGCGGATAATAATGGTGACGAGCGGGAAAATTATTGGATCGTCGCTCCTAAAGCCGATGACTCTGGCTGGGATGAACCGCGTCTAATCTTGCCGGCAACGGAAAATGGTTTTCGTAATTTTGGCGGATTTACCGCGGATAGTTCGCAGATCGTTTACAGTTCGACTGAACGCAATGGCGAAGATTTCGATATCTATTTGGCGGATGTTGCAACCGGCGAGGCGCGTTTGGTCCATGAAGGGCAGGGCGGTTTGTTTGTACAGGCCGTCTCCCCCGCCGGTACGAGTGCGATATTGTCGGAGTCGGTCGGTGAGGATAGTGACCGGCTTTACGTGCTGGACTTGCAGACGGGTCAGCGGCGGGGGCTAAGCGATCCTGACCCGCGGGCCAATCATTCTGATGCCGGCATTCGTTATCTTGATGACAACCGGATCATTCTGGCCACGAATGCAGGCCAAGAGTTTGCGGCGCTGCGGACCTATCAGGTCAATAGCAGTTTCCAAGTGGGCGCCAATATCACGCGCGAAGCGACGAACGATGTTGATGGTGTCGAAGTGTGCGGCGACACTATCGTGACCACGCGTAATCTCGATGGTTTTTCTAGCCTCCACCTCCAACCGGGCGGGACAGTGCAGGGCTTGCCTCGCGGGGTTTATTCCATCGACTGTGCGGATGACGCGGTCCTCGTCCGTGTTAGCGCGTCGAACATTCCGGGTGATCTTTACGCATTTGATCTCGCTGACCCCACGCCGCGCCGGATATTCGGCTCTGATTATGGAGAGTTAGATGTCGCATCGCTCATCCTGCCGGAGTCTGTTCGATTGCCGGCGCGTGACGGGGTTGAGGTACAGGGACTTCTCTACTTGCCAGATGGCACGATCTCGCCGCCGCCTGTTGTTTTCATGGTACATGGCGGGCCGACGGCGCAGGCGCGCCCATCCTATAATTCTACGGTGCAATATCTTTTGTCGAAAGGGATTGCCGTTTTCCAAAGCAATGTGCGGGGCTCCACCGGATTTGGTCGGACCTATGTGACGCTGGATGATAAGCGCAAGCGCCTGGATAGCGTTCGTGATCTCGTGGATATGCTGGACTATCTGGAAGCGGATGGGCGCGTCGATACCAGTCGCGCCGCCGTCATGGGCGGCTCTTATGGCGGCTATATGGTCAATGCCGTTCTAGCCGATTACCCGGATGCCTTCGATGCGGGTGTGTCGCTCTTTGGTGTGGGTGATTGGGTCACCGCGCTCGAAATTGCGAGTCCGGCTTTAAAAGCGTCTGACATTATTGAATATGGCGATATTGATGATCCGGAATGGCGGGATTTCTACGCAGAGATTAGCCCCATCGCCAAGGCGGACAATATCCGTGTTCCTGTCCTCTATAGCCACGGCGCTATGGATCCGCGCATTGATAAAGCTGAGACGGAAATCATGGTCCGGGCTTTGCGTGAAAACGGTGTGCGCGCCGATTATATCTTGTTCCCGGATGAAGGCCATGGCTGGCGCAAACTGAATAACCGCCTGTTTTACGAACGTATGCAGGCCGAGTTTTTGGAAGAGGTTTTGGCGAACTAAGGTCGCGCCCGATTACGGCGGGGTCGTCGAGGTTGTCGCCTGCACACGCAGACGTTCAAATAGCAAAGGCAGGTCCTTTTGCGAAGATTTTCGGATCAGCGACCGAGGTACGGGAAGAGACGGGTCGAGCGTAGCCTTATACTGCAAGCGCGTTTTTCCCATGGTGTCTTCTGCCAGTGTCCACAGGGCCGTCATGGCACCAAAATCACTATTGAGCGTTTCAATTTCGATCGCGTGCTGAAAATCATAGCGCGAGAGGACCTCCGACCGAAGTTTCGGAAACGGGAAGGCATATTTGAACGTTTGGGTGCGAACATCCCAGCGGCCCTCTTCATCAATGCCTTGCTGTAACATCTCGCACTTCTTCAATCCGGGCACAAAGTGAAGTTGTGTCTCGCATTTCATCAGCAAGGACCAAACCGTTTCTATGGGCGCGCTAATTGTTGCGCTGCCATACATTTCGATCTGACCGACCCCACTATCTGTGACCCGCACATCTATCCCATCATTCTGATCGACCGAGACCGGGCTTAATGGCGTCGCTTCCTGCGCTGTGACAGGTCCGGCCAGACAGAGTGCCGTCAGAATTGACAAGGTGAAGCGCATGACCGTCCGATGGTCCTAACGGCGTTCACGTTCAACCCAAGCTTCCGTGAGCAGGATTGTAAAAAGCTCCGACAGTTGACATTATATTATAATGATATCATATATATATCAAGTTAAGTAAAGGAGAGAGATATGGAAGACATTCGTGAAAAGGACGTCAAAAGTATGGGCGGGATCATGATGTTCCTGGCCGGCATTCTTTTGATAGGTTTGGGCATTGTAGGATTTTTCGGCGGGTATGGTCCTTTGGGGATTATCCCGATCGTGATCGGTATCGTTCTTTGGGCGGGCCTGTATACCATCGCCCCGAACCAGTCGGTCGTTCTCAGCCTGTTTGGCAAATATGTCGGCACGGCCGATCAGCAGGGCCTGCGTTGGAACAATATTTTCTATTCGAAGAAAAAAGTGTCCAAGCGGGTCCGGAACTTTGAAAGCGGCAAGCTAAAGGTCAATGAGCTGGGCGGATCGCCCATTGAAATCGCGGCCATCGTCGTCTGGGAAGTCAGTGATAGTGCCGAAGCTGTCTTCAATGTCGATGACTATGAAAGCTTTGTGCAAATCCAGTCCGAAGCCGCCATCCGCTCTATGGCGACAAGCTATCCTTATGATCCAACGAAAGATGGGGAAGTGTCGCTGCGTACCCATCCGGATGAAATTTCAGAACGCTTACGGGCCGAAGTGCAGGACCGCCTGGATAAGGCTGGAATCAATGTTATCGAGGCGCGAATTAGCCATCTGGCGTATTCCCCCGAAATTGCCCAAGCCATGCTGCAACGCCAACAGGCCGGCGCGATTATCGCGGCGCGCAAGAAGATTGTTGAAGGTGCGGTTGGCATGGTTGAAGATGCGCTGGCAGAGCTGTCGGCCAAGGATATTGTCGAGCTTGATCCAGAGCGCCGCGCGACGATGGTGTCCAACCTTTTGGTTGTTCTTTGCTCTGACAAAGCGACCCAGCCCGTCGTGAATACGGGATCGCTTTACTAGCGTCCCGTGCCAGCAAAAAAATCATATCCCTTACGTATCAGCCCGGATGTGCTTTCGGCCATGCGGCGCTGGTCCGATGATGAACTGCGCAGCCTGAATGCGCAGATCGAATATGTCCTGCGCGACGCGCTACGCAAAAGCGGGCGATTAACGCAAGGCGCGGAGAAAGCCGCGGAAAACGCTGAAGAAAAGGACGAAGACGATAATGCGTAAGCGCTGGGAGTATAAGATTATCGAAGGCGGCAAAGGCGCCACGGGAAAAGGCATCCGTGATGCGAGTGCCGATATTCTCAATAAGCTCGGCATTGAAGGTTGGGAATGTTACTATGCGAAAACCGATGTGTTTCCGACTATTTTTTACCTCAAACGAGAGCGATAATCATGCGGTTCGAATATAAAGTGGTCACTTTACAGGCCAGTGTTTGGAAGAATAAAGCCGAGACCCGCGATGCGACTTTCCAGGCCGAGTTAAACCAATTGGGCGCGCTTGGGTGGGATTTGGTTGGCGTCAGCCCCTATGCACAAAATGTGCAGCTTTTCCTGAAGCGGGCGAAATAGCCCTCCCTTTACGGTCTGGATGTGTGGGCTTTAGGGCACGCTCTTGCCGCGGATAATCCGCCAGGCGCGACGGCTTTGACGGCGAAGTGCATGCATCGGACTGCTCGCGAGTTTGGCCAAGCGGCGTAGGCGACGCCATCGCTTGCGGGCTTCGGGTTTGTATTCAGGCGTCAGTAAGTCATAAAATACGTCAACGACGGTATCCCAGCTATATTTTTCGGCGTGAGTGCGGGCGTCTTCCCGCGATAACTTTAGTGCTTCGAGGCAGGCTGTTCGCAAGTCATGATCGACAATGCCAGCCTTGGAGCCGGGGATAATGTCGATTGGGCCACTGACGGGATAGGCCGCTACCGGTGTCCCGGTCGCCATGGCTTCGATAATGACCAGCCCAAATGTATCGGTCAGGGATGGAAAGACGAAAACGTCAGCATCCGCAAAATGTCTGGCGAGATCTTCGCCAAATTTCGCGCCGGTAAAGACGATGTCCGGATAGCGTTTGCGCAACTCTGCTTCCTGCGGGCCTTTGCCGACCACCACTTTGGTCCCAGGAAGGTCAAGGTCGAGAAAGGTTTCGATGTTTTTCTCCACGGCGACGCGGCCCACATTGACCCAGATGGGGCGCTCCAGACCTGCATAGACATCATCATCAGCGCGAGTTTCCACCAACCGCTTTTCGGGGTGAAACAGGGCGGTATCTACCCCACGTGCCCAGACGCCGAGGCGGGTAAAGCCGCGCTCCGAAAGAAACGCCTCCATAGACGGCGTTGTGACCATTGTCCGCCCGCCTGCATTATGGAAATCGCGGACAAATTTATAGGTCGCGGCCATGGGGATGAAGGGCACGCGTGCCTTGATATATTCAGGGAATTTCGTGTGGTAGCTGGTGGTGAACGGCATGCCCCAGCGCAAGCAAAGTTTTCGGGCGGCCTGCCCCAACGGCCCTTCTGTGGCGATGTGTACCGCTTCCGGGCCAAATTGGACCATGCGTCTCTCCACATCGCGTTTAGCGAATAAGGCTAAGCGAATGTCTGGATAGGTCGGCAAAGGGAGGGTCATATAGCCGTCTGACGGGGCGATAACCTCCACGGAATGGCCACGCTCCCGCAATGTCGTCACTGTGGTATCAAGAGTGCGGACCACACCGTTCATCTGCGGGTGCCAAGCATCTGTGACGAGCAGGATTTTCATATGGGTCCCATAAAGACTCCATCCGATGAAGTCGCCCGAAATCCTGACGGATATGCTAAGCTTTTTGGCTCTAAATGATCAGCAAATCGGCCCAAAACGCAAGATTGCACAAAAATGCAACACCTGCCCAAAAAATGCAGCCAATTTTGACTTAGTCACAGCCAGCGGCTTGCGCCGTCTCTGTCAGTCCCATTACAGGCGGTTCACATACATTTTGGAGGGGATCCCAAATCATGATGAAACGCCTATTGTTGGCCAGCAGTATTGCTGCGCTGGCCATGTCTTCTGCTAACGCTCAAACATCCGCCGCTGAAGAGGATGAAATCGTCGTCACCGGTTCGCGGATCGCTCTTGATCCGAACATTGTAAGCTCTACGCCTGTTCAATCCTTAGACTCTGACGACATCCTCCAATCCGGTGAGATTAACCTGTCAGAAATCGTGAACGATATCCCGGCGCTGATTTCATCAACTTCTACTGAAAATTCCGCCAGTGGCGGGGCGTCTCTGAACCTACGCGGTCTTGGTGGGGCGCGGACGCTAACCTTGGTCAATGGTCGCCGTCACGTACCCGGTTTCCGGGGTTCTTCTGCTGTTGATGTTGGCTCAATCCCCCGCGCCCTCGTTGAGCGCGTCGAAGTCACCACGGGTGGTGCATCAGCGATCTATGGTGCTGACGCGGTTACCGGTGTTGTAAACTTCGTCTTGAAAGATGACTTCGAAGGCATTGACGCAAATCTGCAGGGCGGCATTTCGACAGAGTGGGACGCTGAAAACCTCGCTTTTGACCTGACGCTTGGTAAAAACTTCGACAATGATCGCGGGAATATCACATTCAGCGCTAGCATCGTTGAAGATACGGGCCTGACCTATGGCGATCGCGACTTCTCTCGTGACAATAACATTGGCTATAATATCGCCAACCCGGCCTTGCGTCTGCAGGTCACAGATATTGGCCCCGACACGCCAAACTTTTCTGGCTTGACCATTGGTACGCCGCTTTCTTCCATCGACACGGCGGGCCTGACAGCGGCTGAACTGGCGATCATTGCGCGGACAGAAGGCGCGGCACCCCGCATCATCAACCGTGACACGCGGGTTTGGTTGTCTTCACAAGAAGGGTCCATTGCGCCTACCTTTGGTGGCCGGACTGTGAACTATGTCGACATCAACAATAACGGTATCGCTGACTGTCAGGAATCACGGGGCGGTCAAACCGGTTTCCTTGCGGGTTGCTGGGTGACGAACCCGGATGGAACCGTCAGCGTTTTTGAAGAATCTTTGATTGCGGACTCGTCCTTCCGCGGTGCCGCTTTGCCGGGCGGTGTCGGGAGTGGCGGTTTCTTCGACTTTAACGGCGATACGCTTTATCCTGAAACGGACAGCTACTCTTTCAACCTCAATTCTAACTATGAGCTGACACCAAATCTGACGGCTTACGTCGAAGCGAAATATGTTCTGGGTGAGTCAACGACCTCTGGCGAGCAGGATACATTCTATGACACGTTGTTTATCGCTGGCGATAACCCGTTCATTCCGTCTCAGCTTGATCCTGTTGTCGCACAAACTGGGGGTTTGCTCTTAACGCAAGACCCGGTTGGCTTCCTGACAGGTCGCTATGACGATACAACAACGGAACGTGAAACAATCCGCTTAGTGGGTGGGGCGACTTACGAAATGGATAGTGGTCATACGTTTGACATTTCCGTCAACCATGGCCGCTTTGAAAACACGCAAACTTTCTTCGACATCTATCTAGATCGTCAGTTTGCCGCGACCGATACAGTCGTCGATCCAGCCACGGGCGAAATTGTCTGTCGTTCCGATCTGGATCCGACGGCAACATATTCGATCGATTATTTCACGGCCGGCAATGGCTTTGCGGATGGTGGCTACTCCACGAACCAATATTACTCCTTCACACCCGGTGATGGTCAGTGTCAGCCGCTCAACCCGTTTGGTCGCTTCTCAGTGAGCCAGGCGGCGCAAGACTTCATCGCCGCGCCGATCACGGACAAGATTGAGCTGCGTCAGACAGTCGTGTCTGGTTATGCAGCCGGTGATTTCGATGTTATGGACTCACTGCTCGATGGTCCCATCGGCTATGCCGCTGGCTTTGAGTATCGAGAAGAGTCAAGCCGCAGTACGCTGGATGATGATCGTTTGGGTATTTTGCCAGACGGGTCGCCTTTGGGGGCAGGGACCTTATTGTCAGATGCGACTGGGTTCCTAAACACCGTTGTGAGCATCGACAATGATCAGCAATTCAACACGTTTGGCGAATATGATGTGAAAGAAGTCTTCGGCGAGGTTCGTCTCCCACTTCTTGCAGATCGCAGACACTTTAAAGAGCTCACCGTTGATGCCGCCGTTCGGTATGCGGATTACAGTACACTGGGTGGGCAAACGACATGGAAGCTGGGCGCAACCTGGTCGCCAGACGATAATGTCGCCATTCGTGGTACGCTTTCATCGGCTGTACGCGCGCCAAACATTTCCGAATTGTTTGATCCGAGCCTCCCGATTTTCATCGGTTCAAATGCTGATCCGTGTGATCCGGACAATATCGATCTCGGTGCGTCGGTGCGTCAAGCTAACTGCGTTGCTGCCTTAACAGCAGCGGGTGTTCCGCAATCAGAAATTCTGGATGCAAGCGGAGGCTATATCTGGGAAAACCCACTCACAGGCCGTTTCTCTGGAACATCTGGGGGTAACCCGGACCTTGAAGCTGAAACAGCTGATACCTTCACAATCGGTGCTGTCTTTACACCGACCTTCATTGATCGTTTCACTTTGACGGTCGATTATTGGGATATCGAGATCGATAACGCCATCGCGGCTGTTGCGGCCACAGATATCCTGGAGGGTTGTTTTGACTCCGGTGATTTCCCGAATGTTCCATTTTGTGGACAGTTTGAGCGTCGTGCTGATGGTGGTCTGAGTACACTTGACAGCGGCACAATCAACTTTGCCCGCCTTGAAGCAAGTGGTGTCGACTTTGCAGCCAATTATGGCTTTGATGTCGGTGCAAATGAATTCGGCGTGGCTCTTGTTGGTAGCTATCAAGAAAAGCTCGATCGCTTCTTCAACCCCCTTGATCTCGATGAGGTTGATCCGGAGTTGAAAGAGGTTCAGCGTCCAGAGCTCTCAGGTAACTTGAACCTGACTTGGGCTCGCGGTCCATATGGTCTGGGTTTCCAAACCTCCTATCAGAGCAACCAGTTCATGGGCGAAATCACAGCGGCCCAAGCCGCCGCTGCAGCGGGAACGGATACGGGCCTCACCCACTTCGAGACCTATCTCGGTGGGGACGAAACGGGTGACACATTCATCTTTGATCTGAACGGCTCTTATGAGATTTCTGATCGCCTGTCTCTCTATGGCGGGGTGAATAACCTGACCGACGAGATTCCATTCGTGAACCAGATTGCGTGGCCGGTCAGCCCGCGCGGACGCTTCGTCTTTATGGGCGTGAACTTCCGCATGTAGGCTGACGTCACAGTCAAATGAATGATTGCGGGGGCTTCGGCCTCCGTTTTCTTTTGGCTGAAGGCTCTGCGTTGTGTCGTCTTGACCTCTAGGTTGATCGGCCTAGGCCTTATCGCAGGTCGCGACTTTTCTTTATGGCTTTGATCCGTCAGGACGGAGGAGTGAGTATTCCGCCAATGACATCGGACCCCCGACTTACGGAGGCAGAAAAAGCGTTCGCAAATGGCGCGCGCGATGATGGCCTATCCCATTTGCGTGCTGTGCTTAGTGATAAGACTGTGTCGTTTTCAACTTTTCAGGCAGCGGGGCGGCTATTCTGGGCGCAAGACGCGTGGTCCGAGGCTGTTGCAGCGTCTAATCGTGCGGATGCGGTGGACCCGCTTGATAGCGACTTTCAATCGATCCGCCGGGCGATTTCGCAAAACAATCTAGCGGAGGCCGAGCGCATTGCAGAGCGCATGTTGCTCAGTTTGCCCGGTCACCCGCGCGCTCTCTACACGCTCGCACATGTCGCGCGTATCCGTCGTCGGCCGACTGCTTTTTTGGCGCATGTTCAGGCAGGTTTGGAAACGGCGCCCGGAAATATGATTTTGCGGCACATGCTGGTGAGTGCGCTGGAAGCAACAGGCCGAGATAAAGAAGCCTTTTCCGAGGCGAAGCGTTTGCCAGAGATTGAGCGCAGTCCGGCGTCTATTCTCGAACTCGGACGATTGTTTCAGCGCTTTGGGCATAATGAAGATTTGATCCGTCTGTTCGAAGAGGCTGCGCGCACGATTGTCTTTACGCCCGAACAGCGCGGCGGCATGGATCTGGTCATGGGACATGCCCTGCGCGTTTTGGGCCGACGGGAAGAGGCGGAAGCGGCCTATAAACGCGCGATTGCGAGCCAGACACCGGCCACACCCGAAGCCTGGTGGGCGCTTTCAGATTTTACGACCTATCAATTTTCAGTCGACGAACAGCAAGAACTGGAAGCCCTCGTGGGGAATTCACGCCTACCCGCCCCTATGCGCAGTCAGCCTGCCTTCGCACTGGCCAAGGCGCGGGAGAGTAATATGGGCCTGGCAGGAGCCTTTGCGGACTATAAGCGGGCCAATGATCTTTACGGGCCGCGCGATTTTAAGCCAGACGCCTTTCTCTCGGCCGTAGAGCGAATTAAGCGATCTGTCACATCAGAAAGCCTTACTGTTCAAGCGGACGCTCAAGCGGTGCATAGTGACAATGTAAGGCCCATTTTCATTCTTGGCATGCCGCGATCAGGCTCAACTTTGTTAGAGCAAATTCTGTCCAGCCATTCGCAAATTGAAGGCACGCAAGAACTCCCCGTACTCCCCTCTGTGAAGCAATCCCTCCACCAATTTTGTGTTGATCGATTAGGCAGGTCCTATCTGGAAGGCCTTGGCGATATTCCCCGAGACCGTTTGACAGAGGCGGGGCAATCTTATCTCTCGCAAGCCCAGCTTTTTCGGGCTGAAGGGACCCAGCCTTTCTTTATCGATAAGTTGCCGCAGAATTTCGAACACATCGGCTTGATCCATAAAATCCTGCCGGATGCTATTGTGATCGATATACGTCGTCACCCCTTGGCGTGCGGGGTCAGTCTTTACCGCCAATATTTCGCCTCCGGTTGGGCGTGGGCCTATGACCTTTCCCATATTGGATCGTATTATCGGGGTTATCTCGCCTTGATGGATCATTGGGCGCAACTCTTGCCCGGGCGCGTGCTGACTATGCGTTATGAAGATCTCGTCGCTGATATGGAGGCGGTGGTTCGGGGTCTACTGGATTATGTTGGCGTTCCCTTTGAAGCGGCCTGTTTGTCATTTCACAAAAACAAGCGGGCTGTGCGTACGCCCAGTAGCGAACAAGTCCGGCAGCCTATCTACACGAAGTCGGTCGAATCATGGCGGGCGGTTGAACATGAACTTGGACCCCTAAAGGCCGCCTTAGGGCCAGAGCTTCTGTCGAGATTCGTCAAATAGACGACGAAATCGACCGATTTCTCCTAACTCCATGGAATTGTTTGGCCCGGACCTCTTCTGGGCCGGTTATCGTGCCGCGACATATGCGCCCCCTATACTCGTGATCACCTCTCATGGGCGGCTGTGGTAACGTTATCCCCGCGGCCATCCACAATTGTCATTTGTGCCATTCTTTCACTGTCTCTCAAACTCCTTCATATGTTCCAATGACTTAGCGGATTGTCCCAAATGAGATTCGAGACGCTTCCGTGACAGTTTCGCAAAAGAGACATAAAAATTTCGTCGCAATTCCAAAGCCTTAACTGAGTCTTAACTGTGTTGGGTGCCATAAGAGGACACAAGGTGTTGACGCGCCGCGCCATTTGACCACTATATGTAGTTGAGGCGACCTGCTTCGTTCTAACACTTTGTATCAGGACAAGCCCATCAAGCGCGATGGGCAATAGGGTCGTGTCGGCTGGTGACAGGGGTTGGGAAACCCCATTTATAACGGGGGTAAATAGAGACTGTGAACATGAGCGAAGAGGAATTCGGCAAGACGATGGATGTCGGAGAGATGGACATAGCGGATGCTGCTACGGATGCAGTTCTAAGCCGTGCCGTTAAGGAAGCAGCCCCTAAAAAACGTCAAAAGCCGAAAGCCTCAGAAGCCCGTCCCCACGTTCGTCCGCCGGTACAAGACCGGTCTCGTGACGCATTGCTGACTGATTTTGGCAAGAAGACACTCGTCGATCGTTACCTTTTGCCCGGCGAAAGCTATCAGGATATGTTTTCCCGCGTCGCGACCGTTTACGCTGACGACTCTGATCACGCCCAGCGCCTCTATGACTATATGAGCCAACTTTGGTTCATGCCGGCGACACCCGTGCTAAGCAATGGTGGCGCAGGTCGTGGCCTGCCGATTTCCTGCTTCCTGAATGCTGTCGATGATAGCTTAGAGAGCATTGTCGAGACGTGGAACGAGAATGTCTGGCTCGCCTCTAATGGCGGTGGCATCGGCACCTATTGGGGGAATGTACGCTCCATTGGCGAGAAGATTGGCCGTGCCGGAAAAACATCTGGGATCATTCCGTTTATCCGCGTGATGGACAGCCTGACGCTGGCGATCTCACAAGGCTCTCTGCGGCGTGGCTCTGCGGCTGTTTATCTCGACATCCACCATCCGGAGATTGAAGAGTTTCTGGAAATCCGCAAACCCTCTGGCGACTTTAATCGCAAATCGCTTAACCTTCATCACGGGCTGAACATAACTGATGAGTTTATGGAAGCCGTTCGTGACGGGGCAGAGTTTGCTCTGCGTAGTCCGGCAACTGACGAAGTGATCAAGACCGTCAATGCGCGCGCTCTGTGGCAGAAAATTCTGGAAATGCGTCTGCAAACCGGTGAGCCTTATCTGGTTTATTCTGACACGGTGAACGAAGCCCTGCCAAAGTTCCAGCGCGACCAAGGCCTTAAAGTTCAGCAGTCCAACCTTTGTGCCGAAATCATGCTGGCGACGGGTCAGGATCAAATGGGCCGGGACCGTACGGCGGTGTGCTGCCTGTCTTCTATCAATGCGGAAATGTTCGATTATTGGTCAAAAGAAGACGGCTTCATTGAAGACATTATGCGCATGCTCGACAATGTCCTGCAGGACTTCATCGACCGCGCGCCCGAAGGCATGTCTGATGCGGTCTATTCCGCCATGCGCGAACGCTCCGTCGGGCTCGGCCTGATGGGCTTCCACAGCTTGCTGCAAAAGAAGGGCGTGGCGTTTGAAAGCGCCATGGCCAAATCGTTGAATATGCGCCTGTTCAATCATATCCGCAAAGGCGCGGATGCGGCGTCTGTGAAACTTGCCGAGGAACGCGGACCTTGCCCAGATGCAGCCGATGCCGGCATTATGGAACGGTTCAGCCATAAAATGGCTGTCGCCCCCACCGCGTCCATTTCGATCATCTGCGGTGGAACCAGCGCCGGTATCGAGCCGATCCCGGCCAATATCTACACGCACAAAACCTTGTCTGGCAGCTTCACCGTGCGCAACAAGTTTTTGGAAGAGGTGTTAGAGCGCTACGGTAAAAATACGGACGGCGTTTGGGCAACTATTCTGGAAAACGAAGGCTCTGTGCAGCATCTCGACTTCCTCGAAGATCATGAGAAAGACACGTTCAAGACCGCGTTTGAAATTGACCAGCGCTGGGTGATTGAACATGCCGCTGACCGCGCGCCGCTGATTTGTCAGGCCCAGTCGCTCAATATCTTCCTGCCCGGTAATATCGATAAGTGGGACCTCCATATGCTGCACTGGCAAGCATGGGAAAAAGGTGTGAAATCGCTTTACTATTGCCGTTCAAAATCGGTGCAGCGCGCCGGTTTTGCGGGCTCCGAAGAGGCTGCTGATGAAGGCGAAACGGAGATGGAAAAAGCGATGAAGGCGGCCGCACCCACAGATTACGAAGAGTGTATTGCCTGCCAGTAACCCCCATATTTAGAGGGTTTACAGAACCCAATGGCACTTCAAATGTCTTTTAGCTGTCCCCAACGGGGCAGCTTTTTTGTTTTGAATGTTATTCTTTGGCGTGATTTGCGTCACGACTCTGAGAGAGGTGCCGTTATAAGAATTTGCCATAATGTCATCATTTTGTGTCTTCACGGTCACGGTGATGACGGATATAACGTCGAAAAGGACAGCCCGGGCGCATTTGGCTTGATCCCAAACAATAAAAATGGGCAGTGGTGGGCAATGTGCAGGTAACGTTCAGGCGTTATCGGCTAGAGGTTGCATAATTAAGACCTGGAAAGGTCGTTTGAAGGAAAGGCAGAAGCTATATGGTCGGAAAAATCCGCCATAACACGCTTAAAAGGACGGTCAGTTTGACCGCTGCCTTACTGCTGTGCGCGGCTCCGGCAGTTGCGCAAGATGCCACATCTGACACGGAACCCTTTCAACCCGAATCTCCAGGGCTCAGCCTGAATGTAGGCACGCAGACTTCTATTGATCGCATAGGGGCCATTAATGTGCCCCGTCTCGACCTTCCTGTTGAGGCGGTTGGCTCAACGCTCTTTAAACTCGATTTGTCAGACACGGCCTGTTTGACGGGTAAGGGGACGTGCGACCGCCGGACCTCTCAGCCACTGTCATTTGGTCTGTCGCGCTCGATCACGGCGAAAAAAGACGACGGGATTGATCTGGTCCTGCGTCCGCGTGCCAGTCTCAAATTTGACGAAGAAGGCTCAAGCTCTGCTCTGGTTGGCGCGGTGGTAGAAATTGGTGAGGACCTTCGTACAGGGTCTGACTTGGCCGCCAATAGCTGGTATCTTTTTGCTGGCGCTGACGCTGAAGCGCTGACCTATTCGCCAGATAGCCTGACCCGTTTCAATAATGGCAATTTCCACCTGCAGGACAGGATTATCGTCGGCGATGCCCAAGCGGGTGTTGGCTACCGGATTGGTGACGCCGATTTATCTGTGTCCTACTTGCGCCGCGAAGCTCAAGCCGAGGGGATTAGCTTTACAGAGGACGCCGCCGCATTATCCTTTACGTGGAAACGCTAATCCGATCGGTTAAAGTCCGATAAACAGACAAGAAAAAAGCCGCCTCCTGAATTTTTCAGGGGCGGCTTTTTTGTATTCTTAGTGTAGATCTCTAAGATTTATTTTTTCATGCCACGACCTGTTGTGCGTTCGGCAATACGCGCAGATTTACCGCGACGATCCCGAAGATAGTAAAGCTTGGCGCGACGGACTTTACCGCGACGCTTGACCTCGATCGCCTCGACAAGCGGGCTGTAGACGGGGAAGACGCGCTCAACGCCTTCGCCATAGGAAATCTTACGCACCGTAAAGCTCTCATTCAGGCCAGCGCCAGAACGGGCAATACAAACACCTTCAAAGGCCTGCAAACGCGTGCGAGAGCCTTCGGTAATGCGAACTTGTACAACCAAGGTATCACCCGCGGAAAAGTCAGGAATTGTCTTGCCGGATTCGAGCAAGCGCGCTTCTTCGGCTTTTTCCAGTTTTTCAATCACGTTCATCGTTTCACTCCGTGATGGGCGCTTGGCCCGTCTTTTTCAGATAGGCCGCCCACAGATCGGGGCGGCGCGTCTTCGTCATCTCTTCGCTTTGTGCTTTCCGCCAGCGATCCACAGCTGCGTGGTTGCCAGATGTCAGCACCGCCGGGATCTCCCGGCCTTCAAATTCTCGCGGCCGTGTATAGAGCGGATACTCTAAAAGACCGTCTTCAAAACTCTCTTCAGCAATACTTTCACGATTGCCCAAAACGCCGGGCAGTAAGCGAACGCAAGCTTCGATCATGACCTGTGCGGCGACCTCACCCCCCGCGAGAACAAAGTCACCTATGGAAATTTCTTCCATCTGGCGGCTTTCGATCACCCGTTGGTCGAGGCCCTCAAACCGTCCGCAAAAGCATATAAGACCCGGCCCGGTCGCTAGCTGCCGAACGCGGTCTTGCGTCAGCGGCTTTCCCCGGGGGGTCAGATAGATAAGCGGGCGGTCCCCGAAGTTGCCTTCGTCACGGACCACGCTGTCGATTGCCTTGGCTGCAATATCGGGTTTCAGGACAAGTCCTGCCCCGCCTCCCGCAGGTGGGCCATCAACAGTGCGGTGCCTATTAGTGGCAAAATCGCGAATGTCCACTGAATCTAGCTGCCAGATGCCAGTTTGCGCAGCCGTTCCGATAATGCTCGTGCCGAGGACACCGGGAAACGCATCGGGATAAAGCGTCAGAACAGTCGCCCTCCAAGGCGTCTCTGCGTCTGTCATTAAAGCGTCGGACATAGGGGCGGTCCATACTGAATTGAATAGCAATGCGAAAGGGAGCGTCGCAATCTGCAACAGAAAGCGACCCACAATGCAATAAGGGGGATTGGGGGGCATTCATCAAGGAAGGTGTGGAACGGGTAAGAAAGGGGCAACTTACCCGTTCCAGTTTCGTGACAGAAACAGGGGCGAAGCGGGGGGAGGGGACAGATCCAACTTCGCTGGAACTTCAATACATCTTTATAGAGCGCCTGCACGTCACAAGCTGATAACGGGCGATCACAGGGCTGTTAGCCCGCCGTTAGGACGGCATTAACCCTGTTAGGCGAGGCGGTATGTGTGTTGCGGACAAACATAAAGCGCTTATTGGGATTGCTCGTATTGGGCGGCCTATCGGCCTGCGCCTCTGGTTCCGCTGTGCCGACTTATACCTTCACCCCGCAACCCGGACAGGGGCAATATGTGCGTCCCGAATGGTTGGCCCCAGCCCCCACGCCGCGCATTCCCGCCGTCGACCTTTGCCGCAGCCAGATGTATGCCGCCTTAGTGGGGCAAAATGAGGGCGCGATTTACATTCCGGGTTTGCCCGGGCGGAAGCGCATTATCCGCCCGGCGTTCTTTGAAGGTCCGGACAATGATTTCCTAAACGGCGATCTGATGACCGAGACCTATGTCGAGGTGCAGAACTATCTGCCCGGGCAACAGCTCTACGCGCCGTCCATACGTGACGTGACAGAGCGGGTCACGCTCGGCCCGGAAGACCTCTCACGCTTGACCATAGAGCTCGACCGTGAGGGTTATGTCCAGGAAATCCGTTGCGGCTGAGGCCGGAAAGCGGACTGCAATTCTGGACGGATGCGCCCACGTTGACGTGCGGGTTGGCCCTCGCTCATTATGCGTAACAATTTCAACTCGGTCTCAAAGCTCTCAATCTGACGATAGGTGATCGGGACCTTCTTGCGGACAGCTTTGGGCAAAATAGCCCCATAAGTTGCCACGATTTGCTCAGGTGACTGGCGATTGATAGCCAGGGCCGTGCAGGCGGCGAAGCAAAGCGTGTTTTCTAGAAACCTATGTGGTCGTTTTACCGTGCCGAGCGCTTGCGCTGTGGCCGCCAGACAATGGGTGAGAACAAAGCCTTGCCGGAAATAGGCTGCTGCTGACAGCAAAATTATCGCCGCTTGAAAGTCGCTGGGTTCAAATCCGGGATTGAAGGCCGAGAGTTTTCTGTCGCAAATTTCCAAGACAAGATGCGCAACGAAATAGCCCCGTTGGCTGCAATGGCGGGGATCATAGCTCAGAAGGTTTGGGAGATGGGTCGAAGGAAAATGCGGCGCGCCTTCGTCTTCGACGCTTGCGATAAAGCGAAACTCATCTGGGTTGATGTGCATGACGTCGCAGACAGTGGCATAGCTATCCTGAGCCCAGTCAAAGACCTCGCGCTGATCTAAATCGTCATAAACGAGCGTTTCTATACCGGGCCGTTTGTGTAAGGGGGACGGGACGGCTGGCCGCGCCGGGGGGCCATAATGCCGTATTAGAAACGCCAAGGTTTCAAAAACAAGCAGGGCATCATCGTTGCGCACAATCCGGGGCTGGAACATGGTCTCTCTCTCTCTCATCTAAACGTAACGTGTTCGGCCCCAGCCTCCGAATCGTCCGTTTGTAAGAGGTCTCATATCCTATCAAATAAGGCGAAAAAGGGACTCACTTGAGAGTATGGTTAATTCCGGCTTAAGCGTAATTCGTGGTCTAATCCTCCCCTAAGCCCGCCTCAATTCGGGCGGTTTCATATGCATCCAGCGCCTGAAGCCATTGTTCTTCCAGCATTTCAATGCGCCCAGCCGTGTAGGCGCGATCCCGCCCAAGCTTCACGGCGCCCTCTGGGTCTTTGCTGAACAGGTCCGGGCTTGCCAAGATTTCATCTAATCGGGCCAGCTCCGCCGTCTGTTTGGTGATGTCGGCTTCGATTTTCGCGGCGTGTTTTTTAAGGGGCGCGACGGATTTTCGCGCGTCAGCGCGGGCGCGGCGCTCATCCGCTTTGCTCGGACCCAAATCGGTTTTGCTCTTCTTTTCCGGTTTGGCGCGTTCAGCTTGTAAGGCGCGGTAATCGTCTAGCGTGCCGTCATAAGGCGTCACGGTGCCGCCTTCGACAAGCCAAAGGCGTTCCACACTTGCTTCTAGCAAAGCGCGGTCGTGACTGATCAGTAAAACCGCGCCGGAATAGGCGTTTAACGCGCGGACAAGCTCTTCACGGCTGTCAATATCGAGGTGGTTTGTCGGTTCGTCGAGCACCAGTAAATGTGGTTTATGAAAGCCAATCAGCGAAAAGAGAAGCCGGGCTTTTTCTCCACCAGACAGATCGCCCGCTGGCGTTTCTGCATTTTTTGCGCCTAAGCCAAATTGGGCGAGCCGCGCGCGGCGTTCGGCCTCAGTCGCGTCCGGCATCAACTCGACAACATGGTCATAAGCTGACGCGCTTTCATTCAGGGCATCGACTTCATGCTGCGCGAAATAGCCAACCCGCATCTTTTTATGGCTACGGATATGGCCGTCTTGGGCCTGCAAGATACCCAGTAGCCCTTTCGCAAAGGTGGACTTGCCTTCGCCATTGCGGCCTAGCAAGCCAATGCGATCATCTGGCTGCACTTGCACATTCAGGTCGCGCAAAATCGTAACGTCGCCATAGCCCAGTGCCGCAGCGTCAAAGCGCACCATGGGCGGGGAGAGGCGGCGTTCTGGCCCGTGCAGATCAATAGGGGCGATGGGCTCGCTGACCAGCGTGGCGATCGGCTCCATCTTTTCGAGCCGTTTGACGCGGGATTGGGCCTGTTTCGCCTTAGAGGCTTTGGCCTTAAACCGATCGACAAAGGCTTGCAGCTTGCGGCGCTCCTCCTCCTGTTTGGCGACCAAGGCCATATCCAAGCGGTTACGTTCAGCCAAGCGGCGTTGAAAGTTCTCATAACCGCCGGAGTAAAGCGTCAGCTTGCCCTGCTGCAGATGAGCGATATCCGTCACTGCCGTATTCAGAAAATCACGGTCGTGGCTGATCACAAAAATCGTGCCACGATAATTCCGGATATGGCTTTCCAGCCAGAGGGCCCCTTCCACGTCGAGATAGTTGGTCGGCTCATCTAGTAAGAGCATATCCGGTTGGGCAAATAGCATGGCGGCGAGGGCGACCCGCATCCGCCAGCCGCCGGAAAAATCACCGCAGGGTCGCTGCTGATCTTCGCCGGAAAACCCAAGACCCGACAGGATGGACCCGGCGCGTGCTTCGGCCGTGTAAGCGTCAATATCGCCCAAGCGTGTATGGATTTGCGCAATTCGCATCGGGTCAGTCGCCGTTTCGGCTTCTGCCAAGAGGGCGGTGCGCTCTATGTCGGCTTGTAGGACCGTATCCATGAGGGACGTCTCGCCGCCCGGCACTTCCTGATCCACACAACCCAAGCGCATATTGGCGCGCAAGGATATGGCCCCGTCATCGGGGCTGATCTCGCCTTTGATCAAGCGGAAGAGTGTCGATTTACCCGTGCCGTTTCGACCCACAAGGCCCACTTTCTGGCCTTGATTGATGGCGAGGGTGGCTTGTTGGAAGAGGGGACGGCCTTCAATCCGGTAAGTGAGGTCATTGATATGGAGCATGGGAAAAGCTTGGTTTTGAGAGTTCGGTCTATGGACAGCCGCTAAGACGGCTTGCAAATCAGTGCGCTCGCGATTAGGCGCTCGCGCAAATTAAAGTCTTGTCCAAAAGGATCATCCCATGGCTGTGCAACGCACCTTTTCCATTATCAAACCTGACGCCACAAAACGCAATCTGACCGGCAAAGTCAATGCTATCATCGAAGAGGCGGGCCTGCGTATCATCGGCCAACGCCGCGTTCAGATGACGGAAGCCCAAGCCAAGCGCTTCTACGCTGTTCACGCCGAGCGTCCGTTCTACAACGACCTGGTGGCGTTCATGACGTCCGGTCCTGTTGTCGTCCAAGTCCTGGAAGGCGAAAATGCCATCGCGAAATACCGCGAAGTGATGGGTGCGACCAATCCTGCTGAAGCCGCGGCCGGTACAATCCGCGCAAGCTTCGCGGAAAGCATTGACGCCAACACGGTCCACGGCTCTGACGCACCGGAAACAGCGGCTGAAGAAATCGCGCAATTCTTCTCAGAGGCGGATATTGCGGTTTAAGCCGAAAATCGTCGCGAAAAACGAAAAAGCCGGGTCACTTGACCCGGCTTTTTTTGTCAGCGTAAATAGGATTTACGACTTAATCCGAATAAGCTCTTCAACAATCGCATTTTGGATCCGGTTAAAGGCCGCTTGTAGTTCATCGCTGTCCCGCGCCCAGATGAAATGCTCATCAGAGCTTGCACAACTGCTCAAGAGATTTTCAGCATTGGCGCGTGTCCAAGCATTCACTTGGTAGGTTGAGCGGTTATTGGATGGGTTGCGCGTATTATAGCGTCCTTCTTCCAGCGCATATCCAATCGTGAAGATCTCTGTGTTGTGATCTTCTTTCAGCGAATTGCATGATTCTATCGTCAAACGATCTGAGTCACGACGCAGGTCGCCACGGGTATAATCCGCATGATGCACCGGGCTATACCATTGTGCCCAGACGCCGCTCCACCGTCCATTGCGATAACGCCAATAAACGGGCGCTTCGTCATTGGGGAAGAACTCCCAGCCGCCGATCGTGTTTTCACCATCTGACATGAGGATGACAAATTTTAGGGGCTCTTGAGGGTTGTCTTCTTGAGCGCGCTCAGCTTCGTGCTCATGGACATCATCTTCATCTTCGAACCATTCCAAAGCCGTCGCCATAGGTGGGTTCGAGTTTGTTGAGCCACTCGCATTCATGGCATTGATGTCGTCAGTCTCGATATAGCCCCAATCAATGTCAACGACAGCACTTGAGATCGTGTTACTTGAGTATGGGAGCAAACCCATTCTGAGGGTGCGATAATCAGCAGCGGTTTGAACGCCAAGTCGGTCACTCAAACTTGTCTGGAAGGACGTTACAGACGCTTTGAGCCCGTCGAGTCGGACTTCGGCCCCGGCTGGCGAAGTCCCATTGGAGTTCGCGATTCTATCGTCCCACGCCATCGAGCCTGAATTGTCCAGAACGAGAGCGATCGAGGCAGGAGACGCCTCTTCTATGTTCAAATAGCTGACAACCGCTTCACTACTAAAGGCGACGGTTTCTTTGCCGAGAACACGCGTGAAGGTCGTTTGGGTTGATCCAGACACTTCGACCAAAATCTCTTTCGCACTATCGTTATAGTCAATGTTGACAGTGACGCCCTCTGCTCCCCCTTCGACGAAGGAATTAAACTCTAAACCCAACTCGCTCGCACTATATTGGCCTGCGGGCAAACCTCCCGTATCGGCGCCCCGACTTTTAGGAACGTAGCCATGGTTTTTGATGAATACAGCCCCGTTCAGAGCAACCGCATCGGCAATTTGTTGTGATCGCTTGGCGGCCGTTGACGACATGGAAAAGTCAACAGACGCTCCAATAATGCCAATTGTGACCGTTGCCCCAATAGCAAAGGTCAATGCGAAATTCCCGCGATCATCTTTCGCGAACCGTTTAAATGTCTTTGGCCACATAGCCGATCCCACTCATTACGGCTTTCAGCGGACATACCAAAACCCCTCCGAGGAGCTTAAGCGTGCCTTGCAAAGCCTATTCTGTAGATAGGGTATATGACAGGGGTATTAGATTGACGTTTCGAGACAGAGTTAACGAATGATGAAAACTTTGCGTTTGTCACTGGATAGACCTTATACTGGACAGGGTTAGTTACTTGTCTTGTCCTGATCTATTCGACTTGACGATCCGTGCGGGCCAGCTGTCGCGCTGGCCCTGCGTATTTATCGCTTCACCCGAATTCCCGTGTCGCGCGTGATAGAATCGCCAATATCATCAAAGGCTTTTTCCAACTCTGACGCATTGTCTGCCAGGATGAAGTTATCTTCGTCTGACGCGCAATATTCGAGCAATTCTCTGGCCTTCTCGACGTCATCCGGGCTTACGCCCCAGAATTCATTGCCCGGACGTCCGGGAATGTTGCGACGATAGACGCCGGGTTGCAGGGAATATCCGACTGAGAAAATTTCCCACCCCTGTTTCTTCATTTGATCGCAGCGATATTGTGTCCGATCAACATAATCGATTTCTTTCCAGCCTTTTCCACCGCTCGGTTGTGTCGCTTGACGACGATTGCGCCAGACCCAGCGTGTCGTTTCAGGCACCCATTCTTGTCGCTGTGGGCCGCGTTTCGTGCAGACATTATAGGATTCTGTGCCGCCTTCGCCGCCTTCACGCGTCCGCGGTTCCCATCTCGTGCAAGGACGCCACTTACGCATGTAGCCGCCACGTTTTTCTTCAACCTGACCGCGCCACAGACCGGAACCCGGTTTGTTTATCTGAATCTTCTGATCGGTCGTGTTGTGACCATCGGTCATGAAGATGATATAGCGCTTTAGATCGTCACGGATGTCTCGGTCATATTTATTGTGTTCATTGCGCATCCAGTTCCAGGCCTTATCCATGCCTTTTGCTGTATTGGTTTCCCCGCTCGGGCTCATGCCATTGATTTTACTGTCCGGGATTGTTCCCCAGCGCATTGTCTGCGAGCTTTTTCCAATAAAATTCTGGTTGAATGGGATGAGACCCATGCGGAGGTATCGCTGGTCTTTATCGTCTTCAATCGCCTGTCCGAGGCTGTTGTTCAAAGACCGAAAGGCTTGTCGCAGACTATCGATGCGTTGCGCCGTCCCGGCTGGAACGGTTTCGGATCCGGTCGGAACTTGGCGCGACTTGTCCTCTGCCGTGCTGTGATTGTTGCTCTTGCGATAATGGTTATACCAATAATCGAAATGCGCTTGATCCCAATCCGCAGATGGATCTTCATCATACCACATAGAATTCGAATTATCGATCACCATGGCAATCGAGGCGGGGTAATTGAGTTCCTGGTCTGGATATTCCGCTGTCGATGCCGATGAAAAATCGATCGATTCCCGGCCCATTATACGCGTCAAAAACGGTTTATGTTGTCCACGGACTTCGACTCGGACTTCGTTATTGTCGTCATCATAGTCAAACGTCACTTCAACATCCGTGCCGTCTTTTAGACCTGGAAAATCGTAACCAAAGCTAGAGGCTTTATAGGTGACGCCAGACGCAAACATTGGGTCTTTGTTGACGGCACCCCCATCACGTTCACGTTCACGGTCAATGGCGACGGCGGCGGCGAGCGAAAGCGTATCGGCGACATCTTGCGTTTTGCGTGTGTTTTTTGACACGAATGAATAATCCATCGCCATGCCGACGCAGGTGATCAAAACGGTCAATGACACAGCGGTCATCAAGGCAACATTTCCGCGCGTATCATCGCGAAAATTTTTATAAGTGGTCTTCCACATCACAGACCCTTCATGTTTCGTGGCATAAGCCACACTAGGAGGATCATGACTTAGCGGTAATGAATTACGGACAGCCCAATAAAAATACTGAACAAAACGTTAGCGCCTGAAGTGGCTGTCGGCGGTTATACTCCGTTCAGAATTGTTGTGGCCGCACGTTTTAATGCTTTGGGGTAAAGCTCTAACTCTTGTTCTAGGACGCGGGCTTGCAAGCTGTCTGCTGTGTCATCAGGATGAATGGGCACGGCGATTTGTTCAATTATCTGCCCGCCGTCGACCTCTGAGACAACCCAATGCACTGTCGCGCCGCCTTCACTGTCTCCCGCTTCGATCGCGCGCTGGTGGGTATGAAGCCCTTTATATTTTGGCAAAAGGGAAGGGTGGATATTGATAAGACGTCCTTCCCAACGGTTTACAAACCAGGGCGTTAAAACCCGCATAAACCCCGCACAGGCAACGAACTCAACGGTCCGCGCGACGAGTTCTTTGTGCAAGGCTTGCTCAAATTTGCGCCGGGACGGGTAGCGCGAGTGATCCAGACCTATCGCTTCAACCCCCATCGTACGGGCCTTTTCCAGCCCGGCGGCGTCGGGACGATTGGAAATGACACAGACAATATGGGCGGGATAATCGGGTTGCTGAGCCGCCCGTAGCAGCGCCATCATGTTGGAGCCGCGCCCACTGATCAGGACCGCTGTTCTGATCCGGTCCATTAGGCAGGTACTAGCTGGCCAATGACATGGGCGGGTATGCCTGACGGTTCTAGCGCGCTCAGGACGGCCATCAGCGCGTGAGGCTTCACACATAAGACAAGGCCAATCCCGCAGTTAAAGGCGCGTTGCATTTCGGTTTCTTCGATGCCGCCCGTCTCTTGCAGCCAGTTGAAAACGGCAGGTGGTTCCCACGCCGTCATGTCAAACTGCGCGGATAGTGTATCAGGCAACATGCGCGGGACATTATCGGTTAGTCCGCCGCCCGTAATATGCGCGACACCTAAGACGTTCCCCAAGACAGGTTTGACCGCCTCAACATAAATCCGCGTTGGCGTGAGGAGCGCTTCACCAACCGTTTTGCCGTCTGCGAAAGGGGCTGGGTCATTGAATGACAAACCGGCCCGCGCGACGACCTTGCGAATAAGGGAATATCCATTGCTGTGCGGCCCAGAACTTTCCAGCCCGATGAGAACGTCGCCGGCCTCCATCTCAGACAGACGCGGCAGCATGGCCTTGCGCTCCACGGCACCCACGACAAAGCCGGCCAGATCAAACTCCCCGTCCGCATACATGCCGGGCATTTCGGCCGTTTCGCCGCCGATCAGCGCGGCGCCTGCCTGGCGGCATCCTTCGGCAATACCCGCAACGACGGAAGCCGCACTGTCTACATCCAATTTTCCGGTCGCAAAATAGTCGAGAAAGAAAAGCGGCTCTGCCCCTTGGGCCAGCACATCATTGACACACATCGCGACCAGATCGATCCCGACCGTGCCCAACAGACCCGTCTCAATCGCGACTTTCAGCTTCGTCCCGACGCCATCTGTGCCAGAAACAAGAACCGGGTCATCAAATCCGGCGGCTTTCAGGTCAAAAAGGCCGCCAAAACCGCCAATGGAGCCATCTGCGCCCGGCCTTTGTGTTGCTTTTACAAGCGGCTTGATCCGATCAACCAAGCGATCACCGGCATCAATATCGACACCGGCATCCTTATAGGAGAGGGGTTTGGGCGTATCCGTCATGGACGCTCGGTTAAGGAATGCGGCCGCGTTCTGCAATGGGGCATAGACTTATGCTGCGCATGGGCTCGGCGCTTTTCCACACCGACACAGCTGTCTATAGAGGGTCTATGAAAACGTTTTTGAATGTTGTTGCAATGACGGTCTTGGCAGCCCCGGCTTTGGCTGCGGATCCGTTCACGGTTGCCAAAGTCCCCGTCGATGCGCAGGCGTCCTCCGCTATTGAAGCGCAGTCTCTAGCCATTCAGGACGGTTATGCAGTTGCGGCGCAAATCTTGCTGGAGCGTTTGACCTTGGCGGAAGAGCGCCAAGCCAAGGGCCTGCCAGAGCTAACCCCGGAAATTGTAGGTCCGTTGATCCGGGGACAGACCATTGAAAATGAACGCCGCTCGACAACACGTTACCTCGGTGATGTTTCAATCGCTTTTAACCCGTCCGCCGTGCAGCAGCTTTTGCGCGCGCAAGGCCTGACAATGGTCACAAGTCAGGCGCAAGACCACCTCATCGTGCCCGTTGGCATAACGCCGGATTCCCCAACAGGCCGGTCCATTCTTTCCGGTCGGCATGCGCATATGTTGACGCCGCTCATATCGGTTCGTGCGCAAGATTTTCAAAGCGATGCCAGTTTCGGCTTTCCGGATGACAGCGCACTAAAGTCTCTTGCACAGCGGTATAATAAAGACCGTATTCTTCTGGTTAGCTCTACCGGTGGCGGTTTAGCCTATGAAAGCATCAATGTCGGTACAGGTGAGCGCTCAAGATATCCTGTCGCCCGCGACTTTGATAGCCTTGCCTTAGACTTGCAAAATGACTGGAAAGAACAAACGGCTGTGCCGAGCGCAACCAGCCTGACCTCAACGGCCTCTATCCTGTATAACAGCCTCTCTGAATGGCAGCGCTTGCAGCGGGCGATCAATACGGCGTCCCAAGTCAGCGATGCTCGGCTGGATGCGGTTTCAAAAGACGGCGCGCTGATGACATTGCGCTATGGGGATTTCGCGCGCTTGCAGGCCGAAATGCGACAAAAGGGCGTAATCGTAGAGCGGGACCCCGAACTGGGACTGATCATTCGGGGTTAGTCAATATGAGCCGTCAGGGTTCGAAGCGGTCAAAACAAATTCCCATGGATTTGGCGCCGGATGCGCCCTTCACCTATGAGAGTTTTATTGAAGCTCCGAGCAATTCAGGGGCTTTGGTGACCTTAAAGGCGTGGCCAAATTGGCCCGCTCCGGCCCTGTTACTGCTGGGGCCAGCGGGATGCGGAAAAACGCATCTCGGTGAAGCGTGGCTGGCGCAGTCACACGGCGTATTTCTCGACGACGCGCATAGTCGTTCAGAGGACGACCTTTTCGGCTTTATCAATCGCGCACTGCGCGGGGAGGTGCCGGGCGTGTTACTGGCGTCACGGGTCGCACCGTCTGATTGGGGGGTCAGCTTGCCGGATCTGCTATCCAGATTATCTGCCATGCCTGTCCTGCAAATTTCTGAGGCCGATGACGAAAGCTTGCGCCCGATTACGCGGGCTTTGTTTGAACAGCGCGGACGGGTTGTGACCGAAGGCGTGATCGATACAATGCTGAAATTCGCGCCGCGGGATGTGCCGTCATTGCGCGCGCTCATCGCTGAAATCGACGCCATAGCCAGCGCCGATAAAATCGACATTGGTCCCCGACTGGTCAGTCGATTTTTACAGGATACGCCTGATCTTTTCGACTAGCGAGCGCGTGATGGATTAGCCGGCCCCTTGGCTCAGGCGCATATTGACCACGTCTAAAACCTCAAGCACGGCATCGGGAATATTCGTGCCGGGTGGAAAGACGGCTTTCGCGCCCATCTCTTTAAGTGTTTCCACATCTTCAGGCGGGATGACGCCGCCAACAATAATTAAAATGTCGCTGCGTTTACTTGCGGCCAGTGCGTCGCGCAATTCCGGGACGAGGGCGAGGTGCCCAGCCGCCAAGCTGGAGGCCGCGATGACATCGACATCCTCCTCAATGCCCAATGCGGCCGCTTCCTCTGGCGTCTGGAAAAGTGGGCCAATCACCACGTCAAAGCCCAAATCGGAAAAGGCCGTCGCTACAACCTTTTGCCCGCGATCGTGGCCGTCTTGCCCCATTTTCGCGATCAGGATTTTTGGTTTCCGCCCTTCCAAAGCGGCGAATGCCGTCACCCGAGATCGCGCCTCCTCCAGGGCCGGATTGTTGGGATCAAAAGCGGATGTATAGACACCGCGCACGCCTGCGGGCTTGGCTTCATAGCGGTCATAGACTTTTTCCAAGGCGTCGCTGATTTCGCCCACAGTCGCTTTTTTGCGCGCGGCATCGACGGCTAAGGCTAGTAAATTGCCCTCACCCGTGTCAGCTGATTTTGTGAGCGCGTCGAGGGCGGCATAGACGGCCTCAGGATCGCGATCTTTTTTTAGCTGCTTTAGCCGTTTTATCTGGCCGGTACGGACACTGGCATTATCCACCTTCAAAATCGGGATGTCGTCTTCTTCGTTTGAAAGATAGCGGTTTACGCCCACAACAGTCTGTGCACCGCTATCAATGCGGGCTTGTGTGCGCGCCGCAGATTCTTCGATCCGTTGCTTTGGCATGCCCGCTTCAATCGCTTTGGCCATGCCGCCTAAGGCTTCCACTTCGCGAATATGTTCGAGCGCACGGTCCGCGAGTTTTCGCGTCAGGGCCTCGACATAATAACTGCCGCCCCACGGATCGATGGTCTTGGTGTGACCGCCCTCTGTTTGCAGGAAAAGCTGCGTGTTGCGCGCAATGCGGGCGGAGAAATCGGTAGGCAAAGCGAGCGCTTCATCCAGCGAGTTAGTGTGCAGGCTTTGTGTATGCCCATCCACTGCGGCCATGGCCTCGATATGGGTGCGGCCAACATTGTTGAACACGTCTTGCGCGGTGAGAGACCAGCCGCTCGTCTGACAGTGTGTGCGCAGCATGGTGGACTTCGGATTTTCCGGACCAAAGGGTGCGATCAGCTGCGCCCAGAGCAGGCGGGCCGCCCGCAGCTTGGCGACCTCCATGAAATAGTTCATGCCAATGCCGAAGAAGAAGGAGAGGCGCGGTGCAAAGCGATCAATGCTCATGCCCGCATCGATGCCGGTGCGCACATATTCGAGCCCATCAGCCAGCGTGAAGCCCAGCTCAATATCGGCGGACGCGCCCGCTTCCTGCATGTGATAGCCCGAGATCGAAATCGAATTGAACTTCGGCATATGTCGGGATGTGTGCGCGAAAATATCGCCAATGATCCGCATGCTCGGCGCGGGCGGATAGATATAGGTGTTGCGCACCATGAACTCTTTTAAGATGTCGTTCTGGATTGTCCCGGCGAGTTGGTCTTGTTTTACGCCCTGTTCTTCGGCGGCAGCAATATAGAGGGCAAGAACGGGCAGGACCGCGCCGTTCATCGTCATGGATACGCTCATCTTATCCAGCGGAATCTGATCAAAAAGAACGCGCATATCGTAGAGGCTATCGATCGCGACACCTGCCATGCCGACATCGCCCGGCACGCGCGGGTGGTCGCTGTCATAGCCACGATGTGTCGCCAGATCAAACGCCACAGACAAGCCCTTCTGACCCGCGGCGAGATTGCGGCGATAAAAGGCATTACTGTCTTCCGCGGTTGAGAAGCCCGCATATTGGCGGATGGTCCAAGGCCGCTGCACATACATGCTGGGATAGGGGCCGCGAATATAGGGCGCGAAGCCCGGATAGGTGTTCAGATGTGCTGCGCCGTCAACAGCGTCTGGACCATAATGTGGTGCGACCGAGAACCCTTCCGGTGCGTCCCATTGGCTGCCGCGTTCCGGGCCGTTCATTCCTGGCGTGAGAGGCAGGCGGGTAAAGTCAGGGAACTGGCTCATGTCCGAACCTCTGGTTTACGCACATCCTCGGCGGGGTAGAGGGTGAGCCCTAATATCGGGTCGCCTCGATCGGCTCTGGTTTCGATCGCCGCCTCAATCCGTGACTGTAGCGCGCCATTGGCACGAAAAGCCTCAATCCCCCCGCTGGCTTCGATGTTTTGAAATTCAGCCCATGCGGCTTGGGCGAGGTCTTCGGTCAAACGTTCGTGAAAATAACTCCCATAAGCGGGATCGCGGACTTGGCCGAGATGGCTTTCCTCCATCATTAAAAGTTGCTGGTTGCGCGCAAGGCGGCTGGCAAAGGGGGTCGGCTTACCGAGCGCGTGCTCTGGCGGCGTATCGGTAAAGGGCCGAAGGGCGATGAAATCTGCGCCGCCCCAGACCGCGCCCAGCCCGGCACTTTGCGTGCGCAGCAAATTCGTCCACGCATCCGCGCTTTGCATCATGCGCTGCGATGAGATCGCATGGAGGGGCAGGCCCCCCGTCTTTATGTTAAAGGCTTGAAAAATCGCCAAGGCTAGGCGCCGTGCGGCCCGCAACTTAACCGCCACTAAATGCGCGTCTGTTCCGCAGGCCAGTTCCACGGCAATATTTCCGGCTATAGTCGGGCCGTGACGTCGCAGGGCTTCGGCCAATGTCGCGGCAAAGACTGCAAGTTCGAGCGTGTCATCACCGCCGTCGTCATGAATGGCGGCGGCGGCGATCGTAAACGGGGTCCACTGTTCTGGAATACTCGGGCGTTCGCCAAGGGGATCAAGCCCTAAAGTGACGGGCGTGTCGTAAAGTTCTTCAGTTCCGGGCGCGAAGGGCGCCGCCGCACTGCCGGGTGCAAAAACAACCGGCACGAGGTTGAGGTAAACGCCCTCTAATACACGCTTTAAGTCTGCCCGCCGAGAAATCGTGGTGTTGCCAAACCGCACAGCGCTGGCCCCGCCCGTCAGGTCTTTTAAAAGTTGCTGATTTGCGTAGCCATGGTCCTCGTCTTCAACCATGGCGCAAATATGCCAGGCCCGGCCCTCTAAAAGCGGGGCGGGTTCCCCGTCGAGCCGGACTATTGCCTGCGGGCGGGCGTCCGCATCGAATAACGGCCCGCGGTTCAGCCCGTCTTCTGTCATATGCGTAAGCGTTTCAAAGGCGGCCCCGCGCATACCCCGTTCAGCAAGCGCTTGCCATTCTATGGCGGTTTTCTCTGGGAACATAGGCTCTAGGGCTAATTTTGCCACGGGAGGATTCGACATAATCGCGCTTTAGCGTGTGTTATCGATCCTGTCTTGAACTCGCGCAAAGGAAAGTCGCGATTTGTGCTTCGTGCTGTGACTATCGCGATCGTGATGTTATTTACAGATGTTCGTTCTTTATATAGAACGAATGTTCTCTATATAGTTTCTTGAATATGGCACGCACTCCCTCTAGGGAGCGCCGCCACCCATCCTCGTCAGTCCCGACATTCGTATCGAAAGCCTGTTTCATGTCTAACGCCCCGACAGAAGAAAAAGTGTTGGAAGTCGAGCATTTCACCGACCGTCTTTTCGCCTTTTCTATCACGCGGCCACCGTCTTTCCGGTTTCGGACGGGCGAGTTCATCATGATCGGCCTGCCAAAGACGGAAGAACAGAAGCGCCCAATTATGCGCGCCTATTCTGTCGCAAGCCCGGCTTGGGATGATAAGCTCGAATTCTATTCCATTAAGGTCGAAGACGGGCCGCTGACCTCGCGCCTGCAAAAGATTGAAGAAGGCGACACGGTCTTACTGGGACGCAAACCTGTCGGCACATTGGTTCTTGATGCGCTATTGCCGGGCAAACGGCTTTGGATGTTTTCAACCGGAACAGGCTTCGCGCCCTTTGCGTCCTTGGTTCGCGACCCGGAGACGTATGAGCGCTATGACGAAGTGATCGTGACCCATACCTGCCGCGAAGCCGGAGAGCTGCAGTATAGTCAGCGTCTGGTCGCCGATCTGGTGAATGATCCTTTGGTTGGGGAAATGGTGCAGCGCGAAGACGGAACGTCGAAGCTAAAGCTGATCACGTCGCTGACGCGCGAGGACCATCCTTTGACGGGTCGCATTACAACTTTGCTTGAAACAGGAAAGCTGTTCGACGTCGCCGGGACGCCCCCACTGGACAAGGAAACGGACCGCGTGATGATTTGCGGGTCGAAAGCTATGATCGACGATACGGCCGCCCTTGTTGAGGGGTTCGGCCTGGAAGAAGGGTCTAACTCGGAACCCAAGCATTTCGTCGTCGAAAAAGCGTTTGTCGGCTAGTTACTGCCGAGGCTACCCAGTGTCGTCAGACTGATCCGAATGCCGAAATTATCATTATCGCGGATCGTGTCATTGGCGAAGTTACGTTTCACGTAAAACAGTTCGATGCGCGAGCAATCATCTGCATAGGCCAGAGAAAAGCGTTGGGATCGTGTCGTGCTGGCGTCTAGGTCGCGAATAATCCTATAGCCCAAGCTAAGGCCATCTAAGGGTCGCACCGTGACACCGCCGCTTATTTCTTCGGGCGGTGCTCCGATAAAAGTGTTTGACAGGTCGGCGTTGGAATCCAGCGTAAAATAACGTCCGGTCACATCAACATATCGCGTGCGGAGGGACAGCGTCGTATCAACCCGCGAAAATACATCGCGGTCATCGTCATAGCGAAGGCGAGTGTTTGAGTTTAACCATCGCCCGAGTTTGAGATCGATTTCGCTAACCCAATCGGACTGATCCCCGACTAGACCTGAGGCGAAGCCAAAATCATCCGACACGTTGTCGGAATAGCTCCGGCCGACAAAAATCGACCCCAAGCCATTTTGTCCAAAGGCCTCAAATTGCGCCTTGATACTTGTACCAATGTCTAGGCGACGACCCTCTTGAAAGAAATCATAACCGTCCGCTTTGTTTGGTTCAAAAAGCAAGGCGGGGTCGAGGTCGGGAGATGTGCCGTCTTCAAATAGCGTGTCGCCCGTGACAGGATCAACAAAATCATCAATCCGTGCATTCCCAAAACTCTCTGTGTAAAGAAGGCGCGGCTCAACGATTACATCGACATTCTCGCCGCGGCGAATGAACGGATAGCGTAGATCGAGGCCGGCTTGACCGACAGTGCGAGAAAAGGAAATGTCTGATCCTTCGACTGTGTTTCCGGAAACAGTCGCCTCATCCGTGCCAAATTCAAATGTATCGAACCGTCCCCAGAGGAAGGGTTTGGCTTCTAGGCCGATCGGCGTGACCCATGTCTT
This sequence comes from uncultured Algimonas sp., assembly GCA_964610115.1. Taxonomy (GTDB): domain Bacteria; phylum Pseudomonadota; class Alphaproteobacteria; order Caulobacterales; family Maricaulaceae; genus Litorimonas. The sequence continues at coordinate 77,288 of CAZSUW010000001.1, forward strand.
GCTATAGTCCGCGCCAATACTGCCGCGGGCATAGTCATTTCCATCTTCCCGGGTCAGCGCTGTGGCATTGCCGAACAGGCGTAGACGTCCGCCGATAACCGGATCAGACACATAATATTCCCCGTCAATACGCGGGGCGATAATCGGCAAGGCATCGTCATTATCGCGCAGGACATTGATCAGGCCTGTATTCTCGTTTTCCAAAAAGGTTGTACCAAGATTTTGATATCCGACGGCCAATGCGGACAGGCGGAAGTTCTCGCCTTGACCGGCGATAAAAGCCTGTGTGGTATTGCGGCGATTAATCGAAGAGATGAGGCCATTACTCTTAAACCGCGACGATACATCATAGCGGTCAAAGTAATTGTCATCTGTCACCAATTGTACCGTGTAACCATAATGCCAAATGTCGGACGGTTTGAAATAGCCGTCCAAGAAGAAGTGATTAGAAAATTCTGCGCCTTCAGGGACATCAGCTGGGTTGGTGAACAAGGCCGGATTGTCCAAGGCTTGGCCATTGCGGTCAAACAATGTCGCATAAGTCAGCGACGCAGCAAGGTTGATTTCGCCCGTGGCGAATTTACGCCGCCCTTCAAATGCCAAAAGCGGATTGACCTTGCTGTAAATATGCGGCGTGATGGTCAGGTCCGTATGGTCATCAATGGCCCAAAAATACGGGATGCGCGTCGACAGTCCGCGCGCGCCGCTAATGCCGATAAAGGGTGTTAAAAGCCCGGATTGGCGATCCGCACTGGGATCGGGATGGGCCAGGTAGGGCGTGTAAAAAACAGGGACGCCAAACAGTTCTAAAACGGCATCATTATATCGGATCGTGCGGGAGTTCGTATCTTGCCGTACTTTTCGCGCGCGCAGGCGCCAAGTCGGCACTTCAGCAGAACCGTCGCTGGCTTCGCAAATCTCACACGCCGTGTAAAAGGCGTTGAAAAGCTCGAACTCGCCATTTTCCTTGCGCGTGACAAAGCGAGCCGCCGTTGTCGCGCCAGAGGCTAAGCGTGCGGAATAATTGGCGGCGGTCCCGGCTTGTAATTCGTCCGAAAGCTCGAGTTTATCGGCATATTGCACATCGCCAGTGGCGTCGATCAACGCCACATTGCCTGTCGCTAAAACCATGCCGGTTTCAAGATTATAATCGACACGATCGGCGCGGAGAGTTCGGTCTTGATACCGCCCTTCGACTTCACCAATCGCTGTCAAAACTTGCGCGCCCTCATCATTGATCAACTCATCGGCTTCCAAATAGATGATATTCGGATCGCGAAACGGGCTGTCTGCGGGAAGTTTAAGGGCCCGATTCGTTCCAATGGCGGTCTGATCTGGCGCAATTTGGGCTTGCGCAAGCGGGGATTGAGCGAGGCAGGTCAGCACAGCTAACACCGCTGAGCTGGTAAGAAACTGAAGACGTGGCGCAGTCATGTCTCTCGGCTTTCCCCTCGGCCCGTTTGGTGACGCGCGCGCCACAATTCCCCCCGCGTTCACGCATTGGAACCCGGATATGTCAGTGCGCCATAGGCATATATAACGGCAGGGTCCACGGGCGCACAGTAAAAAAGCGGTCGGTGGCGATTACAATCTCCTCATGAGAGCGGATTAAGCTCTGCATCTGCCGCAGGTTCCGCTTGTCGGGCCGTTCATGGCTTGCCAAAGGTAGAAAGGAGGCAGGCTGTAAGGCTATCATTACGAATTGATGGCGTAAGGTTTGCAGGCCAAGAGGCAGGGCGCGACGCTCAGGCTCGACGACGGACGAAACGGACGTAAATAAGATGGCGACAAGCCAGAACAGACACTTGCCAAGGGATACGGTCTTGCAAACAGGCTGGCGCTCGCCCGTGGGGCGTGTCCTCGCAGAGGCGCAATCAGCCATTATCGGCGTGGGCGTGTTCTCATTCTTCGTGAACCTGTTAATGCTGACGGGTCCGATTTACATGCTGCAAGTCTATGATCGTGTCTTGTTATCGGCCTCAATGGAAACATTGGTATTCATCTCTGTGGCGATGATGATCCTCTATCTGTTTATGGGGTTGTTCGATTTCTGGCGTTCGCGTGTGCTGGTCCGGGTGGCTGACGAATTTGAAGCGCTCATGAATTCTAAAACCTTCGCCTCTTGGCTACGCCAAAGCAATAAAAGTGGCGATGCGGCTCGCTCTGCTCCGCTTAATGACGTGTCGACCTTGCGCCAATTTCTTTCCGGCAATGCGCCGGGCGCGTTTTTCGATTTGCCTTGGGTCCCCGTCTTTATCGCTTTGATCTGGATGCTGCACTGGACGCTCGGCCTGTTGGCGATTTTCGGCACGGTGGTGATTTGTATCACGGCCTTTATCTCGTCAAAGCGCACCCAAACGCCACTCATGGAAAGCCTGCGTCTGCGCCGCGCAGAACAGCTTTTTGCCGCTACCGCGCAGCGCAATAGCGAAGCCATTGCGGCTATGGGCATGGGCGAAAATATTCGGGCCCGCTGGGCTTTGTTCAATACACAAGGCGCGCGCGAAACGGTGAATGCGGCGGACCGAACAGGGGGCGGCACCGCCTTTACCAAAGCGTTTCGGATGTTTTTGCAATCCGCCATTTTGGGCGCAGGTGGCGCACTGGCCATTCAACAGATCATCACACCCGGCGCCATGATTGCAGGTTCGATTATCTTAGGCCGGGCTTTGGCGCCCGTGCAAATGTTATTGGGTCAGTGGCGCGCCGTGGGTGCAGCCAAAGACGCTTATGACCGTCTCAATCACTTTCATGAAGAAGGTGAGGAGGCAGAGAAAGCGCTGACGCAATTACCTGAACCGACAGGACACCTTATTGTTGAGAAAGTCACAGCGGGTCCGCCGGGGGCAAGCCGGGCGATCTTGACAGGATTGAACTTCGCCGTGCAGCCGGGTCAAGGGCTGGGTGTGATCGGCCCCAGTGCTTCTGGGAAATCCACTCTGGCGCGTATGCTCGTTGGTGTCTGGATGCCGCAGCGGGGCTCGATCCGTCTGGACGGGGCGACCTTTGACCAATGGGACCGTGAACGCGTGGGGGCCTATATTGGCTACCTTCCCCAACGTGTCGAATTATTCGAAGGGACGATTGCGGAAAACATTGCGCGATTTGATCCAAACATGACCGATGACGCGGTTGTCGCGGCGGCGCAATGTGCAGGCGTGCATGATTTGATCCTGCATTTGCCTGACGGGTATGAAACAAAAGTCGGTATCGGCCATGCCGTCCTATCGGGCGGGCAGACGCAGCGCATTGGCCTGGCCCGCGCCTTGTATGGTGATCCCAAACTGATCGTTCTGGACGAACCGAATGCTAGTCTTGATCATGAAGGCGACCAAGCTTTGACGCAGGCGATTGCCCAAGCGCGGGCTAAAGGCGCTGTCGTGATCGTCATGGCGCATCGTCCCTCAGCGATTGCGGCCGTCGATCTGATCTTATCCCTACGCGATGGTCGGCAAGATGATTTTGGTCCGAAGGAAGCCGTATTGGCGGCCCTGCGGGAAAAGACGCAAACCGGGGCAAAGACGGCGACAGCAAAGTCGGTCGCGAAACCGGGTCCAATTCCCGGCCCAAATCCCGGCCTAAATCCCGGACAGAAAAAAACCAAGGCTGCGGCGGCCTCTAACGTCCAACCGCTGCCAAAGCGCGGTGTGTCGGCGGCGCGCAGTGGGCAACAGGCGCTTTTCCTTGGCAAGCCAAATCCGAATAGCAGCGGGGAGGGTTAGGCCATGAACGCTCCCTTACCGACTGATCTCGCGACGCAGCTACAGGGCCTTGCGGCTGGGGCCGCTTCACCCGAAAAAAAGCCGGCCTATGACCGTTATCTGAAGATCGGTTATCTAGGCGTTGCAGGGCTCGTTTTAGGTCTGTTTGGGTGGGCGGCTTTCTCCCCGATAAAAGGCGCGGTTATCGCGCCCGGATTTGTCGCTGTGGACGGTAAGCCCGCCATCATTCAACATTTAGACGGCGGTATTGTCGGCGAGATTTTGGTGCGTGACGGCGCGAAGGTTGCCGCAGGGGATCCGCTTATCCGTCTCAACCCGACCGAGACCGACGCGAACCGCGAAATTGTCGAAGTGCAGCTGAACGAAACGCGGGCGCGGGTGGAACGCTTAAAAGCCGAACGGGATGGCCAAGATGATATATCGTTTCCCACTGATTTATTGACGGCTGCAGCGTCTCAGCCACGGGTTGAGCGCGCCGTATCAGGCCAGCAAAAACTCTTCGTTGCGCGGCGTGATGCTTTGCGCGGGAACATCGCCCAGCTGAGCGAACGTGTCCGCCAGGCCAATGATCAAATTCAAGGCTCACGCGCGCTCATTCAGGCCAATCGTGATCAAATAGAAAAATTGGAACAAGAGCGTGTCGCCAAACAGCGCCTGGTTGAACAGGGATATCTGGCAAGGCCAGCCGTATTTGTTCTGGAGCGCGAGCAGCTTCGCTTGCGCGGGGATATTGCGAGTCGGTTGAGCGAGATTGACAGGCTACAAGGCCTCATCAGTGAAACCCGAAAACAGATTGATCAGCTGGAGCGGGATCGTCAGGCTGAAGTCTTGACCGAATTGCGCCAAGCGGAATTGGAGGCCTCCGGATTTCGCGAACAACTCACGGCCGCTCTGGCTCAGGCAGAGCGTGTGACCATTACAGCACCCGTTTCGGGCACAGTCCATAACCTCGCTATCACCACAACAGGTGGGGTGATCCAACCGGGCTTGGAACTGATGCAAATTATTCCATCAGATGCCGATCTGGTTGTCTTCACACAGGTCAATCCGCAAGATGTGGATCAGGTCTTTCTCGGTCAAGACGTCCGCGTGCGCCTCTCTGCCTTTAATGCGCGCACCACGCCAGAGCTCTATGCGACGGTCTCTCGGATTGCGCCGGACCGTATCGTCGATCCGACAACGGGCTTTCCCTATTATGAGGTTCAAGTCGATATTCCGCCGGATCAGCTCGCGCGCCTTAACGATAGGCAAGAGCTCATCCCCGGCATGCCCGCCGAGAGTTTCATGCAAACTGAAAGCCGTACCGTGTTGAATTACCTACTCAAACCGGCCACTGACGCGATGCAAAGAGCGGGCCGCGAAGAATAGGCTACCCCCTGTTTCACGTGAAACACTCTAAAATATCGGTGTTTTGGCCTCGCTAAAATGTTTCACGTGAAACATTTTAGTTTGTCGCGCGGGCTTTGGCGAGGGCGAGGATGTCCGTTGCGCTAAGACCGCTTTCGCGCAAGCTCGCAATCGTCTGACTGCCGCGGCGTTTGCTCATCTTTTTGCCGTCCGATTCCATGATCAGGCTGTGGTGATGATAGTGTGGGATCGGCCAGCCCATGAGCGTTTGGATCAGTACATGGATCGGGGTTTCGCCCGCCAAGTCTTTCCCGCGCACAATATCTGTGATGCCTTGCAGCGCATCGTCATGGGTCACAGCAATGTGGTAGCTCGTGCCAATGTCTCGCCGCGCGAGTGTCGGGTCTGGCAAAGCGTTCGGGTCGAATGTGCGAGTCTGCCCATTCTCTTGATAGGTTAGAGAGGCGAGGCCCTCGGTCGCGTTGGCGATGTTCAGCTTGATCGTGGGCGGGCGGGTGCGATCTTCGCTTCCGGTCCGTGATGAATAATCCTCATAGGTCAGACCGCGTTCTGTAAGGTCCGCAACGACGTTATGATAATCTGACAGATGGTCACTCTGCACGCGGACAGGCTCAAGCCAATCAAAACCAAGCCAACGCAAATCTTCAAAAATAGCGTCCGTAAACTCTGGCTTTGATCGCGAGTGATCAATATCTTCAATCCGCAGCAGGCACGGCCCAAAGCCAAAGGCCTGCGCCGCCGCAAAAGCGTGACCGAGATGCAAAAGGCCCGTGGGCGACGGGGCAAAGCGGGTAAGGGTCATCCCGGCGATCTTTTACCGGCGCGTAATGCTCCCCAAAATGCCCCGCACGGCGCTGCGCATGGCGCGGCGGGCCATTAGGCGGCCTTCGCGTTTAATCTCTCGCACAATGGCACTGTCTTTTTTGCGGGTCGTGCGCTTTCGGGTCGTTGTCTTTTTCTTTGCGGCAGCGGCCTTGCTACGCTCTTCCCGTTTGGCCTCGGCTTCTTCTACCTTTTCGCGTTTTTCCGCCATGGCTTCGAGTTTTTCGTAAGCGCTTTCGCGGTCAATATCCTCGTCATATTTGGTGCCGACAGGGCTTTCGGCTTGGACGGCTTTGCGTTCTTTCTGTGTGGCAGGGCCAAGGCGGGACGATGGCGGACGGACTAGTGTCCGTCCAACAATGCCGGGTGCGCCGCGATCATCCAGCAAGCTGACCAGGGCTTCCCCAACGCCCAGATCAGTGATGACCTCTTCCGTATCAAAGGCGGGATTAACGCGGAAAGATGTGGCGGCGGCGCGCACAGCCTTTTGCTCTTTGGGTGTGTAGGCGCGCAAAGCGTGTTGAATACGATTGCCAAGCTGCCCCAAGACGCTGTCCGGAATATCCATCGGATTTTGTGTGACGAAGTAAACGCCAACACCTTTGGACCGGATGAGGCGGGCGACTTGCTCGATTTTATCGATCAGGGGCTTGGGCGCATCTTCGAATAAGAGATGGGCTTCGTCGAAGAAGAAAACCATTTTCGGCTTATCCGGATTGCCGACTTCGGGCAGTTCTTCGAACAGCTCAGACAGTAACCAGAGCAGAAATGTCGAGTAAAGCGCGGGACTATTGATGAGTTCGTCAGCGGCGAGGATGTTGATGACGCCGCTACCATTTTCGACTTTCATAATGTCTTCGAGTTCCAGCGCAGGTTCGCCGAAAAACTCATCCGCCCCGGCGCGTTCTAACTTAAGCAGGTTGCGGCGGATGGCGGCGACGGACTGGCTGGTCACATTGCCATATTCGCGGCTGACCTCTTCGCGGTCATCGGCGAGCTGATTAAGCAGGGCGTTAAGGTCCTTGAGATCGAGCAAGAGCAGGCCATTGTCATCGGCATATTCAAAGGCAATCGTCATGATGCCTTCCTGCGTATCCGTCAGGCCCATAAGCCGTGATAGCAGTGTCGGTCCCATTTCCGAAATCGTCGTGCGCACGGGATGGCCTTGACGGCCATAGAGATCCCAAAAGACCGTTGGGAAGGCGCGATACTGATACTCTTCTAGGCCGATCTTATTGGCGCGGCTGATCAACTTGTCATGGAGCTTATGGTCTTTTGTCCCGCTCTGGCTGATCCCGGATAGATCGCCTTTCACGTCGGCAGCAAAAACCGGCACGCCATGGGCTGAAAAGCCTTCGGTGAGGATTTGTAGCGTGACGGTTTTACCCGTGCCCGTCGCGCCCGCAACAAGACCGTGGCGATTGGCCTTATTCAGCAGTAATTCCTGCCGTGTGCCGTCTGAATCCGTGCCAATAAATATAGTCGCCGACATAGTGTCCCTCAGAAGTTCTTTTCGGTCGGATATTGTCCGCGACCGATGATAGCAAGGCCTTCAAATCAACACAGGATGAACCTAGGCAGAATAAAGCCTATCGCCTTCCGTCCCTGACTGGCTTAAGCAAGGTGAAAAGGCGGGAATGAGTTGGAAAGCCATGGATGAAAGAGAGACCAAAACAGGCGTGATAACGCAGGGCCTGACAGGGGATACAACGGTGCGGTCGGCGCTATTGGTTATTGCCGCGATTGCCGTGTTCTGGACGCTCTATGTCACCCGTCACCTAGTGGCGCCGTTTGCGCTGGCCGTGTTTTTCTGGCTGACGATCGACGCCTTTGCGCGCTGGATCGATGGTCTGTCCAAGCGTATTCCCTATTGGTTCGCGCTTACCATTGCCGTGCTGGTGACAATTGCCGCCCTGACGGGTTTGATCGTCGTGGTCGCAGATACGGTCAATGACATTGTGGACGAGTCGCCGCGCTATGGCGCACGTATTGGTGAGCTTTTTGCCTGGATTGGCAGTGTGACGGGCCAAGACGTGTCTTTTGCCGCCCTCAATGAACGCTTTTCGCTGACCGCGCGGTTAAACGGCGTGATTGGCGGCTTTGCCAGCACGATCCAAGGTGTTTTGAGCGATTTCATGCTGATCGCGATCTATGTCGTTTTCTTGTTTGTCGCTCAGGCCAGCTTCCCCGCAAAGATGGATAACCTGTTTCCGGATGAAATGCGTCGGGCGCGGGCGCGTCATGTGGGCACCTCCATTCGGGCTTCAATCGAAAAATATATTTCCGTGCAGACGCTTATCAGCCTGATCCAGACGGTGATTAGCTATGTGGCCATGGTGGCGCTCGGCCTCGACAATGCGCTGTTCTGGGCGCTGGTGATCTTTATCTTGAATTACATTCCCATTGTCGGGGGGTTCGCAGCTGTCGCACTGCCCGTTCTGTTTGCGCTGGTTCAGTTCGATGGCTTTGGAAAGGTCGCCATTCTTGGCGGTCTGTTATTTGGTGCACAATTTGTCGTGGCGAATACAATCCAGCCCAAAATGATGGGCGATAGCATGAATATGAGCGCGCTTGTTGTAGTGCTGAGCCTCACAATATGGGGTGCGCTCTGGGGCGGGGTTGGCGCGTTTTTATCAGCGCCGCTGACCGTGATTATGATGATCATTTTGGGTCAATTCCCGACAACGCGGTGGATCGCAGTCTTGTTATCTGCGGACGGGGATCCGGATCTGGACGGTGACGGCAAGCGCGACGACCCGGCGCCTATGCCTAGCTTGTAGGCGGTGAGAGGCGGCCGCTCACGCAACGGTGATGGTAGAGTGTCTGGCGATCCTTTGTTAAAGCAGGCAGAAAGCGCCTATGACAAACATGCGCTTTTTCCTTGCACGCTGTGCCTTTGCGTCCGTGCCATTGCTTTCGCTCACACTCAGCGCGGTCTCGGCACAGGCAGGGGATCTACGTCATCCCGAGCGCGTTGTTGAGCTTTTCACCAGCCAAGGCTGCTCGTCTTGCCCGCCGGCGAACGATTTCGTCGCTGAACTTGCCGGTGATGACGATACGCTCGCTCTCTCCTTCGGGGTGACCTATTGGGATTATCTAGGGTGGAAAGACACAACGGGTCATCCGACATTTACGGCTCGCCAACGACATTACCGGGACGCGCTGGATACCAAGCTCTACACGCCCCAAATCGTCGTCAATGGTGCCGAACATGCACCGCGATGGAAGGAAAAACAGCTCAAAAACCACTCGCTCAGTGCGGTTGTGGAAATAGAAAAACTTGAGTCCTCGTTAAAATTGGGCGGTGAAATCCCCATGGGCGCTCCGATTGCACTCGTTGAATATCAGCCGGGTCTTCAATCTGTTGATATCGGCAGAGGCGAAAATCGCGGGCGGACGCTTTCTCTCGCCAATGTGGTCGCTAACATAGACTATGTCACATGGGCGGGTCAGCCTGTGCAGATTGATACCCCGGATCAGGCTTTGGCTGTTTTGGTCCATAACCCGGCGGATGGATCAATCCTCGCGGCCGTTGATTATCGTCCGGAGCAATAGCCAATCAATAAAGGGTTTGCCCATAACGAAAACGGGCCGACCGTGGGGCTGGTCACGATCGGCCCGACGCTCATCTTTCGATTAGAAACCGAAGTTTGAGCCGAGGGACAGGGTACCAAAGAAATTTTGTGGTACGCCGCTTGGGATGTCAGCGTCGGAAGTGCGGGTCTTTCACGTCGACCCGGGGGCTGGGGGGCTGAAAACCGAACCGATGCGTTAGATCCGCGCTCCCGACACATCCGATATGCGGGCTGACCATGCCGAGATCGGGGCGCAATTATGGCCAAAATGGGGCGCCACATGACGAAGTGGGGAGGTTTCGGACAGTTGGCGTCCATAGTCGTTAAAACGCATTAACCATAATCACGCCGTGCAGAGGCGAGCTTATTTTCGCGTCTGCTTTGACTGCGGGCTCGGCTCTGCTAGCATATCTCTATGAGCAATATTGTGCGCTTAAGTCCCAAGGGGCCGACAAAACGAAGTAGCCCCGCACAGATCAGTTTTGATCGTCGTGAGCTTTCGACCATTTTGAACATTTACGGTCAGATGGTCAGCCGGGGCGATTGGAAGGACTATGCGATTGATTTTTTATCTGATCGTTGTGTCTTTTCTGTCTTCCGCAAAGCCTCAGAACATCCGCTTTACCGCATAGAGAAAGTTCCGGCCTTGCGGGATAAACAAGGGCAATTTCAAATCATCGCGCCCGGCGGTCTGATTTTGAAACGCGGCCATGACTTAAAGGCCGTCTTGCGGGTATTTGACAAGGCCCGTTTCCGCGACATCGGATCGTAAACGGGACGCCATGTCAATAAATCCGTAACCCTAGTTTCTAAACCGATAGATACACTCTCGCGCTATGGCTGCCGTTTAAAGGGATCAAGACCTGGGAAGAGAGGGGTCATGGCGGTACTCACACGCGAAGTCGATATGCCAGTGGAAACGCGGGCACGCTATATTGATGGCTGGCTCGGCATATTGGCCGTTTTTGCCTTTGTCTGGGGCTTGGTGAATTTAGCCGGGCTCGCACTGTCCATCACAGAAGACGCGCAGTCGCTTTCAAGAACTTTCAGCCCGGAACAAGTGGCCTATTTGATCGATACGCCGATCTGGGCTCGCATCGCACGGGCCTTGTCCATCATGTTCTTGCTGGCGGGGTCAACTTACCTCTTATTGCGTCGACAATCCGCCTATCATTGGTTTAGCGCAGCGCTGTTCATGATGCTTGTGATGATGCTTGACGGGCTATTTCGGGGTGGCTTCGGCTTGCTCGCTTCGATCACGACGGGATTGAATATTGGCTATCTCCTCCTGACCTTATTCCTGTTCTGGAGCGCGTATAGCGCGAAACAATCCGGACAGTTGCGATAGGTATGAATGCGCCCAAACGCAGTCTGACTCGACAAAGCTGCGACAGCTTGGCACAATCCCCCGAAACACTGGGGGAAGTGACAATGAAAAAACCATCAACTGCCTTTTGGGTTTTGGCCGTTTTATTCCTGCTGTGGAACCTATTTGGGTGTTCTATATATCTCGTTGAACGAATGGCTTCAGATGCGGCTTATACCGATTTTTTCGGTCCAAAAATGGCTTCTGTGAGAGATTTACCTCCCATTTGGTCAAATGCAGCTTATGCAATCGCGGTTTGGGGGGGGCTCCTCGCCGCTATTATGATGCTCTTGCGTCGTGGTTTCGCCGTACCACTTTTCATTCTGTCTTTTTTAGCCGCTATCATTAGTTTTGCGTGGGGCTTCACAAGCAGCGAATATATCGAAGCGGCAGGGGGTATTGGCGCCATGGCCATTATGCCTGTGATCGTTGTTCTTTTGGGCGCGTGTGAGATTTTCTATTCCCGTCGGGCCCGCAGCAAAGGCTATCTACGCTAAGACGATGCATCGGGGTGAAACTTCCCGCTGACGAAACCTCTCAGGCCATTGCTCTTGCGGGCGTCCCGCCTTATGTGGCGGGCCGTAACCTTGGCGAGGATTTTTCATGTCAGAGCAATATGACGTCATCATTATTGGCGGTGGGCCAGGCGGGTATAACTGCGCGATACGCTGTGGTCAGTTAGGCCTGAAAGTGGCTTGCGTGGAAACACGCAAGACCTTGGGTGGGACGTGTTTGAATGTCGGCTGCATCCCGTCTAAAAGCCTGCTGCACGCGACGGAACTATATGAGACGGCCGAAGATCACTTCGCCGATATGGGGATGAGCGCGACGGTCAAAGCGGACGTCCCCGCTATGATCGAAAAGAAAAATGGCGTCGTAAAAGGCCTGACGGACGGGATCGACTATCTGTTCAAAAAGAACAAAGTCGATCGCATTGATGGTTTCGGGACCATTACGGGCAAAGGCCAGGTCAAAGTCGGCAAAAAGACCTACACGACGAAAAATATCGTTATTGCGACGGGCTCCGAAGTGGCGTCACTGCCCTTTATCAAAATCGATGAAAAGCAGATCGTATCGTCGACTGGGGCGCTTGATCTGCAATCCGTGCCGAAGAAAATGGTCGTCATTGGCGGCGGTGTGATCGGGCTAGAGCTGGGTTCCGTCTGGCGGCGTCTGGGCGCAGAGGTCACAGTTATTGAATACCTGCCGCAAATCCTGCCGGGAATGGATAGCGAAGTCCGCAAAACGGCGGCGCGCATTTTCAAAAAGCAAGGCATGAAATTCGAGCTTGGCCGGAAGGTCACAGCGGTCGACAAAAAAGGTAAAACCGTCAAGATCGAATCCGAAGCGGCCGATGGCGGCAAGGAAAAGAACTTCGACGCGGATGTCGTTTTGGTCGCGATTGGGCGCAAGCCTTTTACGGATAAGCTCGGCCTTGAAAGCGTAGGCGTGGAAACCACGGATCGCGGTTTCATCAAGACCGATCACTGGAAAGCGGCGGACGGCGTGTACGCCATTGGCGATGTCATTGAAGGCCCAATGCTGGCTCACAAGGCCGAAGAAGAAGGCGTGGCTGTCGCGGAAACGATTGCCGGGCAAAGTGGCCACGTCAATTACGGCATTATTCCTGGTGTGGTCTATACCTTCCCGGAAATTGCGAATGTCGGGAAATCCGAAGACGACCTGAAAGCGGAAGGCCGCAAATACAAGGTCGGCAAATTCTCGCTCATGGCCAATAGCCGCGCGCGCTGTAACCATGAAACTGACGGCATGGCGAAGATATTAGCCGACGCGGAAACGGACGAAATTCTGGGCGGTCACATCATCGCGCCTGGCGCGGGCGATATGATCCACGAAATTTGCTTGGCGATGGAATTCAAAGCCTCCGCCGAAGATATTGCCCGTACCTGCCACGCCCACCCAACCTTGTCAGAGGCTGTCCGACAGGCCGCTATGGGCGTGAATGGCTGGACGATGCAGAGTTAGGCCAAGGGTTTCGTGCAATTTCGAAGGGCGCTTACAACAGAAAAAGCGGCTCACGGAACGCGCGAAGCGCGTGAGTAAGGGGTTTTTCTGTTAGCGTCGCATCGCGACCCGAGCGAAGCGAGAGAGGATTCGTTCCCTTGCTCCGGATCTGGACCTCGGATTAGGTCCGGGGACAAAACCTATAAGGAGACATCATCATGTCTGATCGTGTCATCATCGTCACCGGGGCCGCTAAGGGCATCGGTCTGGCCTGCGTGCAACGTCTTGTCGAAGATGGCTACCGCGTCGTGCTCGCCGATATGGATACGGACCAAGGCCACCGCGCGGCACGTGATCTGGCGGACGGATCAGAGCGCGCTGTCTTTATCGAAACAGACGTCTCTGACCCTTTAGCTGTCCATAACCTCATCGCAGAAACCTTGTCGTCCTTTGGGCGGATTGATGGCCTGATTAATAATGCCGCCATTGCGGTGAAGGGCGGCGCGCTGGATATGAGTATTGAAGACTTTGACCGAAATATTGCGGTCAATCTGCGCGGACCCTTCCTCGTCAGTCGTGCTGTTGCCAAACATATGGTTGAAGAGATCGAAAACCGTGAGGACCGCTCGCGGCTCAACACACGACCCTATGCTATCGTGAATATGTCGAGCATTAACGACACGGTCGCGATCCCGGATTACCTGGCTTACACCGTCTCCAAAGGCGGCTTGCGGCAAATGACCCGCGCAATGGCTTTGGAGCTTGCGCCCTATGGTATCCGCGTCAACGCGATTGGCCCGGGTTCAATCAAGACAGAAATGCTGGCCAAAGTGAACGCCGATCCGGCGGCGATGAACAAGATCCTCTCCCGAACACCGATGGGTCGTCCCGGCTTGCCAGATGAAATCGCAGCCATTGCCAGCTGGCTGCTCGGCGAGGAAAGCAGCTATATCACCGGGCAGTGCATTTATGCCGATGGGGGCCGCTTGGCGCTCAATTACACCATGCCTCTTCCTGAAACAGAAGACTAAGCCAGAGCCAGAAGACTAAGCCA
>CAZSUW010000001.1:91259-99638 GCA_964610115.1 uncultured Algimonas sp.
CAGAAGACTAAGCCAGAGCCAGAAGACTAAGCCATAAAAAAGCCCGCCATTTTGGCGGGCTTTGTGTTTCGGGTGTTCTGCCGGTGTCTAATTGCTCGGCTTGAACAGATTTTCCAATGTCAGGTCCGCCTTGCTAACCTCTTCAATGGGGTCCGGCTCGGGCGCGGGTGCGGGTTTAAGGCTTTCGCCGCCTTCCGCTTCTTTTTTCGCGTCCTCTTTGGCCTTTTTCTCAGCCGCCTTTTTTACCACAGCATCAAGGTCAATTTGGCTGCATAGGCCGAGGCTGACCGGGTCTTGCGGTTGGATTGTATTGATCTTCCAGTGTGTGCGCTCGCGGATTGATTTGATCGTCGGCTTGGTTGTGCCAATCAGTTTGGAAATCTGCGCATCTGTGACTTCAGGGTGATTGCGAACCAGCCAAGAAATTGCATCGGGGCGATCCTGACGGCGGGATAGTGGCGTATAGCGTGGCCCGCGTTTTTTCGGTTTTGGCAGTTCATCCGCATCAAACGTATTCGGCTTCATCGCATAGTTCGGATCTTTTTCAGCCTTTTCGATCTCTTCGCGCGACACCTGACCATTGGCGATCGGATCAGCCCCGCGAATGCCCGCGCCAACATCGCCGTCGGCAATGCCTTCCACCTCTAGGATATGCAGGCTGCAAAATTCGCTGATTTGCTTAAACGTCATCGCCGTATTGTCGATCAACCAAACGGCCGTCGCCTTAGGCATTAAGATCTGTGTCATCGGCTCTCTCCAGCACGTGTGGACAGCCTCTTCCGAGCCGCCCATAGAAAAACCCCGCTCACTGCGGGGTTGGTGTTGGTTTGAGATTTCAAACTCAACGTGCATCTGTTACGCTTTCGCGACGTGTAAAGCAAGGGCGCATAACAACAGGACATGAAAATGGATGATGCCGAAAAGCAGGCCATGGAAACCTATCAGATTGGTGAAAATCTATACGGCTTGTCACTGTATGAATTAGAGGCCCGGATTGTCGCTTATCGGACGGAAATCACTCGCCTAGAAGCCGAGCTTAAAAAGAAATCAACTGAACGTAGTGCCGCAGACGCGCTATTTGCCCAAAAATCATAGTGAAAAACAACGAGTAGAGATAAAAAGGCGCAGAAACGCCTGTTCTGGTCTTGTCGTGGCGTGTGTCTTGCAAACCTGACAAAGCGCGATACACAAGCCTTTCTAGGACTAAACAATGACAGCTGAACGCCAGCCCCCTCGAGCCGCTATGACAGCCATACCCACAACGTCAGATGCGATGACTGCCCAGGCCGAAGACCGGTTGATGCAGTTCACACGTTCTGAATTGTTCGCGCGAACGTTTCGCGAAGGTATGGATATGGTGGAAGAGGCGGCGGCCTATCTGGACGGGCCGGGCCGGGCGGATGCCAAACAATTGCCGCGCCAAGATGCCCTGACTTATGCTAGCCAATCCATGCGTCTCACCACAAGGCTGATGCAAGTGGCCAGTTGGCTGCTGGTGCAACGTGCCTTGAAAGAAGGCGATATGACCTTGGCCGAAGCGCGCGCTGAGAAATATCGCCTTGTCGGGGAAGAAAAGACCGAGGGCGATCTCTCTTTTTCTGATCTGGCGAAAGATGCCTATGCATTGCCGGGTCGGTTGCTCGACCTGATGGCGAGGTCCGAGTCGATCTATGAACGGATCGTTCGCCTTGACCGCTCTCTTTACGGAACGATTGCCGCGCAGACCGGCAACACAGTCGCTGATCAGATTAGCCGTCTTGAAAAAGCGTTTGGCCGCACGTCTTAGCCTGACATCTCGGCCTGACATCCTAGTCGGGCACCGTAGACAAGCGCGAAAGCGCCCATTGCGCGGCGTCGCGCAGGACGGGATCGTCGTCATTTACGGAAGGGGCTGCGACATCGCGCAGGCTCGTATCAGATGAGTTCCCCACGGCATACAGCACATTGCGTAGGAACCGTTTCCAGCCAATTCGCTTAATCGGTGATCCGGCGAAATGCTGGCGAAAACCAATGTCACCAAGTGCGGCCAGATCGCGCAATTTCGGGGCATTGAGATCGTCCCTAGCCGCCAGTTTAACTTCTCGCCCGGCCTGCGCGAATTTATTCCACGGACAGACAGCAAGGCAATCATCGCAGCCATAAATGCGGTTACCCATTTTATCGCGGAGGTCTTCGTCAACAGGACCGGCATGTTCAATCGTGAGGTAGGAAATGCACCGCCGCGCATCGAGTTGGTAAGGCGCTGGAAACGCATTGGTGGGGCAGGCGTCCAAGCACGCACGACAGGACCCGCAATGATCGATTTCAGCCCCTGTCGGGTCCAATTCCGCGGCGCTTAGGATCGTCCCTAAAAACAGCCAGTTTCCCCAATCCCGCGACAGCAAATTCGTGTGCTTACCCTGCCATCCGAGGCCCGCTAGGGCCGCAATCGGTTTTTCCATCAATGGGGCCGTGTCGACGAAAACTTTTACGTCTTGGCCGGTGTCGCGGGCCAATAATCCGGCGAGTTCTTTCAGCCGGCCTTTCATCACATCATGATAATCCCGTCCCCGCGCATAGACGGAAATCGTCGCCCGGTCCCGTTGGTCCAGTGTCAGCAGAGGATCGGTCTCGGGTCCGTAATTCATCCCAAGCACGACCGCGCTTTTGGCGTCAGGCCAGAGCGCTTGGGGATGACAACGGCGGTTCAATGTCTCCGCCAGCCAGTCCATAGACCCGTGACGCCCTTGGGCGACGAAGTCCGCGAGATACTCCCCCAGCTGCGCCTCAAAGTCCGACAATCGTGCGACATAAGGCGGGGTAAATCCCAGATCGATGGCACGGCGCGTGACGCTGACGGGAAGGGAGGACACTAAAAATCCAGATCGGTATAGTGGCGCGGGGGACGTAGTCCCGGAATCCGGTCAGCCAGAAGGGGCCGGAAAGAGGGGCGACTTTTCAGGCGGGCATACCAGTTGTGGATTTCTGGCCAGTCACGCCAGGGAATATCGCCCAGAAAGTCCAAGCAGGATAAATGCGCGGCCGCCATAATGTCGGCCAGCGTGAAGGCCGGACCCGCCAGACCGTCGCGGTTTTGCAGTAGCCAGTTCAGATATTCCAGATGGGCGCGCAAATGCGCCCGCCCTTCGCGCAGAAAGGCTGTATCCGGTGTACCGCCCATCCGCGTTGTCTCTAACTTTTCAGAGAGCAGTCGCGCATTCACCTCTGTATCAAAGCGTTCATTCATCCATGCACAGAGGCGGCGAACTTCGGCACGCGCGACACGGTCCCCGGGCAGAAGCGGATTTCGTGTGCTGGCTTCATCGGCATATTCACACAAAGCCTGTGTACCGATGATTGTGACGGGACCATCCGGTGTTAAATCGGTCAGGACAGGTGGGACCCCTTCGACCGCTAATTCTAGAAACGCATCAGAGGGTGACCAAGGGTCGATGATGTCTTCGCGTAGCTTAAGTTTCTTCTCGGCAAAGCAGAGACGGACGGCGCGGGAGCCCGGATGCAACGGATAGTGATAAAGGACGCGCATAAGCGCTCTATCATGCGCGGCTTATAGCAAATGAAGCCTTAAAAGCTGTGGTTAGCAGACGGTTAATATTGCCAAAAAATGCAGCCGATCCACGACGGGTAAGGGCCTTAGTTGTGCACGTGAAACCGGACATTCCCATGCGCCTCCGCGCAGCCCACAGGGTGCGGATGAATGAGAATATCCGCGGACGGAAACGCGGTCATAAGCCGCTTTTCGGCGGCCACAACAACATCATGCGCGTCCGAAAGGGAGAGGTGCGCGTCCAAGTCTAAGCGCATTTGCATGTGTAAATGCGGACCAGATGCGCGGGTGCGAAGATTGGTTACCGCCCGAATGCGCGGGTCGGTCATAACATGTCCGCGAATGAGCTTGCGGTCATCCTCCGCCAATTCACGGTCCATTAATTGCGCCCAGGCGTGAGAGGCCACGCGGTAGCCCGTCCAGAGCAACCAGAGCGCAAGTCCGGCAGCGACAACAGGATCGGCCCAATGTGCCTCTGTAAATGTCGCGATGGCTAGCGCGGCCATAACGAATAAATTACCGAAAAGATCGGCCATATAATGGGCGCGGTCGCCCCGCACGGCCACAGATCCTGTAGCCCGAATGGCCCAGCTTTGTGCAATCATCAGCCAGATCGTCAGCACAGAAAAGAAACCCAGAACAATAATGGCGGTCGTCGTCGGTTTAACCGCATGACTATGTCCGTGTCCGTGTCCGAAATGGCCGGCATGATCGGCGTGATCAGCATGGGCGACGCTGGTAATCGTTGCGGCGTTTAAGGTATCCGGATTTAGCGCCTCCAATGATGCCCCTAATAGGTGGATGGCGGCCAGAGCGATTAGGCAGACTTGGAAAACGGCAGAAAAGCTCTCGGCTTTACCGAACCCAAACCGGTAGCTCTTTCGCGGGGTTAATGCGGCGATACGGACCGCGACAAAACTCGATCCGGCAGCGACAATATCCAACACAGAATGGACCAAGGTTGCCATGACCCCGACAGACCCTGTCAGTAAGAATAGCCATAATTTGCCCGCCGCCATGGCTATGCCTAGCGCCAGCGCCAGCGCCGTAATCCGCCGCGTAATGCGGGCAGAGCCTTCAGGGGCAAGCCGACCTGGTCGTCCACGGCGAGAGATCAGATCAAAACGATCATCCCGTCCAGCTTGCGCCAGCGTTCCTTCTGTAGGCGTAAAACCGGACATCGCAGCGCTTTAGCACATATATCCCGTTATACTATTACTCAATTTCACATGCCTCCTTTCTCGGATCGGCAACGCAATGTCATGACAGTGCCTGTAGCGTCCCCATTTTTGGCAGGCTAAGCGTCGTCTGAATAAGACCAAGCTTTCCGCAATCCGCAAGCGGCGATATTTGATTTGGCCTAATTAGTGTTTGGAGTGTCTATGACCCGCGCCCTTTTCCTGTCTGCGGCGAGCCTCGCCGTCATAGCCTGTAGCCCTACTGCGCCAACGTCTTCGTCAAGTGAACAGGATAAAGCGCCGGCGCGTGTTGAAGCGCCTGTTATAAACGCCCCGATGGGAGAGGCGTCTCGCAATAATGTGCCGCATGCGCAGCTGCCGACTACGATCAGCCCAACGGCTTACCGCTTGGATATGGTGATTGATCCCAAGCAGGACGGGATGAGCGGAACGGTCGAAATCGACGTCATCGTCAATGAAGACACAGATGGGTTTTGGATACATGCGCGCGACATTGACGTGACCGAGGCGACGATTTCTATCGACAACGAAGATATTGCGCTTGCCTTTGATCCAGTCCCAGAGAGCGAAGCCCCGTCTGGCCTCGCCTGGATGCGCGCGGAGAGGACAGTGCCCGAAGGCACGGCGACGCTCCGCATGGCCTATACAACGCCTTATAATCAGAACCTCAATTCAGCCTATAAAGTGGTGCGGGGTGCTGACGCTTATATCGTGACCCAGATGCAGCCCATTGCGGCCCGACAAGCTTTTCCCGGCTTTGACGAACCGCGTTTCAAACAACCGTTCACGTTGTCGATCACCGCGCCTGACGGGAATGTGGTTGTCTCCAATACGCCGAAGACGGCCGAACTGCCGCTGGGTGATAATATGATCCGTCACGAATTTGCGCAGACGCGGCCTCTGCCAACTTACTTAGTGGCCTTCGCGGTCGGGCCTTACGATGTCGTTGAATATGAAGATATTCCGCCCAATTCTGTTCGCCGGCGTCCACTAAAACTACGCGGTATTGCGGCAAAGGGCGAAGGCAAACGCCTGCAATATGCGTTGGAAAATACGGACGGATTGCTGACCGCGTTTGAAGAATATTTCGGCACAGAATATCCTTATGAGAAGCTCGATGTGATCGCCGCGCCGGACTATGCCTTTGGCGCGATGGAAAATCCGGGGCTGATCGTTTACCGCGAATATCTCTTGCTTCTTGATGAAAACGCGCCGCTATCCCAAAAGCGCGCCTATGCCCGCGTCCACGCCCATGAACTGGCGCATATGTGGTTTGGCAATCTGGTCACGCCCGTTTGGTGGGAAGATATTTGGCTGAATGAAGCCTTCGCCACGTGGATGGGCAATAAAGGCACGACGCTTTGGCAGCCGGACGGGAATTTTGACAATAATACGCTGCGCGCCTCATTGGGTGCGATGAACACGGACTCGCTCGCGTCGACCCGCCGCGTACGCGAACCGCTGGCGCGCTCAGAGCGCGTCATGGATCAGTTTGACAGCATTACGTATCGCAAAGGCGGCGGCGTGCTGGATATGTTTGAAAGTTATGTCGGCCCGGACGCGTTTCAAGCCGGCATCCGCCTACACATGGAGCGCTATGCCGACGGCGTGGCGACGGCGAATGACTTTTTCCAAAGCATTGCGGATGGATCAGATAATCCGGACGTGGTCAGCGCGATGAAGAGCTTTGTCGATCAGCCGGGTTTGCCTTTGGTGAGTGCGTCTTTCGATTGTGAAGCGGGTACGATCACAGCGCCCCTCACGATCTCGCAGTCTCGTTACGCGCCTTTGGGATCGACGGTTACACAAGGCCAGACATGGGAAATTCCTGTCTGTGCAAAGACATCTCAAGAAGAGGCGCAGGTTAAATCTTGCGACCTTTTGAAAAGCGATAGCGGTGTTCTTGATATTCCCCTGCGGGACCAAACCTGTCCGGCTTATATCATGCCGAATGCAGATGGCGCCGGCTATTACCGTTTCACGCTGGACACGGACGGCTGGGCGGCGCTGATCGACAATCTCGATCAGCTTTCGACCAAAGAAGCGCTCGTGACTCAAGACAGCCTTGTGGCGGCGTTTCGCGCTGGCGCGGTCGACGCGCAGACCTTCCTAACCGGGATGCAGGCCTTTGCTCAACATCCGGAGTATGACGTCGCCAGCGGCTCGACCAGCTTGCTCGGTTTTGTCTATGCCCAATTCCCGGACGCGCGTGAGGGGCTGGCCGCATATGTCCGCGAGACTTATGGGGAGCGGTACCGAAGCACTTTGGGCACTGAAACGATCGAAGGCAATCTGCTTGCCCCGACGCTCGGCGCGATGCTGGCCGGGATTGGCAATGATGAGGAGGTGCAAGCCGATCTGCTGTCCCAAGCCCGGGTTTATTTGGGCTTGGACGAAGGCGATAAGGCCGCCGTGCGCTCTAACAGTCTCGGATCGGCCTTTGACGTGCTGATGCGACAGCAGCCGGAAACCGGATTTGAACCCTTACTGGGCCTGGCCTCAACAGGATCGCCGCTAGAGAAAGGCGCGGCTTTGGGCGCGCTGACGGAAACGCCGCTCACCGATCAGGCGGATCGTTTGCTGGAAATCGCGCTGGACGCAGATAATGCCATTACGGGCCGTCAAGCCGGGACGCTGCTTGGCGGCCTGCTCTATAATGAAGCGCATGGGGATCGCGTCTGGGGGTGGTATAAAGAAAACTTCGCGGATTACCTGACCGCGCGCGTGCCCGATGTGCGCCGCGGTCGCGCGCCGCTCACCGCGGGTGGTTTCTGCACAGAGGATCGCCGCAATGAGGTCGATGCTTTCTATCGCCGGAATTCAAGCCTTATCCCGGGCTATGAACGCAGCCTCGCACAAGTCGAAGAACGCATCTCGCTTTGCGCGGCGTTGAAAACCGCGCAAGGGCCAAGTCTGGTCGCGGCCCTGACAGCGGGCGACGACGAAGGCGAATGAATGGAAACTGACAAGCCATTTCAGCTCGCTTGACAGTTTCGCTGAGTCTTCCGACATCAGCGGTGTGAGTGAGAGCGAAAACCTACCCGCGCTGAGCCTGTCGCAGCATTTTGCGGCAGAAGCGAAAGCCCTGCGGCTGAACCCGGAACAAAGCCCGGCGGAAGCGGTTGGCGATATTCGACGTCTGCTCGACCGCACGGCTGCACGCTATGCGCGATCGACTGACGACCCTGCCCTACAACGCGCCGGGCAATGGCTCATCGAGATTGTAAAGTCTGGAACCGGTCTGATTGATCGGGCGAGCCATGCGGATATTCTTTGGGACGAAGTGGCGACGAAGCAGGATTGGACGATCAGTGCGCGTGACTCGCTGTTTTATGCAGGCGCGGGTGTGCTGGGTCTGGCGGGCTTAGTGCAGGGTGTAGGTCTTGCGCTTTGGGGCGCGGTTGGGCTGGCGGGCATCCATGCGCTGACCCAAACGCGACTTCGTATCCCCTTCATGCCGCGCCCGAAAGCCCTCGCTGATTCCAGTGGGCGTATGCAGCGCGCCCGTGCCGTCGTGCGCCTCGACCCTGATGGATTAGTCCGGCAAATCACTGACGCTTTGAATACGGCGGATCATATTCTCTTGCGCCTGTCAGCGCCGCAAGCTGAAACCCATTGGCGCGATGATGGCCG
>CAZSUW010000002.1:0-32771 GCA_964610115.1 uncultured Algimonas sp.
ATCGTCCATTTTCAGACCCGCTTGGGCGAGCAGTTTCGGCACGGCGTAGATCGGACCAATACCCATTTCGTCCGGCTCCAGCCCAGCCACAGCCATGCCGCGATAATAGCCGAGCGGCTCTAGCCCGCGCTTCTCGGCGGTCTTCGCATCCATGAGGACAGAGACTGACGCGCCGTCTGAAAGCTGCGAGGCATTCCCCGCCGTAATCGTCTTGTCGGGACCGAGCACGGGCTTCAGACCTTGCAGTCCTTCTAGTGTGGTCGACGGACGATTGCCTTCGTCTTTTTCGAGCGTCACGTCTTGCTTTGAAATCTCGCCTGTCTCTTTGTTTTTGACCATCATAGTGGAGGCCAGCGGCACGATTTCGTCGTCAAACGCGCCCGCTTCCTGCGCGGCATGTGTGCGTTTCTGCGACATGAGGGAGTATTCGTCCATCCGCTCGCGGCTGACGTTATAGCGCTCAGCGACCACTTCCGCCGTTTGCAGCATGGGCATGTAAGCGGCCGGGTGCTTGGCGACGACCGCAGGGTCTGGCGCAACACGCATTTCGGGCGTTTGGACCATAGAGATGCTGTCAACGCCGCCACCAATCGCGATATCGACCTCGCCGCACATAATCTTGCGCGCGGCAATGCCAATCGCGACCATGCCAGACGAACACTGCCGGTCAACGCTCATGGCCGGGACGGTCACGGGCAGGCTGGATGCCAGCACGGCGTTCCGGCCCACAGTGACCTGTACACCTTGTTGCAAGGCACAGCCCATGACCACGTCTGCGACTTCGGCGCCATCGACACCCGCGCGCTTCACGGCGTGATCGATGCAGTGTCCGGCGAGTGTCGGCGACGGGGTCGCGTTAAACGCCCCGCGATAGGCGCGGCCAATGGGCGTACGGGCGGTAGAAACAAGGACAGCTTCGCGCATGGGGAGGACTCCGGGCTGGTTATTGATAAACTCCGGCGCTCTTTGGACGGGTTGTCGCAGCAATGCAAGTTGACGTTAACGTCAAGTGCTACAATTTCTTGTGATTATCATATCTCTGTTTTGCAAGCGGGCCGAACCTCGAATATGCGAAGCGCATGACCACCGACCTCAAAATCACCGAAAATTGGGCCACGCTTTGGCTCGACCGTCCGGACGTTCGCAACGCCATGAATGATCAGATGATCGACGAGATGATGGCGGCGTATGATCAGGTTGAGGCTGACCCTGACATTCGCGGCCTCACTTTACGCGGGCGCAATGGCGTGTTTTGCGCGGGTGGCGACCTGAAAGCGTTCACCGCCTATCAGAAACGCCCCCACGCCGACGTCGCCGCATTCAATCGTCGTATCGGAACGATGCTGGATCGGTTTAATCAGTTGCCTGTCACGACGGTCGTTTTGGTCGAGGGCGCAGCTATCGCGGGCGGGTTGGGCCTGATGTGCGCAGCCGACGTAATTGCCACCACTCCCGACGCGAAGTTCAGCCTGACCGAAACCATGATCGGCATTCCGCCGGCGCAGATCGCGCCCTTTGTGGTGGCGCGGGCTGGGCTTTCTACAGCCCGACGGATCATGCTGACGGGCGCGCGGTTTGACGGGACGGAAGCCGTCCGCATCGGGCTGGCGGATTTTGCCACGGACGATCTCGACGCGATTGAAGCCAATATCCGCAAAGGCGTTCTACGCTGCGCCCCCGGCGCGATTGCAGCGACCAAAGCGCTGATCTTGCAAAGCGCGGGTCTATCGCGTGAGGACGCGCTCGACCGTGCGGCGGATAGTTTCGCCACATGCCTGCTCTCAGATGAAGGGCGCGAGGGCGTGGCGAGCTTCTTAGAAAAACGCAAACCGAACTGGGCGACCTGATGCAAGCGGCAGACGATTTCCGCGAAGAATGCGAGGCGATCGACGCCCTGCTCTCGCCGCTTAGGGCTGATGATTTCGCACGGGAAACAGGGTTTAAATCTTGGACCATTGGCGAGATCGTGGAACATTTGCATCTGTTCAACATTGCCGCGGATAAGGCTTTGGAGAGTGACGCGGCGTTTCTTGATTTTTGCGGCAAAATCCTACCGCACATGCAAGCGGGGCATTTGGCGTTGCAGCACGAATGGTTTGGCGACACCCCTGCGATCGAAACCTATCAGGCTTGGCGGGACTATTTCCCCGCCATGGTCGAGCGCTTTGCAAAGGCCGACACTGACGCGCGGCTGCGCTGGTTTGGCCCGGACATGAGCGCGCGGTCCTGCATTATTGCGCGGCAAATGGAACATTGGGCGCACACGCAAGCGATCTATGACGTCCTGGGCGTCCGCCGCGAAAACGCTGACCGGATCAAAAATGTCGCCCATTTGGGCGTCACGACGTATTCGTGGAGCCATAAGGTCAATGGATGGGAACCGCCCCGCCCCAAACCTTATGTGCGGTTGACGGCCCCGTCCGGCGCGATTTGGGAATGGAATGATCGACAAGACGATAATCGCGTCGAGGGCCCAGCGGAAAGCTTCTGCCAAGTCGTGACACAATGCCGGAATTTCGCCGATGTCGGCCTTACCTGTGTCGGCGATGTCGCCCAGCGCTGGATGGAACACGCGCAATGCTTCGCCGGGCCCAAGGAAACCCCGCCCGCGCCGGGTACGAGGATTATCGCCCGATGAAAGCCTCTCCGGGTTGGACGTTTCAAAGCGACTCGTCGTTTGCTTTCGAGCCTCTGGGAAAAAGCGATGCGGCTTAGGTCCGACTTTGCTCTTTACCTTATGACGGCGTTTCTCGCGTCGTGCGATGTCGCGCCTCATACTTACGAAATTGGAGATGAGCTTGTTCTCGAAATCACCCCACCTAAATTCTCGACTATTGTTGATAACACTGCATGTGAACAATGGCTTACCGCGATAGAGCGGGGGGACCTCCAGGCATTCCCACCAAAAACTGACACAGTGATTGTTCAGGAAGGATCGGTTGAGGTTTCGGTGAAGCCCGTGACGTTTAATCGGGATGGGACCGTCAAGACAGCCGCAAAAGTGACGCTTCGCAATATTCCTCCCGTGACCAGGCGCATTTCCTATCAAGCGCATGAACCCCGTTCGGGGGGTATGTCCACTGGGGATATCACAAGGTGCAAGCCCATCAGAAGAAGAGTCGTCTCGTCTCCAGCTACTTTCGTCATCAGGGATAAAACAGGCGCGACGATAAAACGTTTTGAGACTGCGGAGGCCGCAGCGGAGTATATCAATTCTAAATGAGTTAGATCGGCTAGGTTTTGTTTTTGCGACCAACACGACTAAGCAATCCAAAGAATGCAAGACACCGCTCACTAAAGAATTATATGGGGAACATAATCAGATCGACGTCCGCTTCAGAAAAAGTGAAACTTAGTATACTCCCTCTTTCCGAAAGGTGACACGCGAAGCCGTCGCGGCTAAGCTATTTCTATGCACACTTTCCGCACCGTCTCTGACATTCGCATTGAACCCGGCGGAACGGCGCGGCTGGACGCGCATGTTGCGGACCTTCCAACAAACAAACGCATCGCCATCATCACTGATAAAGGTGTACACGCATTGGGGCTGCTCGACCCTGGCATCGAAGCGCTACAGGATGCGGGCTATCAGTTGATGATCTTTGATGATGTCGTCGCTGACCCGCCGGAAGCCATCGTCGTCAAAGGCGCAGAGGCCGTCCGGCAGTTTAGCGCAGGGCTCGTCATCGGCTTTGGCGGCGGCTCGCCGATGGATACGGCGAAAGTCATCGCCTACCTCGCCGCGAATGAAGAGCCGATTGAAGCGATCTATGGCGTGGACGTGGCCTCAGGTATCCGCCTGCCCCTCCTGTTGATCCCCACCACATCCGGCACGGGTAGCGAAGTGACGAACGTCGCAATCATTACGACGGGCGAGAACAGCAAGAATGCGGTTGTGTCTAATCCACTCTATGCCGACAGGGTTTTACTGGATGCAGAGCTGACCTTTGGCCTGCCGGGACATATCACAGCGGCGACGGGCATCGATGCCATGGTCCACGCAATCGAAGCCTATACCAGCCAGCATAAGAAAAACCCGATTAGTGACGCCCTCGCCTTGTCGGCATTACGCAAGCTAACCCGCGCCCTGCCAGAAGCGGTCAATTATCCAAATAATGTCGAAGCGCGCAATGATATGCTGATCGGGGCGATGCTGGCGGGTCAGGCCTTTAGCAATGCACCCGTCGGCGCGGTTCATGGTCTTGCCTATCCGTTGGGTGGATTTTTCCACGTCCCGCACGGCCTCTCCAACAGCCTCGTCATGGTCGAAGTGATGAAATTTAACGCACAGGAAGAGCGCGCGAAAC
Organism: uncultured Algimonas sp.; assembly: GCA_964610115.1. Taxonomy (GTDB): domain Bacteria; phylum Pseudomonadota; class Alphaproteobacteria; order Caulobacterales; family Maricaulaceae; genus Litorimonas. The sequence continues at coordinate 4,308 of CAZSUW010000002.1, forward strand.
GCTGGTATTCAGAAATCGCTACGGACCTCGGCATTCCTGCATCCCCTGCAGGTCTGATTGACAAGATTGAAGATCTTCAAAGCCGGGTGAAGGTTCAGCGGCGTTTAAGTGAGGTCAACATTCCAGTCACGGCAATCCCTATGATGGCCGATGATGCCATCACAAAGGACCGCGTCTTGCGAAATAATCCGCGTGAGATGACTCACGCGGACATCATTAAAATCTACGAAACGATAGCCTAGAATTTAAACCGGAGACCCGTGCTGAGATCGAAGCCGTTTATCGTATCTTCGACGGCGGCCGAAAACCCGTCAGCACCACCGGCGATGAAGCGTCGTTCCGCGTCCGCTTCGTAAATAGTGAGGTAGCGAGCCTGCGCGAAGATATCGATCTTATCGTTCGCTTTCAAAGTCATGCCGCCTGTGAAATGCGACGCCAGTTCGGTGCCCCCGCCTTGGACAGCAAAGGTCGGGGCATTCGCAACGCCGTTGTTCGGAAAATAGGTTATATTGGCATCGACATCTGACAGGCCAAACCCACCGCCGATATAGGGCACTAAACGCGCATTGGGGTCGAATTGAATATCAAAATAGCTATTCACGAATAGCGATGTCGCGCTGAGGTCGCCGCCAAATACTTGGTTGCCGCCATTAAACTCGCCCCCGTCGACATCAGCTTCAAAAAAGTTGAGTTCAATTTCAGACCGGGGTTTCAAGGGACCAAAGCTATATCGTTCTGGCCAACTCGCCCCAATGGCGACAGAATAAGTCAGGTCCGTATCAAAATCGGCCCCAACCGACGCAGGTGCGCCCGGCACGCCGGGAATACCGGCCTCTGGTGCCTGCACGCCTTCAAATTCGACATCAGAAGCAAAACTCGCTCCTAGACTGCCAGAGACGTAGACGTCTTCAACTTGGGCGGACGATGTTGAAGCCGCTAAAACGGTGATTACGCTGACGAGAGCGGCAGAGGAAATGAGTTTCATGAGAAAGAGCCTAGCTTTGTCCGGGATCGGACGGATTGTTGATGAAAGGCCGTTATCTGTTTAACCAGGCGGTATTAAATCACGCGTTTGCACAAGCGCGTGCGTGATGATCAACTCGACCTCACGCGCGGGTGAGCGCGGCTGCAATGATCAAAAAGATGGACGTGCCAATGCGCCTCAACCCCGACAATCGCGATAGCTATCGCCATTTCCAACCCATGCCCACACGGTGGGCGGACAATGATGTTTACGGTCACGTCAATAATAGCGTCTATTACTTTTACTTCGATACGGTGGTGAACCAATGGCTAATTGAAGCGGGATTGCTTGAAATCGGCAAAAGCGAAACGATTGGCCTCGTCGTCGAAACCGGGTGCAGTTATTTCGCACCGATTGCCTTTCCCGATCTGATCCATGCCGGACTACGCGTCACACGGATTGGGAGCTCGTCAGTCACATATGAAATCGGCTTGTTTGGAGGTGACGCGATTGAAACGGCAGCACGTGGCCATTTTACCCATGTCTATGTTAACGAAAAAACGCGACGTCCTGTACCTATTTCTGATATGATGCGCCAAAAGCTTGGGGAGATTTCCGTATGACCGCACTAGACATCGATCAGAACCAGATGGACTCCATGATGTCCGACACGGCACAACTGGATGGCCAACAGGCTAAATTTACGAGAATGCAGGACGGCACGCTCGACGATTGGAAAATCATCGGTGCGGCGCATAAGAAGGATTTCAGCAAAACGGCCGATCGCTTCATCGCCATGCTACGGCAGTTGGAAGACGCGACTTTGGGCTTTGGCTGCGATCAACTCCAACACGCCCTGATGTGCGGAACGCTTGCACGGCGCTCTGGCGCGTCCACGGAACATATCGTCATCGCCCTCTGCCATGACATCGCCAAAGTCATAAACGTTCCGAACCACGGCCCGATCGCTGCGGAAATGATGCGACCCTACATTTCCGAGGACAGCTATCACGTGATCTATAACCATCAGGCTTTCCAGGGCGAACATTACTACCACTACCTTGGTGCGCCAACAGACCTACGCAAGCAGTGGGACAATGAAAGCTGGTACCCTCTGGCCGTAAAACTCGTCGATGAATGGGACGCACCCGCCTTTGACCCGGACTTTGAAGTCGATCCGCTAGAGAGCTTCATTCCTCTGATGCGCGAAGTCTTTCATGATAGTCCGCGACCACTCTAGGCCCCTATTTTAAACGGCGGCAGGCAATTTCCAAACACTCTGAAACAAGCTCAGAAGTCGCCGCTCTTTTGCGGCGCCACCCAAAGGCCGTAGAGACACGCTTCGGCGACAGCGCCGCTTTGTCCGAAAAACTTATTGAACTTATTCGATCAGGAAAAAAGACCGCAACTGTGTCGGCGTTGCGCTTCTATGAAGAGGACCAAGAGAGCCTGCCCCATATCGGGCAGCTGCAATATGTTTTGTCATTTAAAGGTGAAGCCGAGCTAATTCTAGAAATCACGGACTGTAAGACGATGCCGTTTTCCCGTGTCACTTGGGAATTTGCAGAACAGGAAGGTGAAAACGAAAATCTGGACGAATGGCGCGCGGATCACCGCGCCTATTTTGACCGTAATGGCGGGTTTGATCCGGAGATGCTGCTGGTTTGCGAGACGTTCCGCATCGTCGAAGACCTTCGGCCAAAAGCCTATTGATCGTGACTGACCTCTAAACGGTAAAAAGTTGCCTGATCATAGTCCTCAGGATCACCGGTGTGATTTTGGTTATAAACGCCAGCTTTGAAATACATATAGTCATCGAGCACATCATATCCGCTGCCTGTCATATCCAAGGTTTCAGACGCGCGGAGAACGCCGTCTTGCGTGATCTCCACCCGTAATGTGTTTCCTTGGACTTCAATTCGGTAGCCAAATCGTTCGCCCAGCTTAAAGCCATTTTCGGGTTCCTCTGCACCATTTCTGCGATCGCCAATAAGGTGGACATAGATGTCATCAGGTTGCCCAATCCGCTCATGTGCAAAGTAAATAGAACCACGCTCATGGTGGGGCAATTTACGATAATAGAGGCGGATCGGCTCATCATCTTTGGCGTGGATTTGGCCGATAATAACACGACCTCTCTCATGCGGAACACCCGTTGTCGTAACGTGGTCAACGGAGAGTTCGGCTTCCATAACGCCGTCAACGGCCCCGGCTAGATCCTGCGCAGCCTGAGGCGCGGAAGAGAACACCCAATTATTGGCGTTTGGCCGCCCATTTTCGTTCCTCGTTTTGATAGAAGTGTCCCCCCGGCGCAACATTTGGCGTAACTCTGTGCGCGTGAATTTCGTGCGGTGAGATGTCTTAAATCCTTTCACAGGTACACGGAACGTCATGCCGCCATCCGGCGCAGTGAAGAAGAACCGCTTATCTTCATAACCGCCGGCGAGTTTTCTTTCAGAAATTGTATCTGATCGACCATTCCCGTCCGTGTCCGTTGGCACTGACAAATACCAGCCGAGCAAGTCGAAGTTTTGCGAGGGTGGAACCCCGGCGATCAGACGTTTCATTCCATTTCCGGCTGTCCGCGCAATTGACGGGCTGACATCCGCGCTCTCATCCAGGCGTAGGCTAACATCGTCATAACGCACCGTATCACCGCCATAGCCCAAAAACATGATCGCGCTCTCACCGTTTGCAAGAGTAAAACTGACGGAGAGCGGGACAAATTTCCGGTGTTTCTTTGATCGCTCAAACACGATCCTTTCGCCAATTTTCACCCCGATAAGACCCGGGCCTTTCGTTTGGACCGTCAACGTATACGTGCCAGGGCCTGCGGTTTGAAGACGCTGTTGCAACACGCCAGCTTTGTTTTCGATCTTTGCGGCTGCCTGACCCGACGCGGCATCGCTAGACATTGCCAAACCTTGGCCACGCCCTTCAGTAGACCAGCCTTTGAAATCGGTCTCAAAACTTGGGTTGACGATCGCCGAAGGTAGGAGTTGGGCCTGAGCCGATAATGGCAAAAACAAAAGAGCCCAAGCCAAGGCAAGGTATATTAGACTTGAGACCCCAAATTGCCTTGGATGATATATTAGCACGTTCATTAGGAGACGTTAGTCTCTTTAACGCTGCACACGGCCAGAGCCATCACCGCCCATCAGGGCTTCGACTTCCTTCCGGGAGACGCGATTGTAGTCGCCTAGGATGGAGTGCTTAAGCGCTGAACCCGCCACGGCGAACTCAAGACTTTCCTGCGGATCGTCATACAGGTTCAGGCCTGCAATAAAGGCTGAAGCAAAGCTGTCCCCGCCGCCAACGCGGTCGACAATATCCGTTAGCTCATATTTCTTTGATAAGAGGAAATCCCCGCCGCGGTGACGCATACAGGCCTGCCAGCCGTTAATGTTGGCATTGACCGCCGCACGCAGCGTGATTGCGATCGTTTTCATGTCAGGATAAATATCGAGGACTTTGGAGGACAGCTCTTCATATTTGCTCGTATCCAGATGGCCGGAGCCGCTTTCGACGTCCACATCAACGGAAATACCCAGCGACTTCTGACAATCCTCTTCATTGGCGATGCCTACATCGACATATTTGACGAGGTCGCGCATGACTTCCGGTGCCGTCTTACCATATTTCCAAAGCTTGCCCCGGAAGTTAAAATCGCAAGAGACCGTCAGACCCGCCCTCTGGGCCGCTTTCACACATTCCATCGACAGATCCGCACTGTCTTGGGACAGGGCTGGTGTGATGCCCGTAATGTGCAGCCATTTTGCGCCTTTAAAAATAGTCGGCCAGTCAAAGTCACCCGGCTTGGCTTCAGAAATCGATGACCGTGCGCGATCATAGATGACTTTGGATGGGCGTTGGTTTGCACCTGTTTCCAAGAAATAGATCCCGACCCGGTCGCCTTGGCGCTGAATGAACTCCGTATTCACGCCGAGCCCTCGCAAGCTATTAACCGCCGCTTGGCCGATATCATTATCCGGCAAGGCAGAGATGAAGGCCGCGTCGAACCCGTAATTTGAAAGCGACACAGCCACATTGGCTTCCCCGCCCCCAAATGTCGCCTCAAATTGCGGGCTTTGGAAAAAGCGCTCATAGCCCGGCGTGCGCAAACGCAACATGATTTCGCCAAAGCTTAGAAAATCAGACATGATGAAAGGTCCTGTTCTTCGAATGATGTCAGAGCCGCGTCGTCGCTAATGCGAAGTGGCGCAGGTTAGACACCGGTGACAATTTCAAGCGCGAGTGTTTTCCACTTTCCTCACGCTAGGCCAAATTGATTGATAAGGGTTCGCGTTCCGTCATCACGACTGTCAAAGAGCCGAGCGGACCATAATCCATATGTCCTGTGGAACTTGGCACAGATCTGTGCACGCCCGTAATGGCCCCACTGGACAGTATGATTTCGTCAGGCAGGCCCATGGATGGCGGATGGGCTAGGATATGATTGAGCAAAAAGCGTAGCGCGCCGAGTGGGCCGGCATCCCCATCCGCCGGACTTTTCTGCGCAATCTTCTCGCCATTAATGGTCATTGCGCAATGAATATCCGTAATCCGGTCAAGACACGCCACGTCAATTTCTTGCGCCATGACGACGCCCGATTGATTGCCGAAATCACTGATGATCGACCCGGGGCCACAGTCATTAATATCGCCAAACGGTGAACTGGCAATTTCGGCTCCAATATGGACGGCTTTGACAAATGGCTTCGCCTCGTCGACCGTTTCAATCGGGCCTTTAAGCGCTGAGAGGCCTCCGAGCGTAAACACCAATTCAGGCTCAAAAGCTGCAAACCCGCCCGCATAAACAGGGATATCGATCGTTCCGTGGTTATCGACCCGATGAACAAGCGACGGGAAAACGGGACCCGCTAGCCAAGGGCTCGGATATTGTTCGCGCCAATGCGGCGGAATGCCCCCGACTTTATAGCCCACAACAGGTTCACCCCAATCCGCAATAGACTTCGCCTGAACCGCATAGGCGGCAGTCAAATCCTGTGGAATATTTCCGGGAAAGTCAGTTAGCGCAGCGGCTTCACGACGCGCCGATAAAAAGGCACGGGAGATATGATCCAGATTAGACATATTTATGAGAAGGCCATTCCGCCGTTAATATCGACATTGGCCCCTGTAAGATAAGCTGACTTATCAGACGCCAAAAAATAGACCAAATTTGCGCAATCCTCTGACGTGCCTTGACGACGAAGCGGAACACTGGCTTCGACATTCCGACGCGCCGCATCTGGCGTAAAGGTATCGTGGAACGTCGTATCAATCATTCCGGGCGCAAGCCCATTGACACGAATCCCGTCAGGACCCAACTCTTTGGATAAACCCCGCGTCCACGTCATTAACGCCCCTTTGGAGGCGCCGTAAGCCGTGGCACCGCCGCCGGCCCCGTCCCGGCCAGCCAAGCTGCCTAAGTTCACAATGGCCGATCCATTAGGCATATGCGGCACAACAGCTTGCGTGACCATAAAGGCAGAAGTGAAGTTTAGCTGCATGACCCAATTGAGAAAGTCTTCGTCCATTTCAGGCAGTTTCTTCCGCGCAACGAGGCCGCCCGCATTGTTCACAAGGACATCAATCTTTCCACCAAACGCATCGAGGGTCGCTTTAACGAGCGCATCCACATCGGATTTCTTGGTCACGTCTGCTTTGACGGCAATCGCTTTGCCGCCCGCAGCTTCTACAGCGGCAACCGCGTCGTCTGCCGCTGCCTTATTACTATTGTAATTGATAACAACATTGGCACCGTCAGCGCCAAATGCGACGGCGCAGGCCCGTCCAATGTCACGAGAGCTCCCCGTAATGAGAACTGTCTTTCCGTTGAACTCTGACATGTGTTTCCTCTCTTGTAGCGCCAAAGGTCCATGATGGACCTTAAGGCTTTGTCTTTGTTTGTGTTGATGGGAATAGGGCGTAAGGTCCGGCCCACATAACGGAATGATCGCCAACCTCAACGGAATGTTCAGCACTTTTGTCAGGATTTATCGATAGACCGACATCAATGGTTTCGCCTGATTTCAGCTCGACGCGAACAATATGGGCCCCCTGCCCTTTAAAATGCTCAACTTGCTTGATCTGACTACGGCTTGCCAAGGTAAACTCATCCGTAGGATTATACTCGCCATGGGGCTCGAACACGGTTGCCACGTCAAAGCTTTGACCCTTACCCCGCAGGATTAGAGCTGGCTCTCTTCGCAGGTTAAAGTTCGGATCATTCGCCCCAAGTTCGGCGAGGATCAGGTCCGTGCCTTCTGGCACAGCACTCGTCAGAGTGTAGAAACGACGATCTAAAATGATTGTCGTCTGTGCCAGGGCTTCGTCCAACTCCGCCTCGCCAACTTTCCATAAATATTGATAGCCATTGCTTTCGCCCAGAGGATCGCGATCCTGAGTGTCGGCATTCACGGTATAATTAGTCTCAATCAGTTGCCCGTTATAATGAAAAGGCAGATCGAAATCATGGGTCGCTTCGCCCTCCGCGCTCATCAGATCGATCAGGATCGGGGCCTCGAGGGCGGGGTCGCGAATAAGAGCCACGTGGCGTGTCAATGTCACACCTGGATAAGCGGTATCAATGGATGCTGACGTAGCGGTTAACGCGTCAGACGTTACAAAAGCCCCCAGGCTTGGAGCGTGTTTATTGCCCTCTGACGTCCGCCCGTCAAAGTGCGAGGTCCGGTCAACAACCAAGGCATTGTGCGCAATCGTCTGTTTTGCATAAGCATTATTTTCCGGCAGATAGTGCCCGCCATACTTTGCCTCAATATTCAGAAAACGCGCGGCACCATAGTCTCGCAAAATCTCATAACCCCGGTCAAATACAAGCAGTCCCATCTTATCAAAATGACCATGCCCTAGTCCTTGCGAAGTATTTTTCGCAACAGCGACAAGGCCATTCGGATCATCAGACTCGCGAAGAATATCGAGCGCCCCTTGGTCGCCATTTTGTCCGTCGGATAAGCGCATAGACCGATAGGCGAAGGGCTGTGAATTGCCGTTTGAAATCGCTGTCGATACGGCCCGACCAGACTTTGTAGGAACAACACGCCCCTGCGCTTCCGCAATGGATAGAACACTGTTATCGCCCGTCAGCTCAAAAGCGATGGCGACGCCGTGCAACAATTCTTGTGTCGCGATATCTTTGTCCTTTATCGCATCATTGATCGGGAAAAACAGGCCCGCATAATTTTGCTGTATCGTTGTGTAGATCGCTTTTTTGAGGATGCCATCACGCTGTTCAAAAATCTGGCGCTCAGGTTCGTTTTCTTCGATCGCTTGTGCAAACAGTACGAAAGGCATCAGAGCATAACGCTGATAATAAGGCCCTTCATTATAATATCCGTCCGGGGAAAACAGCACGTCGAGTTGACGTAGAAATCCACCTTCTCCGGAAAGATCCAGACCCAACAACGCTTTTTCAACATAATCGGGTCGATCCAATGCATAACCCGTCAAGCCAACAGCCGCCGTTGCCCAAGTCCCGTGATTATGAATTTTATTGAAGGTCTGGGGCTGACCTTCAGACAAGAATTCTGCGACAGGATGGAAGACCCGATCCTCTAAACGCTCGCGTGTCTCTTCATCCAGATCAGCTCTGATTTTATCATAGCCTTTTGCCGCATGAACCAGCCACCAGGCTTCGTTCAAACTTTGCCAGAATAGGCGCCCCGGTGTTTGTTCTTTCTGCTTCGGATGCAGCGGCAGGTCCGAATACATTGCGGCGTAAGCATCAAGCAGCCGGACCAGATGATCGGAATATTTAGCATCACCCGTGGCCTCATATAACAGGCCCGCATCCCACATATCGCGCGCATTGCGCTTATGCTGTTCGTGGGTAAATCCGCCGCCCGCATCAACAGGAATTGGAACATTTAACGGCGCATCGAGCTTTGCGTCGATACGCGATCGCATGGCTTCAAATGCCGTGCTGTAAAGCGCGCCGTAAGACGCCTCGTTTGATCCCGTCCCAGAATGACTTGTTATGTCAAGACTTGGCGAAACCGCATTGAGACTTTCGGCAGGTGCTTCCGCACAGCCGATAAGAGCGAAAGACATAACAGCGAAACTTGCAGCAAAAGCGCGCATCTTTAGTTCAGCCCCTCATTGTTTCTGATCCGCATCGTTGGGGCCAAGCCACTTGTTATTTCGGCCAGCACTGGCGCCGGCACATCAACGAAACGATTATCGGTGATATCGGTTTGGGGATCACCCACGGTGTGATCAATCTGGAAAGGCGCACTGTTGCGAATATCGTTATCCACAATGTCAGTATCTTGGACACCATGAAGCCAAAGGGAAACTCCTCGTACATTACGAGAGCCGCGACCGACATTCTCCATCACGGAGCCTCTCATTTCAAAATGAGGGCCAAATGTACTTTCGTCCCGACCTCCGCGATAAAGCGTCGCCAGTGGGCCTTGAATGTCTTTAAATTGAGAGTTCAGGACCGTAATATATTCAGCATTATACCGACCGAAATCGTCAATCTCGTCATCGAAGTTAAACACGCTGCCAGAAATGTTTTCGACCGTAACATTTTCAAAGCGAATATAATCCGCCAAGGTGCTTTTCGCCCCACGCAGCACATCAAAAAAGCGATTTACATCGAGATCACGGATCGTGCTGTCTGAAATTTCTATCCGATAATTTTGTATCATGGAATAAGGGCTTGTCCGAATTAGGGCATTCCCTGTCATATCCGGGGCGTCTTCGCCCGTAATATCAAGACCTTCCAAGCGCAGGCTTCCACCATTTTCAATCTGGAACAAAGCCGAGCGCTCAAACGCCAAACTCGCTTCACCGCCGCCAGAGATAGTCACCAACCTATCCAAGTTAAGGATCCGGCGAACTGTATGCCGCCCTGGTGCCAGAGCGAGAACATCTCCATCCTTTGCGGTTTCGAGAGCCGCCGCCAAGACCCCCTCCTCCGCAGGTACGGCGATTGTCGAACCGGAGCCAAAAGCAACCTCGGCAGGAGTTTTAGGATACCAACTCACACCGACATCATTGAGCGAAAGCACAGAAAGATCGCGCGAAACGCCAGCCTCTACGCCCGCTGGAGGATAAAGTAGACCATTTTCTGCCCGCGATAATGAAAGATCTACCGTGTCAAAGCCGGCCTCAAAAACGGGATCACCGGGATCGGCGACAACATTTCCACCAAAGTCAATTCCGGACATGTCATCATAGACCTGAAAAACCGGGCCGTCTGCGTCGCGTGCAATCAGGTTTCGGGCAAACGTCGTGTCGACCGGAACTGCCGAGCGTTCTGCATCACTGCCAGCCCCCATCTGAATACGATCACTTTGCAGGATACTATTATTTTCAATCACAGCATCTTTGACTTGATGGTAGCGATTAATGGGTGAATTGGGCACGCCATTCATCACGGTAAAGGCTCCACCAAAGCGAATCCCCGTCAAGGCTTCCATGTAATTATTGCGGACTTGGTGGCCCGCATTGATGACGCGAATGCCGCCTGTATGCTCTGCCCCACCCCCGAGAAACACATTGTCTTCAATGATATTATTATTACCATGCCGCATGGTCAGCGTGCCGCGAGCCGCGAGGAATAGATTGCCGCGCAGTTCATTCCGACCTGATTTCACCGAAATGACTTCGAGTTCGCCATTCGTGCGGTCAAAGACATTGTTTTCCACCACTGTGAGAGAGTCTGTCAGAGAGTAATGGCTCGTCCCGATCCGAAAGGTCTCCCCGCCATTCGACCCTAATATAGGCCGAGGACCAAAGTAGTTATTCGCGATGACATGACCATTTCCTTGACTGGCTTCGGTATTGAGCCGAACCGCCATCGTCACGCCCTGATTGCCCTTGCCGCTCAGATGGTTATTCTCAAACCGATTGTTCTGGCCATACATCATCACCCAGAAATCGGTTTCGAACCGTTCTGGATTCGTGAAATTATCTATCACCACATCGCGGACAATAGAGTTATTTGCGAGCGTGTCTTTGTTGCGGCGAAACTCGATCACGCTATTCGTTGGTGTGTAACCATCGCGAAAGACCAGACCCTCAACAATCAAGTGCTCGCCCGCCAGTCTCAAGTTTGACTGGCCCGTCAAGATGACTTCGCCTTTTGTCTCGGCCGCTAAAGTGATGGGGTTGTCGACTTCCCCTTCGCCCTGAAACAGAATTTCTAGGTCGGTGTAAGTGCCATTTGCCAGCGTGATGACGTCACCGGGTTGCGCAGAGGCCACAGCCTCTTTCAACGCCTCAGCCGAAGCCACCATTCCATCCTGTTGCGATGACTCAGCCCCGTTACCATTAGGCGTACACGCTGCGACTGTCAGGGCAAAAGCAGAAACAATGAGAGCACAACGCATCGAATTTGACCCTGTTCTTAAAACGGCGCTTGAACGATGATCCGTTTTTAGCCGCCGGTCATTGACCAATATTCAGAAAACCGCCCGGCGATAGAAAACCGCCGGGCACAATAGTTAAGGGCCAGACTAGAACCGGCCGCGAACACCGAAGAAAATTCTCGGGCCGTAATCATTGACCTCGTAAAGGTCATCACGGACGTTGCCGAACTGGTTCTTGGGCTCGCTGAAGAGGTTGATCCCTTCAACTGTTAAGCGGAAGTTCTTGTTCACATTGTAGGACGCTCGCGCTTCCCACACACCAACTTCATCAACAAAGCGCAGGCGCGTACCATCCGCAATAAAGGGCTGGAAGTAATCATCACGGTATTTGTAGTTCACTTGCAAATCGAGGGGGCCCCAATCGTAATAGACTTGGGCGGACAACGTATGTTCCGACAGACCTGCTAGCCCACCCGGATCAATGATACCGATATTTGTTTGAACGAAGGTCCCATCTGCCTGACCTTCAAAGATGTCGCCATAACGACTGTCTTCAAACTCAAAGTCTGAGTCCACATAGTTATAGCTGATCTTCGCACCCAATCCGCTGAACAGACCCGGCAAGTAGCTAAAGCGGTGCGTCCCGGTAAATTCGAAACCGGTCAGACTGCTCGTTTCATCGCTGACTTGCTGCAGGCCGCTAACATCAAACGTCACCGGCTCGCCATTGATCAGATAGGTTTCCTGCTCAACCACATTGGTAAACCCACCTTGGAACGACTTGTGATAAACACCGAGCGCAAAAATGGAGTCTTCATTCGGATACCATTCAAAACCAATGTCATAGTTCCAAGACATCAACGGATCCAATGAGGGATTACCATTGCCCGTAACTTGAGAGATCAAGTCTTGGACGGTGGCAGCCTCTTCATCATCATCCAAAGCGCTTTGGAAAATACGGCCCGCACCCATATCCGCGGGGTCAGCACGCGACATAGCGCGGAAAGCGCCCAAACGTAGTAATTTGTCGTCTGAGAGCTCAACAATCCCAATCGCACTGGGCAATATCCGTGTGTAATCATGCTCAACGGTAAACTGCTCAAGATCACCCCGTGAGAGTGAAAGCGCGCCCGGTTCGCCATTCACAATCAATGAAGGACGATAGCCAGTTGCCGTCACATCTGTTTGCACAACGCGGGCCCCAAACTTACCGGAGATCGGCAAGCCTTCAAAGCTCGTCTCATAGCCCATCATGGCGTAGAAGGCCTGCGTTTCCTCTTTGACGTCGACGGTGCGCGTGCTTTCTTCAATTAGCTCTGGGCGGGTTGCCGAGAACGCGCCAAGCGCGCTTGAGAAGCTGTTTTCCGTCGCATCTGGATCAGTCAGATAAGCGTTAATCGCGCCGAGAAGACCATTCAAAGAAGCAACAGCCGTATCGGCAACACAGGTCGCATCAAAGGTTGCCCAAGAATTTGTGGAACTCAGGATTGTTCCATCATCATCAATATTCGTGACAAGATCGCCGCTCCTTTGACTGCTGAGGAAGGCGTTACCCTCTGGGAATTCAGTCCGACACGCCTCATTGGTCGCCGCAATGATGCCGACAATGTCATCCTGCAGGGCCAGGAACGAGGCCTCGATTTCCGGATTGGCGTCTTCGTTACTGTCGTCAATGACCTCGCGGTTATTGACGGTCAGCTCACCGTCATTCTCAATCTCGAACATGAAGCGACCAATATTCGCCTCTAAAGGATTACCGCTATCAACACCGCCCGGTAGCTCGAGATAATCTTGCTGCGACCAGCGCACGCCGGCTTCAAAGTTGGTGAAGAAGTTACCGCCCAATTCGTAATCCGCATCAAAGCGCAACGCATTGACCGTATTATCGCGGAGGACATCATTGTCGACACGGACCCGAAGACGGTCCACGTAATTGTCGTGATCATTCACATCAAATTCTTCATCGAAGAGGCGATAGACGGGAACATTATTGCCACGTCGATCAAACTCAATCACCGGGGTAATGTCGGATTGAATACGGAATTCTGTCGCAAACTCTGTACGCTCCGTGTTCGAATAGCCATAGTCCGCCGAGACCGTAAGGCGATCATTGACCTCATAAGCGACGTTCAACCCGCCACCTAGATAAGTTTCTTTCCGTTCAAAGTCGCCGCCCTGAACCTCGATCGTATTATCCGTAATGGACCGCAGGATCGCACCGCTGTCTGTGAAGACGAGCGAGTCAAGAGTGGTCGTTGTGCCACCCGGACCGATATTCAAGGAGGTGTCGTTCCGGCGCCCACCATTAAACGTAAGATCATTACGACGCTCAGAAAGAGTCCGTTCCGACCATTGCGCATCGAGATTGATGTCCCAACGATCATCGGGCTGCCATTGGAGCGTTCCAAAAATCGCGTCTCGTTGATCCCGTGTATCGTTTTGACGGAAATGCCGTTGTGATGGCGCGAAGACGAAAGGCGTGCCGGAGTCGATAGCGAGGCCCGTGTCGGGGTTAATGGATGTATCAACACCTTCAACGTCTGATCCCCGCGTGTCGAGATTGGCCGGATTTCGGCGATCATTGAAGTCATCACAATCATCATCACCACGATCGCGCGTTTCCGGGTTATTCGAGAAACCGGTAAACGTTCCGCCATTTGTCTGGTCCGTAAACTGCGGCAGCCCGTCCGTGATCAAACACGCCGGACGTGAGGCCGAGGACGGGCCTGTCTGACGACTTTCTGCTTCAGGCTGCGAGATGTCACTGCGCTGAACACCGATAGAAAAACCGACATCGCCAAGGCCCTTGACCTCATACTGGTCCACATAGGATAGCGTTCCGCGATAACCGATATCGCCCGCTTCTGTATCTTCTTGATCAAGCTGATCTGGGTTCACATTGCCTTTCAAATCGAACTGAAAACGCTGCTTGCCGAAATCGAGCGGCTTGAGCGTTTCGAGTTGGATTTGACCCGCAACCCCGCCTTCAATTTGACTGGCATCTTGCGTTTTAAAGACCGCCAATTTGCTCATAAGCTCTGAAGGAAATTGAGAGAAGTTGACGGACCGGTCGCCCGATCCGTTGGTTGCAGCGCGACCATTGACAACTGTTGAGGACAAATACGGCCCAAGACCCCGAATAGAGACTTCCGTCGCTCCGCCATTTTCGCGGTGAGACGCAACGCCCGTTATATTTTCTAAAGCTTCACCAATGGAGAGAGCAGGAATGTCGCCAATTTCATCCGCCGACAGACCGTCAACAATCTGCGTGCTTTGACGTTTTAAGTTGATAGAGTCCTGAATGACTTGGCGGGAGCCCGTTACGACCACCTCATCATCATCGGCGGATGCGTCTTGCGCAAGTGCTGTATGCGACGAAACGAGCGCTAGCATTGATGCCCCGAGGGCTGCTGTCGCCTTAAGTTTGGCGCGTGAAAAATGTATCTGCGTAAAACGCATTGTAGTCTCCCCTTTAGTTTTCACCAAGAACTTGGTTGTTGCCCTAGTCTTGGTATTGGTAGGGTCACATTGTCAATGAATTTGTATGCCAAATTCACTTCACCGGTATGACCAATCAGGGAGAATGACCGCATTCACCCCGAATTTGATGTCATGAGATATCGCGAGCGACTCTCAGATGTTTTGCGCCGGATTTCACGATAGGCTTGCTCTTCCGATTCTTTGAGCAGTTCCTCGATCATACGCGTGAAATGCGCGCGCATAGCCTTACGTGCACCCGCCGCGTCACGCGCCTTTAAGGCCGTTAGAATATCACGATGCTCTCGCTCGCGTGTTTCCGCGCCATTATCGCACACTGTTTTGTAAACGACTTGGAGCTTCGCCGCCTCTGACCGCATGTTCCAGAGATTTTCGATCGTGTAGATAATTGCGGAATTATTGGTCGCCTGAGCAATCGTTAGATGAAATAATCGGTCCGCCTCCTCATGCGACAAGGATGATGACACATCAGTGTTAGTCATCGCATGAATGTAACCTTCCAACTCCTCCAGAATTTCATCCGTCATCATCGGCGCCGCCAAGGCTGCGGCCTCGGCTTCAAAAAGAGCCCGCGCCTCGGTCAGTTCAAAGGGCCCCGCTTTTGGCATACCGCGCCCGAGAAGCTTTGATCCATCCTGAACATAGGCTCCAGAGCCTGCGCGGATTTCGATCCGCCCCTGAGCCTGAAGAGCGATGGCCGCTTCCCTGACTGAGACACGACTCACACCAAATTTTTCGGCTAACTCACGTTCAGCCGGAAGGCGGCTTCCCGGCGGAAACGCCCCAGAGTCAATGAGCTCCAGAATCTGGTTTGCTACACGATGGAAAAGACGATTATCAGACATTTTATTCTCCATTTGGACAGACCAAATGGGCCGTAAACCCCATAATGTCTATACCAAACAGGAAATGAGAGCAGGAACGCGGCTCGCGACACACACAACCAAGGAATGGGGAACCCCTGTTCACACAACACCTCTGAATCCGCTTCGTTTGACCGAGCACTCGTACCAACTCATCCATAGTGACTGCGCCCCGATTGGGGCGCAGTATATTTCCTAGAAGCGGTAGCTCGCACCGAAGACGACCCGACGATCCGGATAACCAACGAAACACAGAGGACCTGTCGCGGATACACAGCGCTGGACAATATTGGACTTCGTCAAATTGACAGCTTCCACACCCACGCTGAGATTATCCGTCACATCATAAGTTACAGAGCCGTTGAGCTGACCGCGGTCTTCCGTAATGACCGGGAAACTGAAGGTCGAGTTCGTGCTCGCCCCGCCGCCAAAGTCATTTGTACGGAACGCTTCACGCCATGTGTAACGCACACGAGCCGACAGGCCGTATTTCTCGTAAAATGCCGTCAGGTTGTACGCATTGTTAGAGAAATCCAACAAGCCCCGCGGAATAGTCACGTCACCTAGAACAGAGAGACCACGACCCGATGTTGTATCAACAACAGATCCACCGCTGAATGTCTGGTGCGTGTAGTTTGCCAAGAAGCCAAAGCCTGACGCCCAGCCAAAGCCCCCCATGCGATCTTCCCAACCCGACAGATCGTATTGCAGCGCAATTTCGATACCTTCTTGTGTTGTCGTATCTGAGTCATTGGCGAAAGTTTCTGCATCCACACAAAGGCCCGTTGTATTTGGATCACCAAACTGGTTCGGGATCACGATCGGGTTGAAAACACCCCCGCCAGGACAGGCGGGATTAGTTTCGCGCACCAGACCGGAGTCAGAAGCCCCCGGGCTTAGCAACGCCCCATCATTGAACTGACCGAAGATATTTGTCCGCTTCTTATTGAAGTAGCCAATACTCAAGACCGAAGCCGGCGAGAAATACCAGTCGGCAGAGATATCAAAGGAGTCCACCTCTTCTGGCACAAGACCCGGATTACCAATACTCACTGTGGTATTTTCATTCTGAGTGAACGAAGTCGCCGTGTTGATATCACTAAAGTCTGGGCGACGAATATCCGAGCCATAACCTGCCCGCAAAACGAGATCTTCATGCGGTGTCGCGATCAAGTTGAAACGCGGCAGGAAGAAATCATACTCACCAGTAGTAGTTTGCTGCGAGCCAGCGCCTGCCGCTCCGGGCACAAAGACAGTCGATTCGACCGTCGTGTCGAGATAACGGAAACCCGCGTTACCGCGCACCATACCAAAGTCGAAATTCGCCTGCGCGTAGAACGCATCCGTCGTTTCCTCAACGAGGTATGAGGCCCCCGTATCAACCGTCAGAACCGCTTCTGAATCACATCGGCTACAGAGATCCGCCTGCTCTGCCGCAATCGCCGCTTCCAAAGTGGAAAGCACACCATCAGGGTCGCTAAAGGCGCGGTCCGGATCAACCAATAGGAAGTTGGCTACGAATAGTTCACGACCATCGGCATCGCCAAAATTGCTCGGTCCTGGCACAAGCAGGTCAGCAAAAGCTGTCCCACGCGGACTATCAACCAGGCGACTAAAGCCACCGATACGATCATTAATACGCTCAAATTCGCTGGAGGAGTTGTTGTAACGATACCCAACATCGACCGACTTCACGAAATCACCGAAGCCCGTTCCCTCAAGATCATAAGACAGATCGAAGCGAAGCGCCTCCTCACCATTATCCGTAGAGTTACGAGATACGTCGACCTGATCGAGAACAACGTTAGCCGGATCAAGTAATTGATCGACAGTCGGCGCGAAGGGCGAATTGAAATTAATCCCGAATGAAAGCGACTCATTAGACAAGTCATAAACATAAGGAACACAGTTGTCGTTGCTTGTGCTCGTGTCGCCAGTCGCCGGACCATTCAATGGGCAGTTCGGGTTGATGAAATTCAGCGTCGTGCTCAAGTTAGGATTAAACGTATCTGAGGACGTATTGGCATACTCTGCGCGCGCCGTCAGGCGATCTGTGACTTCAAACTCGCCACCCAACGCCAAGACGAGGCTCTCAGTAATGCGGGCTCCTGTATCGCTTGAAAAACGCAGATTCGGATCATCATCATCGACATCCAGATCTGGCTCCAAGAAGCCCGTCAGAGCCGCTTGTACCGAACCAATACCGACCCCAAAGTCAACCGCTTCAAAAGATGTAGGCGTCGCGAAAGACCGCAAAGAACTCACACCTGACGCTTGGATACGGTAACTGTCTTGTGCGCGCTCTTGATCGTTGTAAATTGCATCTAAGTAAAGACGAACGCGGTCAGTCGGCTTCGCCTCTAAGGTTCCGGCCAAGTTAATCGTCTCATAATCGAAATTTTCCTGCTCTTGCAGCAAGAACTGAATACCCAAGAATTGTGAGGGATTATCATCCGGACGAACGTCGAGACGGTCACGGTCCGCACGCGGACGGAAAGACACAGATTCTTGTTCCGTGTAACTCCCGCTGACAACGAAACCAATGCCCGTTCCATCAGCTTGCTCAAAATTCTTACCAAAAGCCCCTGATAGGCGCGGCTTAAGACCTTCTGTGCTCAGGTTACTATCTTCGAATTGCAAGCGCACGGCCGCCAAAGTATCATCCAGATCGAGCGGACGAATGGTGCGAAGATTAATCGTACCGCCGACAGAGCCCTCAATGGTTGAGGCCTCCGGAGCCTTAATAACCTCTACGCCCGCAATAATGGCTGGGTTGACGTCTTCAAAGTCGATGCCGCTACGCCCCGACCCCGACCCGACGGTAGAGACACCATTAAACTCAACGCGGTTCGCATTCGTACCCCGGATTTGGACACCCGTACCCACACCCGCCGTCCGGGTGATTTGGATACCCGTGATGTTTTCTAGAACTTCTGCCAAGTTCTGATCAGGGAGCTTACCAATATCCTCCGCCAGAATCACCTCTGTGAGGCTGTCAGCTGTACGTTCCAGCTGCAATGCATTTTCTAATGACTGGCGAATGCCCGTGGCAATCACTTCATCTTCATTCGCAGCGTCTTGTGCATAGGCCGCGTTGGCCGTGGCCATAGCGAGCAATGACGCCCCGGCAACCAAGGCGATCGAGCGACGCTTAGATACATTTCGAGTATGATGTGTAGACATTAAGTTCTCCCCTGTTTTGTCTTTTTCACCTCACAAACCGGAATCGCAGGTTTTGTCAACCAATCATTTTTACCGATATATCTACTTTGGACTAACCAATTGGCATAGGCTATTGGCCACCAAAGAGATTGACAAAAGCTTCCGCCTCTGGCCTCAAGGACAAAATTTTTGATCAGATCTTCGCTATTTTGTAGATCAATGGCGTAAAATCTGATTTATGACACCGGTTACCATAAAAATGGTTTGGTGCAAGGGGAAGTTAGATTCGAATGAAAATTAATCGGCGATCGGCCATAAACCTCGGCTGCTCCAGCCTCGCTCTTGGCAGTCTCGGCGCGATGTCAGGCTGCCAGGCCAGCAATACGCGAACACTCCGTACGGCGGATATCTTCCCTGAAGGTTTCCCGACTGTCGTCGGCCTGCAGGCCATGGCCGATGATCTAATTGCGCGCTCCGACGGCCGCTTGCGCATGAAGCTCTACCCTGGCGGACAGATGGGCGCAGAGAAGGATGCTGTGGAACTCACCGTGTTTGGAGGGCTGGACATAGTTCGGGTTGCCCTCGCGCCATTTAACACTTTCGTTCCGGAAACACGGGTCCCCGCTCTTCCTTTCATGTTCCGATCCATCCCGCACATGCGCGCGGCGATGGACGGTGCACCGGGCCAGCACATCCTTGATTCCATGCGCAGCCATGGCCTTGTCGGCCTGGCGTTTTATGATTCTGGCGCGCGGAGTTTCTACACGACAGGCCGCCCAATTCTGGAGCCCTCCGACCTGAACGGCATGAAAATTCGGGTTCAGAACTCAGACCTTTATGTCTCGATGATTCGCGCCCTGGGTGGAAATCCGACACCGATTCCGCTGGGAGAAGTGTATCAGGCGCTCTTGCAAGGCGTGATCGACGGAGCGGAGAATAATTGGCCATCCTATGAATCGTTGCGCCATTTCGAGGCCGCCAAGTTTTACAGCCTCACCCGGCATGTTATTTCGCCAGAAGTAGTCGCACTCAGCCTTAAGACCTGGGAAAAGTTGTCCGCAGAGGATCAGGAACATGTCATGGCCGCTGCCAAGGCGAGCGTCCCGATCATGCGCACCTCATGGGATGCGCGAGTCAAACGGTCGGAGGAACTTGTGCTCGGTTCCGAACACAATGTCGAAGTCGCTCAACCGGATTCGTCTCTCTTCCAAGCGCAGGTCCAATCTGTTTGGGGGCAATTCCTCGATAATCCGACACTAATGAAACTCTCGGAAGACATCCAAGCGGTACAGGAGGAACCAGCATGACCCGGCTGTCCCAAGCGCTGTCGCGCTTTTCCCTCTTCTTCTCGGCCATCGGCCTGATCGGGATGACGCTGATCATCACGTGGCAGGTCTTTGCTCGCTATGTGCTTGGCGCATCGCCTGCCTGGGCAGAGCAAGCCTCGCTCCTCCTCATGCTATGGTTTATCCTGTTTGCCGCCGCAGCCGGTGTGCGCGAAGGCTTCCACATCCAGCTCACCATGCTGCAGGACCGCGCGAAGGAAAAGAACCGACGCCGTATCCGCGTTTTCTGCAATGCAATCGTCGCCATCTTCGGCCTCTTCATGGCCGTTTTCGGCGTGGAGCTGACGTCTGAGGTCTGGACGCACACTATACCAACGCTCGGAATATCACGCGGCTGGGCCTATGTCCCCATCGCCTTGTCAGGCGCTTTGACAGCATTTTTCGCCATCGAACAAGCCATCGCCGAAGCGAAAGGCGAGACTGTGAGGCCATTATGGAACTGATCTTTCTAGTCGGGCTGCTTTTCTTCTTTCTGTTGATCGGCGTTCCGATCGCCTATTCGCTTGGTGCCGCCTCGCTCGCGACCTTCCTGCTGCTCGACATTCCCCCTGTCGTGCCATTCCAGCGCATGGCCGCCGGGATGAATATATTCACTCTCATGGCCATTCCGTTCTTCGTCTTTGCCGGCGACCTGATGGCCCGAACAGGAATTGCCAAACGCCTAATCGATGTCGCCGAAGCCGCCTTCGGGCGAAGTCGAGGCGGATTAGGTCAAGTGGATGTCGGGGCGTCTATGATGTTCGGCGCAGTTTCCGGGTCAGCCGTCGCGTCTGTTTCAGCCATGGGCTCGACTTTGATGCCGATGATGAAAGAGAAGGGCTACGATTCTGATTATGCTGTGAATGTGACCATCACAGCCGCGATCCTCGGCATCTTGATCCCACCATCACACAATATGATCATCTACGCCGCTGCGTCCCCCGTGAGCGTGTCGGTTGCTGACCTCTTCCTTGCGGGCGTCATACCGGGCATCCTTGCCGGAGCCGCTTTGATGTTCGTGGCGTGGCGCGTTGCGATCAAACGCAATTACCCCAAAGGTGAATTCCCCGGCTGGGACAAATTTGCTAGATCCATCCTTGGGGCGATCCCTGGTTTGATGACAGCTTTCATCATCGTCTTCGGCATCTTGCTCGGCGTCTTCACGCCCACGGAAAGCTCTGCAGTCGCTGTCGCCTATACAATTCTGATTGGCGCGTTTGCCTACCGTACCCTTGGCCCGAAACGCTTCATGGAAGCTGCCAGTAGCGCGGTCAGAACCACAGCCATGGTGATGCTCATCATCGGTACCGCGTCAATGTTTGGGTGGCTCTTTGCTTTGCTGGAAGGCCCTGCAGCCCTATCCGCTGGACTCACAGCGTTTTCGGAAAACCCGATCATTGTGATGCTGTTGATCTTGGTGATTTTGCTGATCTTGGGCGCTTTCATGGATATGGCGCCGCTGATTATTATCACCACGCCGATCTTCTTGCCTGTGGCCATGGATGCCGGTGTTGATCCAGTTCACTTCGGGATTATCATGCTACTGAACCTAGGGATTGGCCTGGTAACGCCGCCTGTTGGTGCGGTCCTGTTTGTCGGCTGTGCCGTTGGCGGGGCCAAACCGGAAACCGTTGTAAAGACGATCTGGCCTTTCTATCTAGCGCTGTTGGTAATCCTGCTCTTTGTGACCTTTGTACCCGCGCTCTCGCTCTGGCTACCCAGCGTGATGTAGGCGGAATACATCTTTCCAAAAAAATGGCCCCGTGAGGGGCCATTTTCGTTTCAAGCTTATTTATTCTCTATCGCGCCAGCCACCCACCATCGACGGGCAGCGTAATCCCGTGGACATAATCCGACGCTGCAGAACTTAAGAAAACAACTGCCCCACCTAGCTCTTCCGGCTTGCCCCAATGTCCCGCCGGAATACGTCCTAATATTGCTTTGTTTCGCGTCTCGTCTGCTTGTAGAGCGGCCGTATTATTTGTCGCGAAATAGCCCGGCGCGATCGCATTGGCGTTGACGCCATGCTTGGCCCACTCATTGGCCATTAATCGGGTGAGGCCCATCACGCCAGATTTAGATGCCGTATATGAGGCCACCCGAATCCCCCCTTGATAGGACAGCATAGAGGCAATGTTGATAATCTTACCCTTAGAGCCGCGCGCAATGCAGTGGTTCACAAAGGCCTGGGAGAGGAAGAACAACGTCTTCAAATTCACGTCCATGACGTCATCCCAGTCATCCTCGGAAAAATCGACAGCGTCGTTCCGCCGGATGATGCCGGCATTGTTGACCAGAATATCGACCTGACCCGCATGTTCTATCGCTTTGATGAGCGCGCCGCGCGCAGCCTCTGTCTTCATCAGGTCTGCGCGAATGTCATAGGCTTCACGCCCCTCTGCCTTGATAAGTTCCAGAGTCTGCGTTGGCGCAGAGCGACCAACGAGCACAATATCCGCCCCGGCCTTGGCTAGCGCGACGGCCATGCCTTGGCCCAAACCCGTATTCGCACCCGTGACGAGGGCGGTCTTTCCAGAAAGATCAAATGGATGGTTCATAAAACTCTCTTCTACCCTTGCAGCAATAAATGACACCGGTTACCTGTAGGATGAATTCAGACAAGGGAAAAGTCCATGAAAATCGCCCTCATCCTTGAAAATAGCCAAGCGGCCAAGGCTCCTATCGTTCATAAAGCGCTGACAAGCGTTGCCGAACCTCTCGGTTATGATGTCCATCATTACGGCATGTATGGGGCCGATGACGATGCGCAGCTGACCTATGTGATGAACGGTCTGCTCGCTGGTATCTTGCTGAATTCCAAAGCCGCCGATTTCGTGGTGTCCGGCTGTGGTACCGGCATGGGCGCCATGTTGGCCTTGAACGCTATGCCTGGTGTTTATTGCGGCCTTGTCATTGACCCAACTGATGCGTTCCTGTTCGGCCAGATCAATGACGGCAATGCGATTTCAATGCCTTACGCCAAAGGCTTCGGTTGGGCCGCAGAATTGAACCTGCAAGATTGCTACCGCAAACTTTTTGAAGTCGAGCGCGGTGTTGGCTACCCTAAAGAACGCGCCGAAATCATGGCCAAGAACCGCAACATCCTGAAAGGCGTGAAAGACGCCTCTTGCCACGACATGCTAACCGTTTTGAAAAATGTGGATCAAGATCTTCTCAAATCCGCAATTTCTGGCGAGAAGTTTGGCGATCTATTCTTCCCGAATTGCCAGGACGATGAAATGGCCGCTTATCTCAAAGGGCTTCTTTAAAATGTAACGAGATAGCGGCGCCACAGACCTAAGATTTAGGTGGTGCCGTTGAATCTCTTACAACCAGCCAAGGTTCCGTCACATCCTGAAGAGCTTGCGGGATCGACTGATCTAACAAACGATGCGCCGCCTTACGGGCAAATTCACCTGTCGGGGTGTGAATGGTCGTCAGGCGCGGCCAGACATGACGGGCAATCATGAAATCATCATAGCCGACAACCGACATATCGTCGGGGGCCCGTCGGCCCGACAAGCGCAGCCCTTGAAGAAAGCCTGCCGCCATTTGATCATTCCCGCAGAAGACAGCCGTCGGCGGATTTTGGAGCGCATAAAATTGTTGAACCGCCTGAAGTCCGCTTTCAAACGTGTAATCGCCCCGAACGATACAGGAAGGATCAAGCGAAAGTCCTGCGGCGGCTAATCCCGCCTCTAGCCCGGCTTGACGTTCTCCACTGGAACGAAACTCAGACCTTCCCGACAAATATCCTACCCGTCTGTGACCGAGTTCGACCAGATGTTGTGCCGCTTGCACACCGCCGCGCGCATCATTGGTCACCAACATATGCTCAGGATCACCCAATAAGACAGACGCGATCCGGATATGGCGACAGCCAATCTCGCGAAGCATTTTTGCAACTGCCTCATCTTCAGAAATGGATGGTGTCAAGATCACACCGAAGAGCCGCTGCCTCTGGATAAATTTGCGAATGTCGTCGACATAGTCGTCTTTCGCGCGTTCACAGGGATGCACCAGCAACTCATATTCTGTCTCGCTCAAGGCATCCAAAATGCCCTCTTGCGCGGTCACGACATATTGCGGGTTCGGGTTATCGTAAATGAGGCCAACAAGAAAAGCGTGGCTGAAGTTAAGGCCCCGCGCTTGCGGGTTCGGCACATAGCCGATCTCTGTCATGATCGCCTTTACCTCTTGCCGAGTCTGCTCTCGCACATAAGGGCTTTCATTGATAATCCGGGAGATGGTTTTCTTGGAAACGCCCGCAATTTTTGCAACGTCATTGATCGTCGCTTTGCTTTCACCCACTTCAGACCGCCACTGGCGCGCCGCCTCTGACGCGCGGGCAATGGCTTGCTGATCAATCTCTTTTTTTTTGGTTCCGCCCATGAGGCCTTATGGGCTTCCCACCCAATATGATGCAAGCTCAGAAATTAAACCAGACGCGTAGAATCGGTTGACGAACATCTTTTCATCCATTTTTTGACACCGGTAGCAATATGCAACATGATAGCAAAAACATAGGGGAAGACGTGCTATGAAATACACTAAAGGCCTTCAATTTTCTTGCGCGAAAACCGTGCGAGTATCCCTGCTAGCGACAATGGCTATGATCAGCCCGTCCGTCGCAACTGCACAAGTCTCTGGGCCATCCCCGTATGATCTCGGCAGCGCTTATCTGCCTGATTTCAGCTATGCGGGTTATGACTTTGGGGAAAGCGATATCCCATCTTTCATTGGCGCTACGACAATAGACACCACAGAATTTGGCGTGATTGCAGATGATGATCTTGATGACTCCAAAGCCCTGCAAGAGGCATTGGAAGCGGCGCGATCAACACGTGGGCCTGTGATCCTGACGCTTCCGAAAGGGCGGATCAAACTATCAGAAATCGTAAAAATAAACCGCTCTGATCTGGTCATTCGTGGGCATGGGCAAGGCGAAACAGGCAGCGAAATCTACATTCATCGCCCCCTTTCCTATGTCGAAACAGGCACGAAATTTGATGAAATCAGAACCTATCTGAAGCGCTTTGACAAAATACAGAAAGATAAAGGACAAAACGTCTACTGGCCGTTCTCCGAATATAGCTGGACTGGCGGGTTCTTATGGATCGGCCCTGAGGGTCATCGTGCGTCTGGCTATTTAGAGGAATTGGATACACCTGACACGGTTCTAGCTGAAGGCATTCAAGGCGAACGGGGATCACACACCCTAACCGTCACCAATTCGCGAAAACTTCGGGCTGGCGATGATATTGAAATCGTCTGGTTCAATCGCGCCGGTGAAACAGGCCCGCTTTTAAAGACGCTTTATGGCGAAACTGATCTCAAAATCGGCTCTCACCATTGGACCTTTCCCGAGCGCGGATTAATCCGGCAAAAAACTGTCATTCGTGAAATTAACGGTGATCAGGTCAGGATTGCCGACCCGCTCTTACACCCTTTATCGGACGCTGTTTCGGCCAGCCTCGTCGATTGGTCGCCTTTGACTAATGTTGGTTTGGAAGACCTGAAAATCAGCTTCTCACCCGGTGTCTCTTTTGGCCATCATTTGGAACAAGGGTTTAACGCGATCTATTTCACGGGGACGCGCAATGGCTGGGTCAGAGATGTCACAATTCATGACGCCGATAGCGGAATACTCACCTATTCCAGCAGCAATTTGACATTCCAAAATATCGAAACAACGGGCGACCGAGAGGCGCATTATGCTGTGCATATTGGAAGCGCGCACAATATATTAGTTTCTGATTTGTCGATCCGAAATCCCGTTCGTCACGCTTTGTCGGTCAATACGAAATCCACAAAAGCTGTCTTTCAGCGTACCGAAGTTTTCCAGCAACCCGTCTTAGATCAACACGCTGGGTCTAATCATCAAAATCTCTTCGATCAGACAATCTTCCACATTCAGGCCAAACCTGGAAAATCACGCCCCAGCTTTGCAGCTTGGGACGGTTCTGGTGCGGGATATTGGCAGCCCGGTCACGGCCAATTCAACACAACCTATAATTTGGAAGTGCGGGTACATTCGGGTGCAGATCGTTCGGACACAGTACTGCTGGAAGGCATTGCAGAAGGTCCCGATGCCCGCCTGATGGGTATTTGGGGCAACCGAGAGCTGGACATTGATTACCGGCCAGAACCAATCCTGAGAGGCCTCAATCAAAAGCCAGATGTTCCATCGCTCTATGATTGGCAACTCGAACAGCGATTAATCGGGAATAGAAAGTAGCACCCTAACAAAAAGCCCGCCTTGCGACCAAGACGGGCTTTTCTTTGTGAGTTGACGCGCGCGCGTTACTGCAAACGTCCCGCCAAATCGAGAAGCGTTTGGCGGAGCGCGGCATGGTCAACACGACCCGCTTGCTCTTGCAGGCTAGCCGCCAAGCCGGTGTCGGCCTCACCCGCATTCAAGCGGCTTTGCGTTTGATCCAAAATTGCGTTCAAAGACGCGATCCGATCCTCAGACAAAGCCTCAGCCCGCTCGATCTGATCCAGATAGGCTTTGGCCACGACCGGTTCAGCCGGCCATGTCACTTGGAACTGTTGTTGTGGGTTAAACAGATCGCCCTGATTGGCCAGTTCCGCCGCCGCAATTTCATTTTCGCTTAAATGCTCGCTCGGCGTTAGGCTTAAGACATCAAGGCCGCGCGCGATCTCTGTGCCGTAGACTTTGCCATTATACCAATAGGTGGACCAATAACCGCCCAAGGCCAGCTTATCCGCGTGGATAGGCCCGCGGTCGAAGTAGGCAATCTCAACGGGATTTTGTGAATCGGTGAAATCTGTCACAGACAGACCCCCCTGATACCAAGCTTGGGCGAAAATATCGCGGCCCGGCACCGGAATGATGGAGCCATTATGCGCGACACAGTTTTCCGTATCGGACTGTGGCGCAGGGATTTTATAATAGCTTTCAAAAACAAGCTTACCGTCGACGATATTGTAGATCGCATTCGCGCCCCAATCTTTGGGGTCGTAAACGCGGCAGCGTGGGCGGCTTCCGCCCCCCCATTCATCGGTAAAGATAACTTTTGTACCGTCATTGTTGAACGTGGCCGAATGCCAATAGGCAAAGCCTGTATCGACAACTTCGTCTATCCGTTTCGGTTTGAGCGGATCAGAAATATCAAAGATGATCCCATTGCCCGAACAGGCCCCGGCCGCGATATTTGCCTCTGGGAAAACGGTAATATCATGACAGTGATTGGTCTGCGCAGACCGCTGTGTATCTTCGCCGTGATCGCCGCCTTGCCACAAGCCGGCCAGCCGTCCGGTTTCTTCATCCGCAAAAACGGCCGGACTATCAATAATACGCGATTTTGAAGGATCCGCGACGGGGATTTCAATAACGTCAATTCGGAAGAGTGCTGTCCGGTCATCCCCCGGTACAGCGCCAAAACACCCTGCGAGCTCTTCCTCATCGCGAATGCGCGAAATACCCGAATTATAGACGACGATCTTGTCTTCATCACTCGTTACCACTGAGTGGGTGTGAGAACCGCGACAGGTCTGAACCTGTCCGACCTGACGCGGCGCTGCCAGGTCGCTAATGTCGAAAATACGTAGACCCCGGAAGCGATCCGCGCTGACATCTTCGGATATGCCTTGAAGACCACAATCCACACGACCTCGCGTTTGTTCAACGGACATAATCAAGAGATCATCAACAATCGAGACATCGCCCTGTCCGCCCGGACAGACAACCGCGCTGATAAGTTCAGGCACACCATCCGCTTGAAGTTTATAGATTTTAAAACCGTGATAATTCCCGGCAACCATAATATCGTCTTTGAACGCCATATCGGTATTGGCGAAACTTAGCAAAGGAGAGCGCCGCCCCCATTCGGTATCTTCATTGCTTTGCCCGTCATCCCTTTGGTTCACAATGGGGGGCAGACCCGTGGGGTTATTCGGATCAAAAAAGCCAGCCGGCTTGGGCAAGGCCGCCACAAGATCGAGGTTGAGGATCGCTTGTCCGGCGTCCAAAAAACCCGCGGATAATGTTGCGCGTGGGTCGGTGGAGAGGGAGCGTAATATCGCACTCATCTGCTCGATCTCACTGCTCTGATCATTCACGACATCATTGGTAAAATCATAAAGAACGGGATCATAGGCAGACCCCGGTTGATCCGTCAGGGTGTCGACCATGGTGATCGCCCCTTCATGATGCGTGATCATCAATTCGAGGAATAGGCGGTCAAATTCTATGCCCTCAGCACTGGCCAGTTGTTCCATTTGTTCGGGTGTGGCCATACCTTCCATCTGGTGGTGTGCGCCCATATCGTGACCTGCATGCGCATCAT
>CAZSUW010000002.1:32871-90351 GCA_964610115.1 uncultured Algimonas sp.
GCCATACCTTCCATCTGGTGGTGTGCGCCCATATCGTGACCTGCATGCGCATCATTGCCATGTCCTGCATGCGCGTCATGGGCGGAGTGATCCATATCTTCGTCGGATTTCATTCCGGCCATTAGCGGCTCACCGCGCTGCTCCAGCCACTCTTCCATGAAATCAATTTCGTCAGCTTGAGAGGCTTTGATGCGGCCTGCGATTTCGACGATCTCGGCGCGGTTCGTACGGCTTTCCACCAAATTCGCCATTTCAACCGCTTGCGCATGATGCGGGATCATATTCTGCATAAACAAGACATCATCGGCCGTGTAGCCATTGTCGGCCACTTCAACGGCCTGATCAGGATTGAGCGTGCGTGAAGCTTCGCCAGGTGCCCCCGGAAGGACGATTGGCGCAGAGCTCACAATATCCGGTTCGGGGCTTGCAGCATATTGCGGACCCGTCAGTGCAGGAGAGGCATCCGTCTCTCCGCCATCTGATGCAGGACTGCATCCATAGGTCAGGACCCCACCCAGGGCCGACAGTAAAAGCGCTCTTTTGATCGTCATACATCCTCCTGAAAGGGTTTCTCTATCAGGCCTGTTAACACGCGGCAATAAGGTGGCGACCAATAAGCAATATCCGAAATTTAGGGCCAAGGCATTTGTCGACCGGACAAACGGACATCTTTGGAATCTGCGATCAGCAGGGGAACCGACGCAAAGTTTGACCCGCGACAAGTTTTAAAAATCCCAGGCAACCACCAACACAACGACCTGCATCAGATTTGAAATGCACTCAAAGGACAAGGCAATGGCCGATACCGGATATACGCGCGAATTGATTGAACGTTACGCCCATCCCGTTCCGCGCTATACTAGCTATCCTACCGCCCCCCACTTTAGTGAAGCGATTAAAGCGAGCACAGTCACTGACTGGCTGAGCGAAACAGACGAAGCCGCTATATCACTCTATATCCATATTCCTTATTGCGACCGCCTGTGCTGGTTTTGTGCTTGCCACACGCAACACACGCTAAAATATGAACCCATCCAGCGTTACATTGGTGATCTCTGCAAAGAGGTCGCAATCGTGGCAGAAAAGGTGGGGTCGAGACGACAGATTAGCCAACTCCACCTCGGCGGAGGGTCGCCGAGTCTGTTAAAAGCACAAGAACTTATACGCTTGCGTGAAGCCCTCGACACATATTTCATCATAGATGACGATACAGAAATCAGCATCGAATTTGACCCAAGCGATCTGTCCGCAGACGCGCTCGCAGCTTTCAAAGATTTCGGGCTAACGCGAGCCAGCTTAGGGGTTCAAGATTTTGCACCCCGTGTGCAAGAGTATATCAATCGCCCGCAAAGCTATCGCGAGACGGCGGACTGTATTGATGGATTCCGCGCTCTCGGCATCAATTCAATCAACATTGACGCGCTTTATGGTCTACCCGGACAGACCTTGGACACGTTGGAAGCAACGCTTGATTACGTTTGCGGATTAGAGCCCGATCGTATTGCTTTATTTGGCTATGCCCACGTCCCTTGGGCAAAACCGCATCAGCGCATGATCGCCAATGATACCCTGCCCGATGTTCATGCGCGATTCTGGCAAGCACAATATGCACGACAGATCATTGGCGAATATGGCT
This sequence comes from uncultured Algimonas sp., assembly GCA_964610115.1. Taxonomy (GTDB): domain Bacteria; phylum Pseudomonadota; class Alphaproteobacteria; order Caulobacterales; family Maricaulaceae; genus Litorimonas. The sequence continues at coordinate 34,508 of CAZSUW010000002.1, forward strand.
ATAATCCGCTTGGCATTGACCACTTTGTACGTCCAGGTGACAGCCTAGACTTGGCTTATAGTCTAGGGCGCGCGAAACGGAACTTCCAAGGCTATACAACCGACACATCCCCAACCCTGATCGGTTTGGGCGTGTCATCGATTAGCCGGTACAATCAAGGCTATGCACAGAATACGAAATCTGTCCATGAATGGCGACGGTGCTTGGATCGCGGCGAACTCGCCATTGAGCGCGGCATAAAAACAAGCGGCCTGAATATGGCCTGGGGCGCCGCCATTGAGTCGCTTATGACCTATTTCTCAATCGACAGCCAAGCCTTGCGCCAAGCCCATGGCGCGCAAGCTGATGCTGTACTAGCCAAGGCCAGTCTGATCGCGGCGACGGATTTAGACGAGTTCTTCGTCCAAACACGGCGCGGCTATCGCATCACACCGGCGGGGCGGCCCTTTACGCGGACCCTCGCCTCCCGCTTTGATCCCTTTCTATCTGATCGTGAGACACGTTTCTCTATCGCTGTTTAAGGCAGCGCCCCCTCACTCATTTCAGGTGTTGGGCGCAGGCGACTTGGTTCAAAGTTGACGGCCATCAAGTTTTCGAGCCCGCGAATCCCTAGCCAAGATATCAGCGACGAACTTTGAGGGGACCCGAAGTGGCAATCACCGCATCTAATCCAGTACGCGAAGACAGTAGTCTTTTCGTCATTGCCGTCATGTGTGTCTTAGGGGCCTTTTGGTCCCTCTTTGCATGGGCTTTCGGCGCACCAAGTGCGGGTTCGCCGGGCCTCGCCATTCATGGCCCCATCGCTATGGCCTTCTTCCTTGTTGGCGCGATTGCCGCGATTACCAAGAACTCGGTCGAAGTCAAAAAGGTCGATTACCGAGACTATAATGATGAAATCGTCAAAGCGGGGGTGATCGCTACGATGTTTTGGGGGCTTGCCGGCCTGCTGGTAGGCGTCATTATCGCCTGCCAGCTTGCCTGGCCAAACGTCTTCTATTTTGACGAGCTTGCCTGGACGAATTTCGGACGCCTGCGTCCGCTTCACACCTCTGCGGTGATTTTCGCCTTTGGTGGTAATGCCCTACTCGCGACATCGTTTTATGTGGTGCAACGCACGACACGGACACGCCTTGCGGGCGGCTATTGGCCTTGGTTCGTTTTCTGGGGCTATCAGCTTTTTATCGTCCTAGCAGCAACAGGCTATCTGGCCGGGATTACCCAATCCAAAGAATATGCCGAACCCGAATGGTATGTCGATATTTGGCTAACCATTGTCTGGGTTGCCTACCTAGTGGTCTTCCTGCTCACGCTAGCCCGCCGTAAAGAGCCGCATATTTATGTTGCGAACTGGTTCTTCTTGGCCTTCATCGTCACCGTTGCGATCCTTCACGTTGTGAACAATCTGGCTCTGCCGACCGGTCTTTATAGCGCGAAGAGCTACTCCCTTTATGCGGGCGTCCAAGACGCCATGACGCAGTGGTGGTACGGCCACAATGCGGTGGGTTTTTTCCTGACGGCAGGTTTCCTCGCCATCATGTATTACTTCATTCCGAAGCGAGCAAACCGTCCGGTGTGGAGCTATAAGCTCTCCATCGTCCACTTCTGGTCTGTGATCTTCATCTATATTTGGGCCGGTCCGCACCACCTGCACTATACCGCTCTGCCGCAATGGACGCAGACGCTGGGCATGGTGTTCAGCCTGATGCTCTGGATGCCAAGCTGGGGCGGCATGATTAACGGGCTGATGACGCTATCCGGCGCGTGGGACAAACTTCGTACGGACCCCGTCCTTCGCATGCTTGTCGTGTCTGTGGCCTTTTACGGCATGGCGACATTTGAGGGCCCTCTCCTATCGATCCGCTACGTCAACGCCCTGTCTCACTACACGGATTGGGGTATCGGCCACGTCCACTCGGGCGCGCTGGGCTGGAATGGCTTCATCACCTTTGGAGCCATCTACTGCCTCGTGCCGTGGCTATGGAAAAAGAAGGAACTCTATTCGCTCAAACTGGTCGAATGGCACTTCTGGCTCGCGACGCTGGGTATTGTCTTCTACATCTGCGCCATGTGGGTGTCCGGGATTGGCGAAGGCCTGATGTGGCGCGCTTATAATGAGCTAGGATTCCTGGAATATAGCTTCATCGAGACCGTTAGCGCCAAGCACATCGCCTATATCGTGCGCGCGGCGGGCGGAGCCCTCTATCTCGGTGGCGCGCTCATCATGTCCTACAATATCTATCAGACCATTAAAGGCCGCGGATTGGCTGAAGCGAAAGACGGGATTGAACCGTCCTTGCGTCAACCCATCCTGCCCTCTGGTGGTGTTCTGGGAGCGGCAGAATAATGTTCATGGGATTACAAAAATCGCTCGAGCGGAATAGCTTCAAACTGCTGCTCGGCATTATCGCAACGGTCTCTGTCGGCGGTCTCGCTGAAATCGTACCGCTCTACTATGTCGACACAACGATTGAGGAAGTGGAAGGCATGCGCCCCTACTCCCCGCTCGAGCTCGCCGGGCGCAGCATCTATATCCGTGAAGGTTGCTATGTCTGCCATTCGCAGATGATCCGCCCTTTGCGCGACGAGGTGGAGCGCTACGGCCATTACAGCCTAGCCGCTGAGTCGATGTATGATCGTCCGTTTCAATGGGGATCAAAACGGACGGGCCCAGACCTAGCACGGGTTGGCGGCAAATATTCCGACGAGTGGCATAAGTTACATCTGGAAGACCCACGCGCCGTTGTGCCTGAGAGTATCATGCCGCCCTACAAGTTCCTGAGCGAAACTAAGCTGGTTTACATGAATATCGCGGACGATCTGAAAGCGAATAAAGCCCTCGGCGTTCCCTATACAGACGAGATGATCGAAATGGCGGAAGCCGACATTAAAACGCAACTCGACGAATTTGCGGATGATTATGACGGCTTCATTGCCCGTTACCCCAAGGCTGTGGTGCGTGAGTTTGACGGCAATGCGCGCGAGATCACAGAGATGGATGCGCTGATCGCCTACCTTCAAATGCTCGGCACGCTGGTCGAGTTCGAAGACTATGATCCGTTAGATCGGGAGAATGTCCGATGAGTTATGATAGCGTTGCGCATTTCGTAAAGCTCGGCGGGACTGTCGCGTTTTTCACCCTTTTTCTCGGCGTCCTACTCTACACGTTTTGGCCGGGTAATCAGGAGCGCTTTAAGCGCGCCGCCCATCGTCCGTTAGAAGATGAAAGCCCTATTGCTGAGGAGGCCTCAGAATGAGCGACCAACCCCAACAGGACAGCGTCACTGGTGAATTCACGACAGGCCATGAATGGGACGGGATTGAGGAGCTAAACACGCCCATGCCGCGATGGTGGTTATGGATTTTCTACGCCACGATCATCTTTTCCATTGGCTATTGCATTGCCATGCCAGCCATCCCCCTTTTGAAGCAAGCCACGCCAGGCGTTCTGGGTGAATTTGCCCGCGAAGATGTTATGGCCGACATGGCCGCACTTAAAGCTGAGCGTGAAGAGTTCGCTGTCAGACTTGACGGCGCGAGCCTTGAAGACATTCGCGCCGATGACGAATTGTTTCGTTTTGCCATGGCATCCGGAAAATCGGCCTTTGGCGATAATTGCGCGACATGTCACGGCAGCGGCGCGCAGGGCTTTCCCGGCTATCCCAATTTGAACGATGATGTCTGGCTTTGGGGCGGGAGCTTCGAAGAAATCCGCAATTCGATCCGCGTTGGCATTCGGTCCACTCACAGCGAAACCCGAATGAGCCTGATGCAAGCCTATGGGCGTGATGGCTTCCTCACCCGCGATGAAATCCGCGATGTGGCCGAATACATCACGTCAATTTCTGGCGGCGAGGGCGATGCGAAGCGTGTACCCGCCGGCGCCGCTATATACGCCGAGAATTGCGTCAGCTGTCATGGTGAAACCGGTCTTGGCGATCGTAGCCAAGGCGTGCCGAACCTCACGGATCAAGAATGGCTCTATGGCGGCGACATTGAAAGCCTTGTCGCCACGCTTTACGGCGGTCGCGCTGGTGTTATGCCACAATGGGAAGAGCGGCTTGATGCGCATACCATAACGGCTCTGGCGCTATATGTGCATGCCCTCGGTGGTGGGGAGACCTCTTTGCCGACCTCGGGCGATACAGAGAGCCTCGATTAGAGGCTTTTGAGCGGACAATGACCGAGCTTAATATCGCGCGGCCTTTGGTGGCCCCGAATGTGGAGCAATCCCGCGCGGTCGCCAGTTCGCCATCCACACCGCGCAGCCTCTATGTTAAACGGGAAAAACTCTACCCTAAGGCCGTAAAGGGCGTCTATCGTCGTTTAAAGTGGATCGCCTTGTTCGTCCTTTTGGGCATTTACTACATCGTGCCCTGGCTGCGTTGGGAACGCGGCGTCGGTCAGCCCGATCAAGCGGTTCTGATCGATTTTGAAAATGCGCGCTTTTACTTCTTCTTTATCGAGATCTGGCCGCAGGAAGTCTATTACATCACAGGGCTTTTAATCCTGGCTGCCTTAGGGCTTTTCCTGGCGACATCTCTATTCGGTCGTGTGTGGTGTGGTTTTGCCTGCCCGCAGACAATCTGGACTGATCTCTTCATCGCTGTTGAACGGTTTTTCGAAGGGGACCGAAATGCCCGTATGCGGCGGGATAAAAAACCTTGGTCGTTTGACAAGCTCTGGCGAAAATCCGCAAAACATGTCACGTGGATAATCGTGGCCGCTGCTACGGGTGGCGCGTGGATATTGTATTTCCATGACGCCCCGACGATTGCGCGGGATTTCCTGACAGGTCACGCGCCAACGACGTCCTATGTCTTTGCTGCGCTCCTCACCTTTACCACCTATTGGCTCGCTGGGCATATGCGCGAGCAGGTTTGCACTTATATGTGCCCTTGGCCACGTATTCAGGCGGCGCTGATCGATGATGAAGCGCTAAACGTGACCTATCGTTATGATCGCGGCGAACCACGCGGCTCTTTAAAAAAATCAGCGGCCTTTGCCAAAAAAGGCGACTGTATCGATTGTCGCCAATGTATCGCCGTCTGCCCCGTTGGGATTGATATTCGTAACGGTCCGCAACTGGAATGTATTGGCTGCGGCCTGTGCATCGATGCCTGTAACGCTGTAATGGATAAGGTTGAGCGGCCCAAATGGTTAATCGCTTTTGACACAGATAAGAACGTACAGCGGCGATTGGCGGGCGAAGCCCCTAAATATCGCCTTATTCGAGCGCGCACAATCAGCTATGCGCTGATCATTGCGGCCATTGCCGCTTTCATGCTGGGCGCTTTGGCCAACCGGAGCGAGTTAGACTTAAGCGTCACCCGCGACCGGAATCCGAACTTTGTGCGCCTGTCTGATGGTGGCGTACGCAACGGCTACACGCTTAAAGTTCTCAACAAGGCCAGCGAACCGCGGCAAATGATTGTCAGCTTTGTCGGCCTAGCTGAGGAGGCTATGCCGGCCTTATCCATGGCCGGTCGGCCAGACATGACCGAAATGCGGATTGATGTGCCGATTGATGACACGCGGGATTTCAAAATCTATCTCGCCGTCGATAATCCCGGTCTGCTGAATACCCGGACTGATTTTTTCTTCCAAGTACGCGACCTCGAAACAGACGAGACTTCTCAAGAGCGCGCTGTCTTTATTAGCGGAGATTCAAAATGAACCCCGACATGCAGAACTCAGGAACAAAGACGACATGGAAACTCAAAGGCCGACATGTCCTCGCGGCTGTTGTCGGGTTTTTCGGCTTTCTGATTGTCGCCAATGCCGCGTTCATCAATATGGCAGTCAGCACCCATCGCGGTGAGGATGTACGGAAATCCTATCGACAAGGATTAGAGTATAACGCTCAAATTGCGCGTCGCGCGGCTCAAGTTGACCTCGGCTGGGTGATTGATCTGGACTATGGCGAGAAACAATCTGTCATTACTATCACCAACGCAGAAGGCGAAACAATAAAGGGGCTGGAAATCATTGGCACGCTCCGCCACCCCGTAGACCGCAATCGGGATGAACCCCTACTTTTCGAAGAGACACGCGCTGGCGTTTATATTGCCCCCCTGCCCGAGGTGGAGGGTCGCTGGAACCTCCGCGCCGAAGCCCTCGACGCACCGATGACATTGCAATCCGAGATTCGCCTCTAGGTGGATACGTCATTCGACATCGCCGCCAATGAAGGCTGTCCGTCTGGTTTGGCCCTGCCGTCATCCTATGAAGATCCCGGCAGCGCGGTGCAGGATGTTCGCGACCATGTATTGTTTTTAGGCGAAGGACGGTTCTGCTTGGAACTTGTCGTCCGCGGCGCAAAATGCGGCGGCTGTCTTTCCAAAATCGAAACCGGCTTGCGCGGGATAGATGGTGTCGAAAGCGCACGGATGAACCTGTCCACCGCTCGGATAAAAACGACTTGGAGAGGGTCGCCAGACATTGCCGCTCACATAACGCAAACGCTTAGCGATCTTGGCTATGCCGCAACTCCGTTTTTTGAAGATGGCGATCAAGTCGAACGCAAGACCGAACAGTCCCGACTGCTCAGAGCCATGGCCGTAGCCGCCTTCGCGACAATGAACGTGATGATGCTATCCGTTGCAGTCTGGTCTGGCGGGGAGGATATGGCCAGCTCGACCCGCACAATGTTGCATTGGATTTCGGCATTCATCGCCCTGCCGGTTATTGCATTTTCTGGTCAGACATTCTTCCGCTCCGCCCTTGTCGCATTAAAGTCCCGAGCGGCGAATATGGACGTGCCGATTTCCTTGGCGCTCTTATTGGCCTGTGGGCTTAGCGTGCATGAAACAATCGCCGGTTATCCTGACACCTATTTTGACGCCGCGCTGATGCTGACCTTCCTCCTGCTGATTGGTCGGTATCTGGATGCGCGATTGAAAGCCCGCGCCGGCGACGCCGCCCACCGCTTAGCTACATTGGAAGCGCCAAGCGCCTTGCTGATCGAAGGGGATGGACAGCCACGAACTTTGCCAAGCCGCGACCTTCAGCCCGGTGACCTGATCCTGATTCCAGCGGGTCAACGCATTCCAGCGGACTGCGTCATTGAACAGGGTCGCACGACTATTGATGCCCACATTGCCACGGGGGAAAGCCTGCCTATCAAAGCGGACATTGGCACCACACTTTATTCGGGCTCGTTGAATATAGGGCACCCCATCGAAGCCAGAGTGATGTCAGCAGCCAGCAATTCTTTCCTGTCTGAGGTCCGCGATATGGTCGAGTTTGGTTTGCAAGAGCGTAGCCATTATTCGCGTCTCGCAGATCGGGTTGCTCGCGCTTATGTGCCTGTCGTCCATACGCTCGCTTTATTAACAGGTTTGGGGTGGTGGCTTTTCAGCGGGGACATTCGGACCGCGCTTCTCAATGCCATGGCCGTTTTGATTATCACCTGTCCGTGCGCCTTGGGCCTCGCCATTCCTGCCGTACAGATCGTTACGACCGGGCGACTATTTGCCAAAGGTATCATCGTCAAAAGTGGAGATGCATTAGAACGGCTGGCCATGATCACCCATGCGGTTTTTGATAAGACCGGGACATTGACCGAGGGTAAAATGGTCTTGGCCCACAAAAAAACGATACCCGCAGACGCACTCACAGCCGCCGCCAGTCTCGCTGATGCTTCCAGACACCCAATCGCCCGTGCCGTTGCAACCGCGACAACTAACCGTGTCAATATTATAGATCGTCAAGAACATGTTGGCGAGGGGCTCTATGGCCGATTGTCGGATGGACGCGGACTTCGCTTAGGCTCTGCCGCTTGGGTGTACGCTGACCTATCATGTGACCCAAAAATGGATTTGTCTGGCACGTGGGTTCACCTTGAAGGAGGCTCGCCTTATCGTCTGAGATTTGAGGAATCGATCCGCGATGGTGCCGCCAAGACTCTGGCGGATTTGAAACGACTTGGTGTGTCTTCCGAAATCCTGTCAGGGGACACAGAAAGTAAAACCGCAGATATTGGAAGGGCCTTAGGTGCAAGCGCGAAAGGCGGCGTCCTGCCGCGTGGAAAACATGCCGCTATTAAGGAGGTCCAATCCGAAACACATCGCATTTTAATGGTCGGCGATGGCATTAATGATGCCCCTGCCCTGGCGGCGGCCGACGCCTCTATAGCGCTGGCCTCCGCAAGTGATATTTCCAGGGCCGCAGCAGACATGATTATCTTGGATGACCGGATTGAAGCTGTGGCCGAGAGCGTCCACATGGCACAAACAGCAAGGCGTAGAATTCGCGAAAACCTGTCTCTGGCGATCCTTTATAATTTCTGCGCCATTCCTTTGGCGATAGCCGGTCTTGTAAATCCGCTCATTGCCGCCGTCGCAATGTCGGGTTCATCTTTGCTTGTAACCGCGAATGCCCTACGTATGGCGCGGTTATGAGCGCTATACTCTATCTCATCCCGATTGCATTGATTTTGGGATCAGCGGCTTTGGCGGCTTTTTTGTGGGCGATGAAGTCCGGTCAATTTGACGATCCCGACGGGGACGCGCACCGGATACTCAACGACGACGATAAACCGCTTTAAGGCTTCTTTTTGGCTAGACTTTTTATGTCCGCCTTACGCGCCTGAGAACAGAAGACATGACAGGCCATATGCTGTCGCTCTGGCTCTTCATTCGGATCAGTCGGTAGGTCTAAGAAGATGGTGTTTCCAAAACACGTCGTAATCGCCAAACGCGCATTTGACGACATCGCGGACATGGGCATCACTGAGGAGCCCAAAAAGGCCGCTAAAGAGGCAATTAGCGCAATCTGTCGAAGGTAGAGACGCATAAGCTACACCTGTGGCGTTCTCTGGTCGTGCGCTTGACCCGGATCAAGTTTCGGGCAGATGGCCTGATGCCCTTAAAATACATTCCTCCCGGCTTGTATCCTGTCGCAATCTATTCGTCTTAAGATAATGCCCCTGCCTCACGGCAGAGCTCATTATAAGATGTGATCGTGATCGTCCGCCTATTGGGGACTTGAACAACTCCGGTGTCCTTCAAAGCCGTAACGCGACGGCTCACTGTCTCAATCGACATGCCGAGAAAGTCTGCAATATCAAGCCGGCTCATGGGCAGTTTCACATCGAAACTTTCCCCTTCACAGCCTTGTTTCTTTGCTAGCATGACGAAGAAGGCTGCTATTTTCTGACCTGCGCTTTTTTTCGTCAATGTTGTGATCATACGCTGCGCCGCGTCGAGTTGATCGCACGTTGTCTGGTAGAGCATTTTCTGAAGATCAATGTCTTCTCGAACATCAGCCAATGTCAATCGGGCCACAGAAGCCGTCGTGACACAAACAGCATTGTCCGAATAAGTTTCAGCAGAGGACATGCCGAAAAGCTCACCCGACGTAAAGAAACCCGAAATTTGACGAGAGCTGTCTTCGAGCAAACGAAAGACCATGACGACGCCGCTATTAACGTAGAAAAACCCGTCAACCGTATCGCCTTGATGATAAACCGCGCTCCGCGCAGGCAATAAGCGCCCTCGCTTTCGCGCCAGATTAACATGATCGATCGCATTGGATTGTCGAGGCCGGGTTAAGGTCAGCATGGCATCCTCCTTGCCATACCCTCTGTCATCTTCAGGCCTGATGCGAAATTCGCATCATTACCTACGTAAAACTACGGAGAGACCAAAGCTTTCTGTAAACAGGCCACGATCTGCCGAGGATCTATTGGCGGCAGTAAGAGTTCGACCCGTCCGCGATCAAAACTATCTGTCGAATCAAAACCATGACGATTACCAGCAAGAAGGATCAATCTTGGACTATCCGCACGGTTTAAGAGGAGATCAATATCGCGATAAAGGTTTTCTGTATCCGTCTCTAGATCGATAATGATCGTCTGGTCTTCGCCGCACTTTATACCTGATAGTCGCCCGCGTTTTGGTTCTGCTTCAATCCCATGCGCCCCAATCAAGGTCACAAGAGAGTCGCTCAAGGCCAAGTCCGTAGAACAGATGTAGACGGGTGCGGCCATGCGGCCTCCATACAGGGTGTAGGTCTGGCCTATATACGCGGCGTGGGGCGGAATTGATCGCCGTCAACGAAGGCAATAGTTTTGCGAACGGTTTTTAATCTAGCAAAAGAAGACGCACGAGCTGCGTGGTAGATCGAATGTTCAACTTAGAGAGAATATGGGCGCGATGGGTTTCAACAGTCCGCACTGAAATATCGAGCAGCCGAGCGACATCCTTATTGGATTTTCCTTCTGCTAAGAGATGGGCCACTTCAGTTTCCCGGACTGTAAGAGTCTTCAGAGCCCGTTCCGCCGCCATACGCTCTGATTGTCGCTCCAAATAGCTCCGGCGATCGGACAAAACCCGCCCAAGGGCCGCCAATAGCTCTGTTGCTTCAAACGGCTTTTCTATGAAATCTTGCGCGCCGCTTTTCATCGCTTCGACAGCCATGCCAACATCCGCATGACCACTCATCATTATGATAGGCAAATCGACGCCCGAAGCGCGCGCGGCCTGAAGACAGTCTACACCGTTCTGACCCGGCATTTTCACATCCATCAGAACCACATCCACGCCCGATAGATTAGCCGCCAGAAACGCTTCACCGGACGGGTGGGATTGCGTGGAAAATCCATGCGTATCCAACAAAAACTCTAATGAGTCGCGGACAGCGACATCATCATCGACGATTGCGATCAAGGTCATCAGGACGTCCCGGCCCCTTCACTTTGCGATCTATCACCGACTGGGAGAATGATATGAAACACAGTCCCTTTTGGGGAGTTGGCTCTCGCTTCTATGCGACCACCATGGGCCTCTACAATAGACCGGCAGATAGCCAGACCAATACCCATGCCGTCGGCCTTTGAACTATGCTGTGGCGTAAACAAATTTTCCATTACATCAGGGGCAATACCTGTTCCCGTATCGGCAACACTAAAATGCATCGCGTCTTCGATCTGAGAGCAAGCAAGCGTGATGTGACGCGCGCCCTCTATGTTCCGCAATGCATCGGCAGAATTTCGAAGCAAATTGACTAGCACCTGTTGAATTTGCACGGGGTCGCACACAAAAAGAGGCGTGTCTGGGGCAATATCTGTGTCCAATGTAATGTTGAGACCGCTCAGACTTGGGGAGACTAATCCAACAGCATCATCACAGATTTGACGAGGGTCAGCGAGCGAGGTCTGCCGTTCGCCCGTTTCTACAAATGTTCGCATCCGCGTCAGCACGCTTGCGGCACGACGGGTTTGCTCAGACGCCCGGTCCATCACCGTCAGCAGGCGCGCCATATCTGGATCATTATGACCTTCACGACGATCAATCATCGCCCGACCTGCTTCCATATAGTTGGACAAGGCTGCAAGAGGTTGGTTCAATTCATGCGCAATGGCCGCACCCATTTGATTCATGGCATCCAGGCGCGACAGACGAAAATGTGACTGTTGTAGATCATCCAGGCGCTTTCTCCGTGCAACCTCATCCGTCAAATCACGAATAATCCCGACATAACCCCGAACCCCTTCGGATTGAAACGCACCGACGGAGAGATGGATGGGAAAGACTTTACCGGACTTATGCCGCGCCCTCACCTCACGTCCGATCCCAATGATATGCGGGACATCCGTTTTTTCATAGCGCTTGACGTAGAGATGGTGCTCTGACCGGAACGGGTCCGGCATAAGCATTTCAACACGCTCACCGATGACCTCGTCCTGCGAATACCCAAAAATAGTCTCGGCCGCTGGATTGAAAATTCGAATGCAGCTCTGCTCATCCATGACCACAAGGCCATCAACAATCGTTTCCACGATTGAATCCAGAACACGTCTAAAATCAAATGCACTCATATTCGATCTTCCCATTGTCGGGAATAGCCCATTTAGCGTGGCTGTGAAGTCGAAATAGATCTTGGCCTTTTTACCTTAGGCCGCGACGTATCGGCGCGGTAGAGCATGGTCATTCCAGACTTGGTTCAACGCGGCCATCAAATAATCCATCATTGCATCGCTATGAAAGGGGGATGGCGTGAAACGCAACCGCTCTGTCCCGCGCGGGACAGTCGGGAAATTAATCGGCTGAACGTAAAGACCAAAATCTTCAATAAGTGTGTCGCTAATTGCTTTGCACTTCACTGCATCCCCAACCATCAGCGGCACAATATGTGTCGGGCCGTCAATGAAGGGCAGCCCCGCCTGGCGAAATCGTGTCTTTAGCGCATTGGCACGCTCTTGATGGGTCCGTCTAACGTCATCTTTCATCTTAAGGTAACGGACACTTCGTAAAGCGCCAGCCGCCGTAGACGGGGGAATAGAGGTGGTAAAAATAAAGCCCGACGCCAAGGACCGGATCGCATCGATGATGACATTATCAGCGGCAACATAACCCCCAATCATGCCATAGGCTTTGGCCAGCGTACCTTGTAAGATAGTGACACGGTCCATGACGCCCAACTGCCCGCAAATGCCTGATCCTTGCGGCCCATACATGCCAACCGCATGGACCTCGTCACAGTAGGTCATGGCACCAAATTCGTCTGCCAGATCAAGGATCGCCTTAATCGGGGCAATATCGGCATCCATGGAATAAACACTTTCAAACGCAATCAGTTTGGGTGCATCGGGATCGGCCGCCTCTAGCAATCGGCGCAAATCTGCGACGTCATTATGTCGGAATATACGCTTCTCTCCCTCGCCGAGCTTACAGGCGCGTTGAATGCCACTAATCATAGAGGCATGGTTCATTTCATCGGAAAAGATAATCAGACCGGGCAGGATTTTACTCATTACCCCCAAGGCTGCCTCATTCGCGACATAGCCCGACGTCATCACGAGCGCACTATCTTTACCGTGCAGGCTCGCCAGTTCTTCTTCTAGCTTAACATGGTAATGGGTCGTCCCGGAAATATTCCGGGTCCCACCAGATCCTGTGCCCGTGGCCTCAACTGCCGCTGTCACCGCTTCGATCACACAGGGGTTTTGCCCTTGGCCGAGATAATCATTTGAACACCAGACAACGATCTCGCGCTCGTCGACACCGCCCGCAGCCCTCGTATCCGGCTTATACCAAGTCGCATGCGGAAACGACCCACGCTTGCGCCGAATATCTTGAAAGACCCGATACCGGCCTTCGTCACGCACCGTTTTGACGGCGTTTTCGAACATGTCTGCGTAAGCAACCGGCATGAAGCCCCCTTTTTCGATTAGGTCCAACCTAGCCACAGAATTGTAGTTAACTTTGCCCGACGTCAAAAATCTCGTCCTTAGGCACGTAAGCAATGATTGCGACTAGCCAGAAGGAGAATTCGTATGCGCATCATGGATGAATGGTCAGCCTTTCAAAGCAAACAATACGGATCACATATTCAAACGTTCCGTCATTACTTGCGCGAAACCGGTCTTTTTGAAGACGACGCACTCGCTGCCCTTCTCGATCGTCATCCGACAGAACTCATTGATGTCTGCACCATGACGCATCACCCGGATTTTCCGGATCGGCATAGCACTGTCGATTTTCGCGGCTGCTCTGGCGCCGACCTCATCACGCTCGCCAAAGAGGGGCGGCTTTGGATCAATGTGCGAGAGGCGATGTCACGCGATCCTGAGTATATGGCCGTGATGGACCGTACCTATGCCGAGCTCGCTGAAAATTCCGGCGACCACCGTATTAGGCATAATTGTCGGGGCGGAATACTGATCTCCTCGCCAACGGCCAAAGTACCCTATCACTGCGATCCAACCGTCACTTTACTTTGGCATATTCGCGGCCAGAAACGTGTCTTCGTCTATCCAACAACGGAAACCTTCCGCCCTGAACACGCCTATGAAGCCATACTCTTGGGCGAAGAGGACCAAGACCTGCCGTATCAGCCCGAGTTTGAAAAAGAGGCGAAGGTCTTTGATTTAGAGCCGGGCACCTTAGTGTCCTGGCCGCATACCTCGCCTCACCGCGTTGAGAACCAGACGTTCTGCATTAGCATGGTGATGGAGTTCTCAACCTATGCCTCATCCAACCGCAATGCCTGCATGTATGTGAACGGCCTGATGCGGCGGCGATTGGGCCAAGGCCCCAGCTATGAAGCGAGTCATTTAATTGAACGCGCCCTTAAAATTCCCGCTGGGCACGCCCTGCGTCGCCTTGGCGCGCATAAGGATTTCATCCGGCAAGACTGGGTACGCTTCAAACTCGATGGCGAAACAGACGAGGCTTTGCGGGCCATTGAGCCCGTCCTGCGCGACTTCTGACTTGGGACAAGCGTTGAGGAAGACGTCGATCTAAACTCTGCGAAACGAATGTCCCGCCAAACTGACATAACCCTCCCCTGGAAAATTGCTGCAACAGCCGTCAGGGTTTTTTAGTCTGCGAAGAAAACCGCCGCCCGGGAGCGGCTTTTCCAGTCAGACTTATACCCTAGTCTTACTGCGTACGTGTCGTGCCCCCTTCGGTAGCAGGCATTGGCGCCATCCCGCCTTCTGCGGCGCCGTGTAAGCGACGAGTACCCGGGATACGAATGTCTTGCACGAGGTCTTGGATTTCCTGCGGCGGGGCTTTGGTCACGAAAGCCGTCACAACACCCACTGCCGTTGACAACCACATAAAGACAAAACCAATGCCTTCCGGCGAGACGCCGAACCACCACGCACTTGGATCATCGTTGATGAACTTGAAGTAGTAAATGTAACTCAACGTCGTTACCAGACCGACCAGCATAGCCGCTATCGCGCCTTCCCTATTCATTCGCTTCCAGAAAATACCCAAGAAGATCACAGGGAAGAGAGACGCTGCCGCCAGGCCGAAGGCAAAGGCCACGACTTCCGCCACATAGCCGGAGTCTTTGCCGACAATGCCGAGGATAGCGGCAGCAAGAACAGCACCGGATGCTGCGATACGGGCCCAGACGAGTTCCTCTTTATCGGTCATCTCCGGCTTAAATGTCCGACGCATGAGATCATGGCTCACGGCAGAGCTTATGACCATCAGCAAACCGGCTGCCGTCGACAGAGCCGCAGCAAGACCCCCCGCAATAACCAAGCCGACCACCCAAGCGGGCAAGTTCGCAATTTGTGGATTAGCCAAGACAAATATATCGCGGTTTGGCACGACTTCATTTTCGATACCGTCCGGCGCATTTGGGCCGCGATATTGCATGATACCGTCACCGTTCTTGTCTTCGAACTGAAGCAAGTCCGTTTTCTCCCAGCCCTTATACCATTCCGGCACGGGTTTGCCGCCAGCGGCCGTAATGGCGGCGGCTTCGGCGGCGTAGTCTGCGCCGTCAGCAATATAAGTCGCCTCGTTCACCGTATCGATGAAGTTATAGCGCGCAAAGGACCCAACGGCCGGAGCGACCGTATAGAGCAAAGCGATGAACAGTAGCGCCCAGCCGGCAGACTTCCGCGCCGCCCGCGCGCTACCGACAGTAAAGAAGCGAATAATGACGTGCGGCAGCCCCGCTGTGCCGAACATGAGTGCGGCTGTAATACAAAAGACATCCAGCTTCGATTTTGTCGTGCTGGTATATTCCGTGAAGCCAAGGTCTGTCACAACCGTGTTCAAGCGATCAAGCATGCCGATATCTGAGCCCGCGACATTTCCCACAAAGCCCAGTTGCGGGATCGGATTGCCCGTAATTGTCAAGCTGATGAAAATGGCCGGAACTGTGTAGGCAAAGATCAAAACGACATATTGCGCGACCTGCGTATATGTGACGCCCTTCATCCCGCCCATGACGGCATAGAAAAAAACGATCAGCATACCGACCGTAATCCCGACATTGTAGGACACGCCAAGGAAGCCAGAAAAGGCGACCCCCACGCCTTTCATCTGCCCAGCAATATAGGTGAAGGACACGAAGAGCGCACAGACGACCGCGATGATGCGGGCCATTTTGGAATAGTAGCGATCACCGACGAAATCCGGGACCGTGAACTTGCCGAATTCCCGCAGGAAGGGCGCAAGCAATAGCGCCAGCAATACATAGCCGCCTGTCCAACCCATCAAATAGACAGACCCGCCATAGCCTAGAAAGGCGATAAGGCCGGCCATAGAAATAAAGCTCGCGGCACTCATCCAGTCAGCGGCTGTGGCCATCCCGTTCACTGTCGGGTGTATATCATGACCAGCGACATAGAAGTCTTCTGTCGATCCGGCCTTGGCCCAAATGGCGATGCCAATATAGAGCCCAAAGGTCAGAACGACCCAAAAAATCGTCCAGGGATCAACCATTCTTCTACCCTTTGATCCCGTATTTCTTTTCCAGCTTAGTCATCTGGATACAGTAGACGATGATGAGCAAGAGGAAGACGTAGATCGATCCGTTCTGGGCAAACCAGAATCCGAGCGGCGCTTTGCCGATGGTAAAGGCGTCCAGCGCTTCGCGGAACAGAATGCCCGCCCCGTATGAAACCAGAAACCACACGAAAAGCAAACCGATCGTCAATCTGACGGTCGAACGCCAATAGGCCTTCTGGTTTTCAATGGACGGTTCAGACATGTTTTCCCCTTTTTGTTTGATTATGAGCCTTTAATCTCAAGCCTTACAGTCTAGCGGGCTCCTCGTCATTTATTCCGTATGCAGGTGTGAGTGTCTCGCAAACGAAAGTCCAGTAGACGTTCGTCACTATGCGTTCGTCACTATGCGTTCGTCATATTTAGCGACGCCGTCACTCGAAACCCGTCATCAACCCCCATGACAGCCCGTCCTGATCGACATAAAGGACGCGCATGTTAGCTGCTCGAATCGCCGCTCAGAACTCATGGGTAACGAGAAATTGCCGCACCTTGACCACGGCTCTGATTGGCGGGCTCATTATTCTGTTGATCGCACTTTCGACCCCTGCCAATGCCCATCCGGAGGATGATTTCTGCGAAGGCGAAATCTCGATCAATTTTGAGCTCTGTCAGCAACTCGCCCAACTTAACAGCGCAGACGGACCCCTAACGGTCCCGCTGACAGATGATGCCGGAAATATCCTCACACCCTTGGAGGCGGCTGTTTATTTTGGCGAGATCGGCGTGCGCCATATCCTGCCAGGCGGGTTAGACCATATCCTGTTCGTCCTCGCCCTGTTCCTCGCGGCGAGAACACTGCGGAGCCTGATCTTGCAGATTTCTGTATTCACCGTGGCACACACGGTTACACTCGGAATGACAGCTGCGGGCGTACTCAATCCGCCCGCTTCAATCGTAGAACCATTGATCGCCCTATCCATCGCGGTCGTCGCTGTGGAAACGCTGTTCAAGTTTGAAAAACCGCGCTGGCGGCTTTTGATCATTTTCGGGTTTGGCTTATTCCACGGCATGGGCTTTGCCGGATTTATTAGTGAAATCGGCTTGCCGCCGGAGCAGTTCTGGCCATCCCTTATCGGCTTTAACATTGGCGTTGAGATTGGTCAGCTCTCGGTCGTGCTGGCCGCCGTATTGCTGGCTATACCTGTGAAACGCTGGGTCCTTACAACAGACAACCTCTACCGGAGAGGAGTCGTCATTCCCGGATCATTGATTATTGCCGCGATCGGGTTTTGGTGGTTTTTGTCGCGCAGTTTGGGGCTTTAGGCCAAACCGCGCGACATACTGATAGCGACGAGGCTTTAGCCGCCGACGACGTCGTCAAGGCCGCGGATTTCCAGCAAGGGATCGATCTCTGGGTCTTTGCCACGGAATTGCCGGTAAAGCTCATCCGCTTCGCGTAAACCGCCAGACTCATAGACCCATTTTTTCAGCCGCGCCGCGAGTTCTGGATCATAAATATCGCCTGCCTCCTGGAAGGCGTAGAAGCCGTCCGCATCGAGGATTTCTGACCAGAGATAGGCGTAATAACCGGCCGAATAGCCGCCCGCAAAGATGTGCGAGAAATATTGCGAGCGGTAACGCGGCTCGATCTCAGGTAGAAGGCCATAGCTTTCCAAGACCTCTTTTTCGAACGCCCGTGCATCCGTGATCGCATTGGCTTCTTCCAACGACAAACCGTGCCATGCCAGATCGAGCAGTGACGCCGCGATGAATTCCGTTGTCTTGAAACCTTGGTTGAAGGTCGACGCGTTTTTCATCTTCTCGACGAGTTCCGCCGGGATAACTTCACCTGTCTCATAGTGTTTGGCATAGTCGGCGAGAACCTGATCCTGTCCGGCCCAGTGCTCCAGAATTTGCGCTGGGAATTCCGTGTAATCACGCGGACCATCTACACCTGAGAAATTCTCATAGCGAATTTGCGTCATCAGACCGTGTAGGCCGTGACCAAATTCATGGAACAAAGTCTCCACCTCGCCAAAACGCATCAGCGTTGGTTCACCCGCCGGTGGCGGCGTCAGGTTCATATTGTTTGTGATGATCGGACGAATTCGATTGCCGTTAATATCAGACGTATTGCGGTAGCTGTTCATCCACGCCCCGCCGCGCTTACTATCGCGCGAATACATATCCATCATGAACAGGCCAAGATGGTTGCCGTCCGCGTCCTTCACATCATAGGATTTTACGACCGGATTCCAGACAGGCGTCTCGACCTCTTCAAAGGTCACACCGAACAGCTTGGTCGCCATATTGAATGCGCCTTGCGTGACCGCACCGAGCTCAAAATAAGGCGCTAACGCCGCGTCATCAAAGGCGTACCGCTCTTGTCGAACCCGCTCTGAATAGTGCCACCAATCATGGCCTTCTGCTTTATACTCGCCGCCTTCGGCTTCGATCAGCGCTTGAATGTCGGCCAGTTCCTGCTTGGCGCGTTCCAGACCCGGACGCCAGACACGCAGCAAAAACTCTTCGGCCCCTTCCGGCGTCTTCGCCATGCGGGTTTCGAGTTGATAATGGGCGTGAGATTCATAGCCCATCAGTTCAGCCCGTTCGGCACGCAACTGAGCAATTTTGATCGCAACAGGGCCATTATCGCCTTCGCCGGAATTGGCGCGTAGGCGGTAACCATTGAACAGCTTTTCGCGCAGTTCGCGATTGGTGGACTGCGTCATGAAGGTCTCAAACGGAGACCGGTTCAGACCGACCACCCATTTATCTTCTCCGTCGACTTTGATAGAGGCTTTGAAACTCTCGGACAGGCCGCCCAGATCAGCCGGGTCGGTAATTTCCATTTTGAACCCAACCGTCGCGGCAAGAAGGTTTTGGCCATATTGGGTTGTCAGACCCGAAAGCTCTTCATTGATTTCGGCGACCCGGGCCTTGGTTTGTGCGTCCAAATTAGCGCCAGAGCGGACAAAATCCCGATGGGTTAGTTCCAATAACCGCGCGTCCTGCTCATCCAGATCAAGCGTGTCACGCTGCTCGTAAACGGCTTTTACGCGCGCAAACAGGTCTTCATTAAATTGGATCTTATTATACTCGCGGGTCAACATCGGCCAGATTTCACCCTGCAAGCCACGCAAAGTATCATTCGTATCCGTGCCGGTAATGTTGCCGAAGGTCGACGTCACTTTGCTGAGCGATTTGCCTGCCATATCCAGCGCGACGATTGTGTTTTCAAATGTTGGCGCGGCCGGATTATTGATAATCCCGTCAATTTCTTCGCGGAGGTCTAAAACACCCGCCTTTACGGCCGGCATATAGTGGCTATCCTCAATCTCTGCGAAGGGCGGCGTCTTAAAGGGTGTGTTCCATTCCGCTAGAAACGGGTTGCCCTCCAGCTCCGCCTCGCTGACCATAATTTCATTGGTTTGCGCCATGTCCTGAACTGTCTCAACGACACTGTCAGTGACATCCTCGACCGAAGGCGCGTTACCACTGCACGCGGCGAGAAGAAGCGTCAGACTGAGCGTTGACGCTGTTAGAGCGAATTTTTTCATGATGATCTCCGAAGCAATTGTCGATGTCATAGATTTCTTGCACAAAGGGATGCAACTAAATCTCTGTCGAAAAGCCCCAAAAGCGGCGTCTTTTTGAAATAAGCCAATAGAAATAGTGCCTCTGCATTGAAATATTCGCCTAAACGCCTGGACTGACTATTCCCAATCCGTTCCCACCAAGATTGCATTGACGGTTTCCGGATCATCCGCAAAGGCCGCCCGCATTCGCGCTATGTCCTGTTCAGCTTGGTCTGTCTGACCCAGCACAGATCGGGCGCGCAGCAATCGCGCCCACCCCGCAGGGTCATTGGGGTTGTCTGCAAGCCGAGCGCTTAGGCCCTCAACCATGCCTTCAATCATTGCGGCACGGTCCGCATCGCTCATGTTTTGCGCTGCCGCGATATCCTCTGCCGTTGGACCACGAAGGGAGGAGCTCTCCATTTGTCCGACGTCTGATTGTGCGCGCACAAAGTCTTGCGCCCGCGCGCGTTCTTCCACGAATTGTGGATCTTGGTCTGTTAAGACGACCACACGGTCATAGGCGGTAAGCGCCTCATCAAATCGGCGTAAACTCATCAGGCTTCGGGCGTAAATGAGCCAGCCTTGCGGATCTTCCGCACGGTCAGTCGTCAAGCGCGCGGCCAACTGATCGACCAACTGTTGCATAGCCAATTCGCGATTATCGGACGGAGATTGAGCCTGTATTAGGTGGTGTTCGGTGGGAACTGACGCATGTTTTAGGGCCCCTGGCCGCGTCAGGTCCGGGCGACCGACTTGCGCATAGACAAAAACTCCGCCCGCGACGAGCAGAAGCAAGGCCAATAGTCCTAGACGTGGGCTGTTCACAGCACGACGCAAATCCGCGTTTTGTAGGGCTTGCCGGTTTAAAAGCTGCCGCTGCAAACCCAGCGTGGCCATTTCCCGCTGTCCATCGCTGAGTGTGTCATCCGTCTGAATGGCTTCGATCTGAGCGAAATAATCACGCGCTTCGGGATCAGGGCGAGATCGAGGTTCCGACGCCTCCGTTTCCGCACCATCGTCAGCCATCGCATCCGATCCTAAAAACGCAGGCGCCAGAAACAGAATGGCCCCAAGCGCCATCAGTACATAGAAGGCCCATATCATTGTAGGTGCGTCTTCATTGCGTCCAACGCCTTGCGCTCTTCATCAGTCAAAGGAAGCGCTTGCGCGGTTTGAGCCGTTCGCCGGGTTAAGGTGAAAATGCCCCAGCCAATCGCGAAAACAAGCAAAATAGGCACGCCCCAAAGCACCGCCGTGTTCGCTTGCAGGGGTGGGTTTAACAGCACGTAATCCCCGTAGCGATCGCGCATCATGGCGATGACTTCTCCTTGACTATCGCCCTGCGCCAATCTTTCGCGAACAATCTGGCGCATATCTGCGGCCAGTTCCGCATCCGATTCTTCAATGCTCTGATTTTGACAGACTACACAACGGAGTTGCTTGCCGACCTCACGGGCTTGCTGCTCGACATCCGGCGTGATGGCCGTGTCTTGGGCGAACACGCCTACAGGCATGATAAGCAAGCAAAGTGTCGTCAATATTATTACAAGGGCGCGCATCATTCTGCGGGTACCCCAATTGGGTCTGCGCCGGAAACGTCTCTGAGCTTTGACTGTGCGGGACGTTTTTTCGGCAAGCGCAAGCGCTGATCCGCCATGCTAATAAACCCGGCCAGCGCCATAAGGAACGCCCCGATCCAGATCCAAACGACACCGGGCTGGGCATAGACCCGCATGATCACACCATCTTCGGTCGGCGGGTTGCCATCGCCAATGGCGGCGAAGAGCGTTGTGCCGAAAGACGGCGCGAAACCGGCTTCAGTTGTGACCATGTTCCGCACAGGATAGAAACGCTGTTCCGTGATGACGCGCGTTACCTCTTTGCGGCCTTTGCTCACCACGACTTCGCCTTGCAGATATTGAAAATTGTCACGCGCCCCTTCTTCAAGCGGGCCGAGCGTGAAGGTATAGCCGGAGACGGAAAGACTATCCCCTGGCTGAATACGGGCAATATTATCCTGCGCACCGACGCTCATTGCCGTCACACCTAGGGTGAAAATCCCGACCCCGATATGCGCCAGAGCAAAGCCCCAGAAACCCGCGGGCTGTGCGCGTAGCTTCGCAACGGACCCGCCCGCCCGCTTGAACACTGTGGCGATTGTTCCCGCAATTAACCAGGCGCCCATCCCCGCGGCCAAGGCCCCTAAAACAGATCGACCTAAAAGCCATGTCAAAAGACCTATCGCGACAACAACTAGCAACGCGCGGAAGAATACTGGCTTATAGCGCGCCAAGCTATCGTCGCGCCATTTCAGTAGTGGCGCAATCGCCATAATCAGAAGCAGCACCATCATCATAGGCGCAAAAACGCGGTCAAAATATGGGGCACCCACGCTGATCTTTTCGCCTGAAAACGCTTCTACGAAAAGCGGATAAAACGTGCCGAGGAAGACCACCACTGCTGAGGCCACGAGAACGAGATTATTGAAAACCAAACCGCCTTCGCGCGAAATGAATGACATGGCGGTGGGCTGCACCAATTTGTTGGCGCGCAGGGCATAGAGTGCAAGCGCCGCCCCCGTAAAGCCAAGCAGCAAAGCCAAAATAAATACACCGCGTTCTGGATCGACCGCAAAAGCGTGGACGCTGACGAGAATACCCGAACGCACGACAAAAGTGCCGATCATCGATAGCGAAAACGTGCTAATGGCCAGCAGGACGGTCCAATGCGCCAAACTGTGGCGTTGCTGTAAGGTCAGGATGGAATGAAGCAAGGCCGTCCCCGCGAGCCACGGCAAGAAAGAGACATTTTCAACCGGGTCCCACACCCACCAGCCACCCCAGCCTAATTCATAATAGGCCCAGACAGAGCCAACCGTGATGCCGAGTGTCAGGAAGCTCCAAGATACGAGCACCCACGGCCGCAACCAACGCGCCCAAACGGCATCGACGCGTCCTTCAAGCAAGGCCGCGACGGCAAAAGAAAAAGCGACAGAAAAGCCGACATAACCGATGTAGAGAAGTGGAGGGTGCAAGGCCAAGCCGGGGTCCTGCAATAATGGATTGAGACCTTGCCCGTCCAGCGGAACTGGTGTGAGGCGCTCAAACGGATTTGACGTAAACAGTAAAAAGCCAAGAAAGCCCGCGCCAAGCGCGCCCTGCACAGCAAGCGCGCGAGCCCGCAGTGACAAGGGCAGGCTATCCCGCCCGCGCCACGCAATCGCCGCACCGAATATGCCAAGGATCAAAATCCAGAGTAGCATAGAGCCCTCATGGTTCGCCCAGACACCACTGATTTTGTAAACCAACGGCTTGGCGGTATGGCTATGCACGGAAGCGAGTTTGACTGAAAAATCAGACCTGAGAAAAATCGCTGTCAGGACCCCAAAGGCGTAGACAAGCAGCGCGCCTTGCAAAAGGGCGGCCCGATCCGCAAACGCCATGGCCCCGACATGGCCGCGCTGTGCGCCGACCAATGGCAGTACGGTTTGAAAAAGCGCGACGACAAAGGCCAGCGCCAGAGCCATCTGTCCTGTCTCAGCGAGCATATCTTTGACCTATGGCCGTTACGGTTGACATTCAAGCAAATGCGGTATGGCGTACACGATCTGTCGCAGTCCTATTAGTTCATCCAATAACGCCTATTGAGACACGCTGTTGATCTCGGCTTCTTCGCGCAAAACTTGGACAAGAGGCTCCAGTGTTTGCGTCCAGTCGTCTTCGGTGATCGGGCCGACATGCTTATAGCGAATTCGCCCATTTGCGTCTGTCACAAACGTTTCCGGTGCGCCCGTTACGCCCAATTCAATAGCCAAACGCGACTCGCCATCGAAAACCACTAAATCATAGGGGTTTTGATAACGCGCCAACCATTGCTTGGCGGCTGGCCTTGTATCTCGCCAGTTAATGCCAACTAAATTCACAGAAGAGGTTTCTGAAATCGTCATCAGCATGGGGTGTTCCACCACACAGGCGACACACCATGACCCGAACACGTTCACCAGACTGACTTTTCCTTCCAGAATAGTTTCGTCTACTTGCGCCTTTTCGTCTTCCAATATTGCAAGATCAAAAGCCGGGAAAGGCCGATCGAGCAACTCTGAAGGCAGGAGTTTAGGGTCGCGCGTCAACCCAAAGGCAAACATGCCAATTAGGGCCGCAAAGAAAACGATAGGAAGCCAACGACGCATGAGGTCGGCTTACTCGGAATAGGAGGCGGCGTAAATCTTGCGATCAGTTTTGCACCCGTGAAAGATCGCCTCAGAGTCAGGGCGTGGGCCAAGCTTGGCCTAGACGAACTCCCGCCCCCCAAACGGACGGATCGATGGGCATAAACTCCCCGGCAGAGTTTAGTTCTGCGGGTTCATCCGGAAACCAGAAGGGCCCGTCCAGATCAACATAATCTGCTATTTGCCCCAATAAGTGAGCCGGCGCGATGGCACGGCTGGGGGCCACCATACACCCGACAAAAGCCCCAAGACCGCGGGATCGTGCCGCTTCTTGCAATGCCAGTGCCGCGGTCAGGCCACCACACTTATCCAGTTTTACGTTGATATACTGATAGAGTGGCGCACAGCGCTCCAAATCATCTATCGTCTGCAGGCTCTCATCAGCGCAAAGCGGGATCACGTGGTTTGCGCGTTTCAGCGCCTCTACCGCCTCAGGGTTCGTTTCGGCAAACATAGGCAGAGGCTGCTCGATCAGCTCATAACGAAGATCGGCCGCAAGGGGCGCGAGAGCAATAAGCTGCGCGGCCGTCCATCCCGCATTCGCATCGATAACAAGCCGCGTATTGGGCGCGGAGGTGCGAACCGCCTGCATGCGGTCGGCTTCTTGTTTCGCTGACCCTCCGAGTTTCACTTTCAGCAAGGGTCGCCACGCCTCGCGCTTTGCCTGAGCGGCCATGTTTTCAGGTGTGCCCAATACGATTGTAAAGGCGCTTGCGAGGGGTTTCGGTGTCAGAGCTAAAAGAGCAGGAACAGTCGTTCCGGCACGCGCAGCCTCTAAGTCCCATAAAGCCGCATCCAAGGCTGCTCGAGCGCCGCCTGCGGGTAGGACTTCGGACAGTGTTTGTCGGGTTAGGTTGGATAAATCGGGTAGCGTTTCAAGTTGCACCCGCATTTGCGCAACCGTTTCTCCGCGATAACGTATCCCAGTTGCTTCGCCGCGTCCTGCATAAGTCCCGTCACTCACCGTGAGCGACAATACAGGCTGATGTGTGCGTGATCCTGTACTTATAATGAAAGGTCGTATGAGGGGGCGCTCGCTCGTCTCAACCTTAAGAACCAAATCAGTCACCGAGATCGACTATCGCTAATACTCATATCTGACTAGGTCATTCTTGAGCGCGACCCCCTAACGTTCGAGCACGACGACCCGGCTTGTCGCGAAAATGTGAGCAGACCTATTTTGACTTTCAGGCGTTGAACGCTTATTGATCGTACCATGAGACGCGTCTCGACAGTTTTAATCACCACAGCCGCCGTAACCATGATGGCTGTCCCGACCTTAGCCTGTGATTTTCACGGTGCAGGCTTTGGAGGATTTTACGGTGGAGGTTGGAAGCCTTATTCGCCAGCTGCGTCATTGATCGACCCAGCCATGAATGATCAGATCGATGACACAGGCTTCGCTGGTGAAAATTTCGGCGAACCGCAAAGCTCAACTTTCGTTCCCGCTATGCGCCCTCCGCCAAAGCCGACATTTTCGTCCGTGGCTGTACGCGCGTCTGAGCGAGCCCTTGCCCGTCGCGCCCAAGAGAAACGCGACGTAGAAACGTTAGAAGACAACAATCAAAAAACGGCTGTCTTTACACCAAAGGCCTCAAATACGGATCGCGAGTCCGTCAGCAACTGAGCGCTTCAAGGCCCGCATTGCCGGTACCAAGCCAAGAACCGCTGAAACTGTCGTCAGCACAGCGATAACCCCGAGATCGAATAAGCCTGGCAATGTTCGCGCCGGAGCAATACCAAAGCGCGACTCTAGCCAGGGCCCGAAACCCCATAACAGCCCGTAAAGCATCAAGACTCCAAAAACGGCCCCCAAAAAGGCAAGCAGGGCCGCTTCGCTGACAAGCAGGCCCACAATCGTTCTTCCGCGCGCGCCCACGGCCCGCAAGATTGACATTTCCCGACGTCTTTCATTCAGCGTCGTCAAAATAGATGTCAGTACGCCTATCAACCCTACAATAATGACGAAAGTCGATACAATAGCGAGCGCTCTTTCGACAACAGAGACAATCGCCCATAGCTGACTTAAGGCGACGCCGGGAATGACGGCCTGTAAGGGTTCCTGCCTGTAGGTATTCAGGTCCCGTTGGAGGCGCAATACACGCACCTTTGACGTTGTCCCAACCAAGAGCGCCGTGACGCTTTCCGGCTGAAAATCAATGGCCCGCAATCGTTCCGGTGTCGCAATACGGCTGGCGGGAGTCGGCATGCCATTTTGCCAGCCCGCGTGAATCGCTTCAATCGCGCCAAGACTAACAATGACAGATCGGTCTACCGGCGTGCCCGTTGGCTCTAAAATACCGACAATTTCAAACGGTGTATTTTCATGTTCGACAAAGCTGGTCCCGCCAATACCATGCGAAAGCGTTATGGATTGACCCAAGTCGTAGTCGAGATCACGGGCGACTTGCGCCCCGATCACAACGTCGAACAAGTCTTCAAATTGCTGGCCCTGCCCAAAAGACAGCGACTGCCCCCCTGCATATTTATAGCGTTCGAAATAATCCGTTGTCGTTCCGACGACACGATAACCGCGATGAGAGTCACCAAGACTAATCGGAACGATCCAGCCTACATCAGGACGGTCCGCAATCTGTTCTACCGTTTGCCAGGTGATATTATTGGTCGGATCGCCAATTTGAAAGACAGAATAGAGGACGAGATTGATCGGGCTTGAGCGCGCACCCACAATGAGGTCTGTCCCGCTAATTGTGCGCTCAAAACTCGCCCGCGCGCCCTGACGCAAATTTTCTACGGCGAGGAAAAGAAGTGTGGCTGTCGCGATCGACAAAATCGTCAACAGCGCTGTCGAACGGCGGGCCCAAAGCGAACGCCACGCCAAAGCGAGAACCGCCGGCACTCTCATGCGTCCACCCCTGCGTTTATGGCGGCTAGATCGACGGCCCGGTCAAAATGGCGGGCCAAGGTTTCATCGTGACTGACAAAAAGAAGACTACAGCCGGTTTGCGCACGCTGCGCGTCTAAAAGTTCGATAAAGCGGTCTCGGTTGGCTGTATCAAGCGCTGACGTCGGCTCATCCGCGATGATCAAATCCGGTCCCCCAATCAATGACCGCGCTACAGCCACACGCTGCTGCTGACCCACACTTAAATCGCTGACAGATCGTTTTAGCAGCGCCTCAGGCAGACCTAATTCAGCCAGTAAGCGTTGGGCAGAAGATTCAGTGGAGCCGTCCGAGGTTTCTGCGTTTCGCGCCCGCGTCCGAGAGAAACGACATGCCAGTGTCACATTCCCGATCACATCAAGATAGGGTAGCAGGTTGAGTTGTTGGAAAATGATGCCCAACTTTTCAGCACGCAAGCTATCGCGCCCAGTGGGGGAGAGCGAGACGATGTCCTGACCACACACTCTAATCTTACCTGACCAAGGTGAGATAACGCCGCCTATCAGGCTGAGCAGCGTACTTTTACCGGATCCACTTGGTCCACGAAGGAAAACACTCTCCCCGCGCGCGACGTGAAATGTGTCTATCGATAGAATAGGAGACTTCGGGACATAGCCAAAGCGTACATCTTGCAGATGCAAAACGGCATCGTCATGCACCACGTCAGAGGGCATGACTAATACTCGTAGGGCTCAATTTTAGAGAGCTTGAGCTCATACGCACTATCGCCAAGATCAGACATGAATTGACCTGTCTTTATCGTGCCTTCTACCCAAACCGGATCATAAATCGAGCCGATTTTTGCGGCAGGTTCCGCAGACACGAACAACATTTGGTTTGGAGGCGGTGGCGGAGAGTGGAGGCAGGCGCCAAAATAAGGCACAAGCAAAAATTCCGTGTGTTCTTGATCAAGATCGAAATCGAGTGGAACCACATAGCCCGGCAATCGGATCGCCATTCCATCGAGGTCTTCTACGACATTGAACGTCCCGATTTGTTCCATTGTATCGGCGGCACTGCCTTCTGCGATCAATGACTGTATGTCTGCATTGCGGTCAGCCTCCATCAGCGTCTGCTGACCCGCCATCATGTTCTTTTCGAGTTCTTCGTAGAAATTGGCGTATAGCGCTTCGAGGCGTTCAATCTCGCCTTCCGGCATCAGATCATCCCAAACAATTTCCGTCACTGCGAGGTCCGGTGTTGTGTCGGCCACCTCTTCTGCGACTGCCTCTACGCTGTCGCCAGCCCCTGAACATGCCACAAGCCCCAAGCAGGCCAAGCTCGCAATAGCGGGCGACAAAGTGCGGAATATCGAATTCATATTAAGACCTAAACGAGATTCGGTTATTTGCAGGTGAGAGATCGAAACTCGCCTGCGCATTTGGCCCCAAATATATAACATCTAAGGCCTCTAGCAACGGAAAGGCCTCGAACATCGTTACGGTCAGGCTGTCAAGCACCTGCGCGTTTTCACACGTAAATGTGTAGGTCAGGCGGACTTCACGATGTTCGCCATGTTCATCATCGTGATCGTGATCGTGATCGTGTGACACATCATGGTCATGGTTTTCGTCATCGGAATCGTGGTCGTGGTGGTCATGATCATGATGCGCGTCATCGTTATGATCGTTATGCCCATGTTCGTCATGGTCATGATCATGGTGATCGGAGTCGGTTTCTGACGTCTCTGCGAATAGGCGAACCGGTTTCGTCATTGGCACGGCCACGCATCCGGCTTGACGGTTGAAAACGAAAAGACGCGCGGCGTCGGATAAAGCCGCCTCTGCGCGAGCGGCTTGCTCGGTTTGCGCTTCGTTTACGGGATTAACTTCAAAGCCTAGAACATTGTAAAGCGGCGTATCGAGCTCTGCCGTAATACGATTGCCCTCTAGAACGACCGCCAAGGTCGCTGCACCGTGGACATGCGCCTCTAAAGAGCGAACCTCTGTAGACGCTTCGAGTGTGTTCACTGACGCATCCGTTTCAACGGCGCTGTCGGCCATCGCGTCTTCTATTTGAGGC
Source organism: uncultured Algimonas sp. (assembly GCA_964610115.1). Lineage (GTDB taxonomy): Bacteria > Pseudomonadota > Alphaproteobacteria > Caulobacterales > Maricaulaceae > Litorimonas. The sequence goes on from CAZSUW010000002.1 coordinate 63,443, forward strand.
TCAACAAACTCATTTGCAGCGTCGACCGTCTGCTGCATCTCATCCTGAGAAACCTCCGTATCGGAACACCCCCCGACGAGAACGAGGACCGCAACGCAAGACAGGTAGTAATTTCGCATATTAAGCTCCGTGAAAAGATCCGTGGACATCAACGAAATGTATCTGAGTTACAACACTTCCCCTTCAACGTCCATCAGGGCGCATGGTTCCACCACGTGAGGTCTGAAAACGATCGGAGATCGAGTTCATGTGTCCAGGCACATCGGGGTTGCTGAGCAATATGAAAGTATGTGTCGGCAATTGCATCAGGCGCAATCATCCCGTCTGGACCTTTCATTTGCCGATAGGCTTCAAACCGCTCTGGGCCCAGCATTTTGCCAAGTGTGTCGGGCGCGTCGACAGCGCCGTCAATCACGATGTGGGCCACATGTATGCCGTCCTTTGCGAATTCCGCATTCAGTGTTTGGCAGATCATGCGCCGCCCGGCCATCGCTGCGGCGTGGGAATGCTGCCCCGCATTGCCACGCACAGCCGCCGTTGCCGACGTAACAAGAAGGGTTCCCCCACCTCTTTCAACCATACGCGGAAAAACGACTTTTGCTAATCGAAACAGTGCGAAAGTCGCCATTCGCCAGCCCAGCTCGAATTGTTTCAAACTCGTGGCCTCCAGAGACCGATTACCGATCTGCGCACCAAGATTAAATAAAACGGTCTCAATTGGGCCGTGCCTATCCTCAACGGTTTCAACCAGCTTTTCTAATGACCCCTCCTCAACAGCATTTAAGAGGTGGCCGCTCGCCGAGCCACCTTCCGCTTCGATCGCGTCCAAGAGGGTCTGCAGCCCGGCCTGATCGCTACGGCGGCACAAAGCGGCATGATACCCCTCACGGGCAAACCGTTTGCCAACATGCCCACCAATTCCTGCCCCAGCTCCGATGACTAAACAGACTTTTTGCATCACGCTCTTCCCAACCAACCTGGTTCGCATCCTAGTCTTAATGCTGACCTTACATCAATTCACGATAAGGCTTTGTTCCTACCGCACCACTTTGTAAGGGAAGGCATGGCCTCTCACTTAAAAATTGCGATCGGGTTTGTACTAATAGGCATCTTTCTTTTCAGGGGCCAAGAGGCCCTTTCAACACCAGGTCTGGGCTGGCGCGAACTCTATGTTCTTGGTGGTTTTATCTTAGCCGGGGTATTGATCTATCAAGGCTGGACAGGTGTGCAGGCAAAACGATCAAAAAAGCCCTGAGACTAAAAAAGGATGGTCTCGCCAATGTGGCTTACAGCGCTGTTGAAGGCGGGGCGACTGAGGCGCGCACAATAATCTCGTGCGAGAGTAAACGACGGTTTTGTTCAATGGCCTTCGCATCATTGCGTAGATAGGCCGTCAAAAGGGCGACGGCTTGGCTTGCCATTGCAGCAATCGGTTGACGCACCGTCGTCAGCTCCGGCCAAATCGTCGTCGCCAGCTCAATATCGTCAAACCCCGCAACCGAGACATCCCCCGGTACAGAATAACCCAGCATGTGCGCTGCTCCGATCACACCGGCGGCTATATCATCATTCGACGCTATGATTGCCGTCGGGCGGACATCCAAATCTAATAAAGACTGACCTGTCACAAGTCCGGACCGGTAAGTAAAATCGCCTTGGCGCATTAGGGCTTCAGAAACCGGCAAATCGTTTTTCTTCATGCCGCGCCGATACCCCTGAAGTCGATGATAAGAAGCGGCATGTGTGTCAGGGCCTTTGACAAATGCAATGCGACGGTGTCCGGATTTGACGATATAATCGACCAAGTCTTCGACAGCTTGGGCATCATCCATCGCCACATTCAACCCGTCTTCGTGAATTTCCGCCGGAGCAACACTGACGATAGGTAAGCGCGATGCGGCTAATTCCTCCATGAAAGGCGCGTGGACAGATAGGGGCGGCGTCACGATAATCCCGTCAAGATCGACAAGATTGAGCGAGCCAACCGACGTTTTCGGATCGCGATAAGGCGCGCGTTGGCCAAAATCTTCTAACACCAAATGATGACCAAAGCGGCGACACGCATTCAGACCGCCCGTCAAAACCTTTGAAAGGTAGCCTGGGGATGGATTGTGATACAGCAGCCCGACAAACATGGACCGGCCGCCCGCCAAGCGACGGGCCCCTAGGTTCGGACGATAATTTAAAGCCTCAACGGCTTGCTCGACGCGCTTCCGTGTATCCGGACTGACCGTCGCAGTCTGGTTGAGAACCCGCGAAACCGTCATCAAAGAAACGCCGGCCCGCTCAGCGACGTCCTTCATGGTTACATTACCGCGACCAAAGCGCGAATTCTCAGAATTGGTCATGACTACGCTCTAGGCCAGAATGTCGCAGTCATGCAATGACCATTCGTAAGGCGTTTCGGAATGACGCGCTTCATTCTTTAAGACAAGCGCGGCTTTTCGTCCGCGCGAAAACAGAAATTCGGACTTGCTCTCTTGGTACAGGGCGTGAATGTTTGGGCTATCAATAAACGGAATGGGCGGGCCGAGATGACAAAGATCATCTGCCTGTAGGGGATCATGATGCAGGGGCAGGATAACACAGTTAAACCTATCACGTCCGTCTGCATTTTGGGCGGGGGGACAGCGGGTTGGATGACGGCCGCTGGCCTCGCGGCAAAACTCCCTAACCTCTCAATCACGCTAATAGAATCCGAACAAATCGGGACTGTGGGCGTAGGCGAAGCCACCCTCCCCCATATTCGTTTTTTCAACCAAACGCTCGGCATTGATGAAGCCGAATTCATGCGAGCCACGCGCGCGACCTTTAAAATGGGAATTGAGTTCGTGAATTGGGGGCGTTTGGGTGATGCCTATCTTCACCCTTTTGGCGATTTCGGTGAACCTGTAAACGGCATTGCTTTTCATCATATTTGGAACCGCCAACGCCTATCCGGGCATGAAGGTTGCCTTTTTGATTACAGCTATCCCGTGGTCAGCGCAAAAGCCGGGCGGTTCCACCACCCCGATCCAGACCCCGCAAAAATCGAATCGACATTTGGTTATGCGTATCAGTTCGATTCAGGTCGCTACGCGCAGTTTCTACGCCGATATGCCGAAAAACGTGGCGTGACACGAGTAGAAGGCCGCGTCGTTTCTGTCGAACAGGACCCGTCATCAGGTTATGTGACCCGTCTTCAACTCGCCGATAGCCAAAGCGTAGAGGCCGAACTTTTCATTGACTGTTCTGGCTTTCGGGGCGTTCTCATCGAAGGGGCCTTAAAGGCAGGCTATGAGGATTGGAGCGAATGGTTACCCTGCAACCGCGCCGTCGCCGTCGCCAGCGAAAGCCTTGAGCCTATCCTGCCTTTTACCCGCGCCACAGCAAGAGAGGCGGGTTGGCAATGGCGGATCCCGCTGCAACACCGCACAGGGAATGGATATGTTTACTGTTCGGATTTCATTGACGATGATGCCGCGAGAGACGCGCTGCTAAGCGCACTCGACAGTGCCGCAATAAGTGAACCCAAGCATTTGCGGTTTACAACCGGACGGCGGAAAAAATTCTGGGACGCGAATGTTGTAGCGATTGGTCTGTCCGGCGGGTTTCTGGAACCGCTGGAATCGACGTCGATCCATCTCATTCAGGAGGGTATAACCGCTTTGCTGGAACTTTTCCCGGATAGCAGTTTTGCCCAGAGTGACCGTGACGAATATAATGCGCGCATGGGTTTTGATTTCCGCCGTGTCCGTGATTTCTTGCTTTTGCATTATGTCGCAACAGAGCGCGATGACAGCTCGATGTGGCGGCATTTCCAAAGCCTTACCTTGCCGGATAGTTTGGGAGAGATCATCGAAAGTTGGATGCACCGTGGACGTTTGCCCAACTATCAACGCAGTATTTTTCTGCCGCCGAGTTGGGTCGCGGTGATGGCTGGACAAAACCTCCTGCCGAAAGCCAGCTCACCAGATGCAGACCGCCTTCCAGTTGAGGCTCTAATCACCCGCAGCAACAAGATCAAAGCCTCGATCCAAACCGCTGTCAAAACGGCGCCAGAGCATATGGTCTATCTGGAAGGCATGAACGCGAAAGCCGAACCGGAAGGCGCAATGGCGTGAATTCGACGTCTGTCAAACCGGCCATTCGCAGCATCGCCATCTTGGGCGGGGGGTTGGCCGCGTGGATGATGGCGGCCTATCTGACCAGACATGTCCCGGAGAGCGTAGAGATTACGGTTTATGGTAAGGTCACGCCGATTTGGTCCGACGCCCTTTACGGAAGCCAGCTGCCGCCAGAATTTTACGGCTTTCATGCATCGCTCGATATTGATGAACCTACATTGCTACGCCGGACTGATGCGGCCTTTAGTTATGGTACGTGGTTCGAACATTGGGGAGAGACCAAGTCCGATTGGATTCAAGCGTTCCACTCGCCTTTGAAGAATTTGGATGGTGTCCCGCTGTCCGCGCGAATCGCACAACTACCTGACAAGTCTTTGCAAGATTTACTCGTGTCAGCCTTAGCCGCTCGCGCCGGTCGCTTCGCCCATCCACACCAAGACCCACGCCATCCCCTTTCTCGGGCCGAATATGGTTATCTGATAGACCCACATCGCCTAGCAGAACTCTATAAACAAACCGCAAAAGGCGTTGCCCATAAAGTGACAGGGGCTCTTGAAGTTGTTGAAAGCGGTGAACAGGTTTATGCTGTCCAACTTGGCGACGGAACGCGCCTTGACGCCGATCTGTTCATTGATGCGTCCGGCGCTGATAGGGTGATGCGCCCGCTATCATCTGCCGCGCGCTCTCTTTCCATTGGCTATACGTCCGAACCAAATGCAGCACTGGAACATGCCGCTACAAAGGTTGCGGCAACAGAAACCAGTTGGACATCAGACACCGTCACTCGCGCCGCGAGGTTGAAACTAACTGTGTCCGGCAGCGCCCCTTCCCAATCGAAATCCGAGATAAAATCCGTCCAAGCCGGTCGGACGCAAACGCCTTGGCGGGGCAATTACATCGCCATTGGCCAAGCCGCGTGTACGCTCGAACCCCTCACTGTCGCGCCTATGCGCTTACTACTAAGCGATGTTCAGCGCGTCGCCGAACTCTTCCCGGTTAGCACAGATATGCGGATCGAAGCCCGCGAGTATAACCGCGCCGCAGCAGAAGCGCAGGACAATGCCCTTATTTTTCACTTTGCTCATATGGCCGATCTCGCCTTGCCCAATGCCGCCTATTGGACCGATGCAAAAGCCTGGTCGCACCCCAATCTCGAACGATTACTTCGGCAATACTCAGAGCGCGGGGCCCACGTGCTCTATGACAACGCCCTATTCCATCCTGCGGATTGGGCAATTCTGCATGACGGTCTGCGACGCAAACCCCGTCGGGCCGATGCGTTGGCGTCACAAGGCGATCCAAAACTGCACGCCGCACAAATCCAACACATGTCGAAGGCCCTGCAGTCAATCGTTCAAAAAATGCCGCCACATCAGGTCTATATGACGAAGCTACTCGACTATCTGGAACGGACCCAGCAAGCAGGTCAACGTCATGTCGGATAAGGCGTTGAGACATATTGTAATCGTTGGCGGAGGGTCGGCGGGTTGGATGACAGCCGCCGCCCTTTCCCGCATGTTATCGGCCAGCCAAACAAAGATAACCCTGATCGAGTCAGAGACGATCGGGACTGTCGGTGTCGGTGAAGCCACCATTCCTGATATTCTCAATTTCAACCATATGCTCGGCATTGATGAAGCCGAATTTATGGCGGCAACCGACGCCACATTTAAACTTGGCATTGAGTTCGTGAATTGGGGTCGCCTAGGCGACCGCTATTTCCATCCCTTTGGCGCACACGGCGTCGATATGCAGGGCATTGACTTCCACCAATATTGGCTGGCTGATCATGCTAATGGATCGAAGCGGCCGATCGAGGATTATAGCATGTGCGCCCATGCCGCTTATGCGGGTCGCTTTTCCCATCCGACACGAGAGCCGAACTCGCCGAAATCACACATTCGCTACGCCTATCATTTCGACGCCACACGCTATGCCGCTTTCTTGAGAAATTATGCAGAAGCGCGCGGTGTCACGCGCGTCGAAGGCAAAGTCTCCGACGTTCAAACGGACGAAGAAAACGGGCATGTTACAACACTTATCTTAGACGATGGACGCACGCTATCGGGGGATTTCTTCTTCGATTGTTCTGGCTTTCGAGCCCTGCTTATGCGCGGGACATTGGGCATTGGCTTTGAAGATTGGACGCATTGGCTACCCTGCAATAGCGCGCAGACGGTGGCGTGCGACCATAATGGTCCCGTGCCCCCCTATACGCGAGCCACTGCGCATGGCGCGGGATGGCAATGGCGCATCCCTACGCAAGCGCGGACCGGCAATGGGCATATTTACGCATCAGATTACATGAATGACGAGACGGCCGGCGAGATCTTACTGAGCGGACTCGACGCGCCCGCCAGAGGCACGCCCCGCACAATACGCTTTACAACGGGACGCCTTCAATCTTTCTGGGAAAAGAATGTTATCGGGATTGGTCTGTCTGCGGGCTTTTTAGAGCCTTTAGAGTCGACGTCCATCTACCTTATCCAAATGGGTATCAGTAAATTCATCACGCTCTTTCCGAGCGCCAATCTCTCGCCGGTCGTGATCAACGAATATAATCGACAAATGCGCCAGGAATTTGAGCAAGTTCGCGACTTCATCATTTTACATTACAAAGCGACCGAGCGGGATGACACGCCGTTCTGGCGCTATTGCCGCGACATGGCCATTCCTGACAGCCTGTCGCATAAGATGTCGCTATTCAAAGACGCTGGCCGTGTCTTTCGTTATGAAGACGAATTGTTTTCACGCCCCAGTTGGGTGGCCGTTATGTTAGGACAAAATGTTATCCCGGGTACGGTTGACCCCATCGTCGGCGGCCTGCCCGTTGCGCAAATCCAGCAAAGCCTTGCCTCTATGACCGCTGGCATGGCCCGGGCGACAGCCACGCTACCACCTCACGCAGACTACCTAAGACGGTTCACATCCGTCAAAACCCAAAAACAAAGCGCATGACTTCTACCCTTCCCGATCATCATATCAAAGACATCATTATCGTTGGTGGGGGAACAGCAGGCTGGATGACCGCCGCTGCCCTATCGCGATTGCTCGATACCAAAAAAGTGAACATCACCCTGATCGAAAGCGAGCAAATCGGAACCGTCGGGGTTGGCGAGGCCACTATTCCTCATATTCAATATTTCAATAAGCTACTCGGCCTGCACGAAGACGATTTCGTCCGTCAAACGAATGCAACGTTCAAGCTCGGCATTGAATTCAACGATTGGGGCCATATCGGCGAAAGCTATTTCCACTCGTTCGGAAGCTACGGCTTGCCTATGAACGGCGTGCGTTTTCACCACTATTGGATGCGTCATCTGCGAGAGCGGCAAGGCCAGTCCGCCCCGATCGAGGCCTATAATCTTCAGTGCTTAGCTGCGTCTGCCAAGAAATTCCAACGGCCTGTCAACCTACGGAAATCTCCGCTCAGCACGATCACGTATGCGTTTCAGTTCGATGCGTCACTTTACGCGAACTTCATGCGTCAATTTGCGGAATCCCGTGGTGTAAAGCGCGTGGAAGGCCGCATTATCGACGTCAAAAAAAATGCTGAAACAGGTCATGTTCGCAGCGTAGGGCTGGACAATAGCACAGAATACGCCGCCGACTTTTTTATAGACTGCTCTGGCTTTAGGGGCTTGCTCATCGAACAAACGCTTAAAACAGGCTATCATGACTGGTCAGACTTTTTACCCTGTAACCGTGCTGTTGCCCAAGCGTGTGAGCGTATCGACGACCCGCTTCCGTTTACGCGGGCCACAGCTAAGCAGGCTGGCTGGCAATGGCGCATTCCATTGCAATCCAGAACAGGGAATGGCCATGTCTATGCGGGTGAATTTATCGACGATGATGCGGCCCTTAAAGTTCTACAGGATGGGATGGATGGCCCGTTGATCGGAACGCCTAATTTTCTGCGTTTTACCACGGGAATACGTCGTAAGGTTTGGAACGGAAATGTGCTCGCAATGGGCCTAGCGGCAGGGTTTCTTGAACCGCTGGAATCGACCTCAATCCATTTGATCCAAACCGCAATCGCCCGGTTGATGACGCTCTTCCCGGATCGACGCTTTGATGCATCTACACAGGATCGTTTCAATAGCTTAACCCGTTTGGAATATGAACAAGTTCGCGATTTTCTTGTTTTGCATTACAAAGTGACACGTCGCGATGACAGCGAGTTTTGGCGGTATTGTCGCGATATGGCGATTCCAGATACGCTCCAAGCCCGATTGGATTGCTATAATGAGTCGGCACGGATTTATCGCGAAGGTGCAGAGATTTTCGGCGAAGACAGTTGGTTTGCGGTAATGCATGGCCAAGGACTTGTGCCAGAGCGGTATCACCCCATGGCCGACGTTATGCCTGCAGATGAACTCGATAAGCGTTTATCAGATATGCGGACAACCTGGGCCGCTTGCTTAGACTCAATGCCGTCGCATCAAGACTTTATTGACGATCACTGTCGCGCTGCAGCTTGAGTTAGCTGATATTGTGAAATGGAAAAAGCCCGCATTGTGCGGGCCTTTTTTGTGAAGTTTCGAATTAAAAAAGGGGCCAACAGGCCCCTTTAAGTTTCAGATCAAATCGCTTTACTTAGAAGGCGTAGCGTAGACCCACACGGATCCGGCGATCGCCCACAAAGCTCGTCCGGCCAAAGCGCTGGCCTGACGCGTCGATCTGCTGCTCGGCATTTGCTTTGGTGTCGAGAATGTTCGCCACCTGAGCGCGGAACTGCAGGCTGTCATTGATGTCCCATTTGAAGGAGCCATCAAGATAACCGCGATCCGTTTGGAAGATCGGGTTACCCGTCACGAAGTCGCGGTAATCCGACAGATATTCTGAGCGCCAGTTATAGGCGAGGCGGATTTCAACTTCATTAGACTGATAAATCCCGATAACGTTGGCCGCATGCTCAGACAGGCCTAGGAAGTTATTCACACCATAGCGAAAAATGCGTTCGAAACTATCGGGAGTGCCGTCACCATCGGCATCAACAACCGGCAGAGGCGCATTCGTTTCCGCATCAATGTAGGTGTAGTTCGCCTGTAGGCCGAGATTACCAAGCAAGCCTGGTAAGAAGTCATAGAATTGCTGATAAGCGAGTTCGAAACCTTGGATGTTGGCTTCGTCCTGGTTCAAATCACCGTTGAAGACGACGGGAACCTGATTGCCATCCAACGTCAGCACTTCTTGCGTTGCCGATCCGAAGATGATGTTGTTTGTAATGTCCTTGCGGAACAGAGACGCCGTGAATGAGTTCTCATCACCGAAGTAATATTCAAACGACAGATCATAATTGTCGGATAAAATTGGCTTCAAGTTTGGATTGCCGCCAAAGACATTGATCTGTGTTGTAACGATATCGAGTGGCTCACGTGTTGCACCCGGCATCACGACCTCGTCTTCATCGAAAACAAAACGATTTGCCACCACGGCTGTCTGTGTACTGCGCAGCTGAGCAATGTTTGGCCGCGTGATGGCTTGACTTGCCGCCAAGCGAATTAGCATCTCATCATTGAGATTCCACTTCACGTTGAGCGATGGCAGCCAGCGGTCATCGCTGTTAAATGTACCACTTTGTGAAATTGGCGCCTGCTCGGAATAAGCGACGGCTTCAGGGATGAATGCCTGTAAGCGTGCATTATTGTCCGCATCGTTCCCGAGCAGCGAAATAAACCCGCGCTCACCAACACCTTCTGTGTCTGTATTCGAGTAACGAACACCGATATTGGCGTCGACAGACATGCCGTTATCAAATTCGTTACCGAAGTTGAGGCGAGCATAGAAGTTTTGCGTTGATTCAGTCACTTCCCCAACGGTGCCCCGACCGTAATCAACGACTCCGTTTGACCGGAGTGGATTCCAATCCCGGCTGGCCGTGGATGGATCAGCATTCAGAGAGTTAACAAAAGCATCATAATTCCGTATCAAAATACGATCCGGGAAAATGACTTGCGTGTTGTCACCTTGGAAGACGCCACCGCGGAAGAAGTCGGCGAAGTCAACAGCTTCGAAACGAACATTCTCTAGGCCTGAGTAAGGGAGGTAGCCGCCCGACCATGGCGGGGCAACGGATGCCCAGTTCAAGCCGGCTTGACGATTGATCTGTTCACGCTCCGCGATACGAGCGCCGAACTGAACAGAATCGAACCAACCGTCATTGTCGAATTCATACTCAACGTCGCCCCGGATTGCGAACATATCGCCTTCATTATCTTCGAACTGATCGGCTGCGAATAGAAGGTAAGCATTACTTGGGGCATTCAATTCGCCACCACCTGTGGTCGCACCACCAGCGCGAACAAACGGATTGCTAGCCGGATTTCGGATCAACGTCACTTGAGGATCATCAAGATCAGCGTTAAAGTTGAAGTCCGAGAAGAAGCGAGAGCCGACCCAGAGACGCTCTAACGTCGCTTCGGCTGTCGTCACATGACCATCTAAGTTGATAAAGAGTTGGTCGGTCGGACGCCACTTAATGTTTAGAGAAAGATCATCTGTTTCAGCCGTTGTGACCTGATTAATACCAAGGTTCGTAAACGGCGCACCGGCGGCCCCCGTCCAGTCCCTTAAGTTGTTTGAAATTATACCTGATTCGTAGATACCCGCGTCGATAACCTGCGTCTGTTCACAGGTAGGGTTGGCGGGCGTAGGATCATTAGAACCATTACATTGCGCCAGACCTTCTGACGTGAAAGGTGCAAAGGTTGCATCGCTTAGCTCAAACTGATTCCAGCTTTCGCCATCAGGGAACCATTCCAATGTCCGTTCATTGGTATCAACTTCGTTTCTAATCAGTGCATATTTACCCGTCACACGCAAAGTCTGATCGGGGTTTTCCCACTGTCCAGCGAGGTAGTAGCTGTCGCGAGAGCGATCAACTTCGTTTGTCCGAGCTTGGAATCCGCCAGGCAGCGCAATCGTTCCGCCATTCGCCGCGAAAGGAACAATTTGTCCGATCTGGAAACCATTGAGGTCAGACTTTAGTTCTGAGCGGGAGAACGAGCCCAAGAGACCAAATTCGCCTGCATCCGTGTCCCAGCGATTACCATAAAGTGCACTGATATCGGGAGACACTTCCTTGCGAAGGTCGGTATAGGTCGCGTCAAGCGTCAGGACACCTGTCTGCCCCGGGCGATCAAATGGTTCCAATGTGCGAAGGTTAATCGTACCGCCAATACCGCCTTCGATAAGATCAGCAGACGTATTCTTGTAAACGTCAACGGCACCGATTAGTTCTGGTGGGATCGTACCGAAGTCGAGTGAACGACCACCGTTAGCTGAGAAACCGTCACGGCCGTTAAGCTCGGAGCGAACGAGCGTCAGACCACGGATCAAATTGCCGCCACCTTCAGGGGAGGGGAAGTCGCCACCGTCATTGCCGAGATTAATCCGCTGCACCACAACACCCGGTACGCGCGCCAAGGCTTCAGCGACTGATAAGTCAGGAAGTGTTGAAACATCTGACGCTGTGATTGAGTCGACGGCTGTATCAGCATCGCGCTTGATGTCTCGCGCCGCTTTTAGAGCCTGGCGAATACCGGTCGCAACGACCTCATCCACTTCTTCTTCTGCTGCATCCGTCGTTCCGGCGTCTTGCGCCATCGCCTGTGGCGCCATGGCAATGAGTGCCAGTGAAGCCGTCGTGGAGAGAAGCAAACGCTTCAATAGATCATCACGTGATGTCATCGAGTATAGTCCCCTATATAAGTTAGCGCGTTTCGCGTCTTTTTTTGTCTCGGCCATGGTCGCGCCAATGTTACCGCCAACATGGCTTCGCCACACACATGACTAAATGTCAATCAGAAGCGTCGAGAAAGCGATGAAATTTTTACAGTGCCGTGGTAAATCCGCCACAGGTAGCGGGGAAAAATTGACGTTCTCCCCGAAAATCCTCTCGAAACGGCACAAGTCCACTAGTTATCGCAACGAATAGACTCGGCACTTTCTTGGCCGAGTCGTACATCCGCAATCCCGATCGCATTGCCTGCCTTCCCACGGATCGCCATGGCCGTTTTCATAAACTCCAGATTAGCGCCGGCTTTCGCCGCACATCTGAGGCTGATGCGCGTTTCTGTCCATTCATCATCCAAAGGGATTGGCTGGTAAGCATTACAGTCGGGCAGTTCGACGCAACCAGCCGCAATGTCGATTATAGCAGGCTCACCAAAACTGCGGCCCATGAAGACCAACTCCATCGCACCATTCGCTTCACGCGAATAGTCTTTTGAATAGGCGGAATAGATGGCAAACACGCTATCGTCTGTAAAATCCAAACGCAGCGCATCTTCTTGTGCGGCCATATCCGTCGCAGCAATCCGCAAAGCGGCCCCATTATGCGGCAAAGTGATAGGTGAGCCATTCTCCGTCAGGCGGAACGGCTGCGGCACTAATCCTTTGTCGAAAAATACATTGCGGTCTGCCGCGGCCTCAACACCACCTTCTTCCGATAATGCTGGAACAGTGCCCGGCTCCGCATAGCTTAGGCCATAACCCAGCGGAAATTGCGGATCATAATTCGGGTGACGCGCATTCAGCTGGGCTTGTGTCGCATCTTTGGGCCAAGAGAAACTCAATCGGCCGGTGAAATCATAAGATGGATCTGTCTGAAGCAATAAGTCCACCAAACCCGCTGGCTCACTTCCCGGCAGGAAAGCCGCGACAAAAGCGTCAGAATCATTGATTTCCGGATTTGTCCAAAGCGGACGCCCTGAGATGAAAACTGATATGACAGGCAACCCGGCCGCGCGGATCGTCTCCAAACGTTGCGGGTCAAAATCATTCGGCGTGAAATCGACATTCTCTCGATCACCTTGAAATTCAGCATAGGGGTCTTCGCCGTAAACAGCGATCACAACGTCAGCATCGTCTGGAATATTGGCCCCGTCAGCATCAAAACTAACGGTTCCGCCATTCGTTTCAGCCATGCGTGTCAAGGCTGTCAGAAAGCTCTCACCATTCGGGAAGTCTGAGTTAGGATGACCCCGACCTTGCCAGGACAAGGTCCACCCGCCGGCAAATTTCGAAATCCTATCCGCACCGGGACCGACCACATGGATTTTCGCGCCCGGCGCTATTGGCAGTGTTTCATTTTCGTTCTTTAGCAGGACCGCAGACTTACGCACCGCTTCACGGGCCAAGGCGCGGTGTTCTGGTGATCCCAAACGGGACATATCACCGGCCAGCGGCCTTTCGCTTGGCTTTACTGTTTCAAAAAGACCGCTTTGGACCTTGACGCGCAAAATACGACGCACTGCATCATCGAGCCGCTCCATCGGAATCGTGCCCTCTTGCACATGACGCAAAGTGGATTCGTAAAGGCCCTTCCAGCTGTCTGGTGCCATGTACATGTCCAGTCCCGCATTCAGAGACTGCGGACAGTCTGTGGCGGTGCAGCCTGGAATGAGGGCGTGACCGTTCCAATCACCGATCACAAAGCCATTAAAGTTCATCCGCTCCTTCAGAACGTCAGTCATGAGCTCTTTCTGGCCGTGCATGGGCTGACCTTGCCACGCCGAAAAGCTGGCCATGACAGATTGCGTGCCAGCTGCGATCGCAGTTTCATATCCCGGTAAGTGCATATCGCGAAGTTCTTCTTGGGAAATGCGCGCGTCGCCTTGGTCAACACCGTCAAATGTGCCGCCATCGCCAAGAAAGTGCTTCGCAGTTGAAACGACCCGCTCGGCTTGCATGAAAGCATCAGAGCCCCATTCGCCTTGCAAGCCTTCAACAATCGCGCCACCATAGCTCTTCACGATCTCAGGGTCCTCAGAGAAACCTTCATAGCCCCGACCCCAGCGATCATTTTGCGGAACAGCGAGCGTCGGCGCAAATGTCCAATCATGGCCGGTAACGCGCAGTTCCACCGCTGTTGCGGCAGCAATGCGCTTCACCAGATCAGGATCACGCGCAGCCCCAAGACCCACATTATGCGGATAAACAATACCCCCCACGACATTTGTGTGGCCATGCACCGCATCAATACCCCAAAGGGTCGGGATGGCGACCTCTACGCCTTCTGTATCGAGGGAGGCGAGGTAATATTCGTCAGCCGCCGCTAACCAGTCAGAGACCTCCGCATAGGGCTTATCCCCCGGAGCGGAATTCCCGCCAGATAGAACCGAGCCCAGGCGATAGTTTTTCACGTCTTCCGGCGTCAGGGAATTGCTATCACCCTGAATGACTTGGCCAACCTTTTGTTTGAGCGTCATTTTCGACAGCAGGTCGTCGACACGGGCTTCGACAGCGGGTTCAAGCGCAAGCTCCGGTAAAGTCGGCCAAATAGCTGGATTGATGACGGTTGGATCGGCGCTAAGGTCCGCAAGGTCGTCAGCTTCTGAGTTTGCCGACCCCGTGCAGGCGATGAGCGCGAAAGCCGACGCTCCAATAAGACAACGTTTTATTATGGTCTGCGGCAACAGAACCTCCCCTGAATTTCCTGTTTTCAGCATCTATTCATTAATGCTAGCGTTAACACGTGGCCATAGTCACCGACTCTGGTCGCGTCAATTCTCTCGTTAAGCGGCAAAAGACCGCTCGCGACCAAGTATATAAAATATGGGGAAAATCGTGATGACGTTTAGACATTTAAGCCGTACGGTTTGCGCCGCTGCTGTAATGAGTGCCATGACCATGTTTACGGCAACAGCAACGCCAGCGCTTGCACAAGACGACGCGGCGCTTTCGGCCCTTGATGCAGCCATCCCAGGTACACTTTTGCACAATCCATATGAAGCCAATTGGGACGCTGGCGGCAATGACATTCGATCTAAAGTGATTGACGCCGAAGGTTTAGCATCAGGACAAGCCATCAGCACGCGCATCAAAAAACGCCAAGACAAACCGTGGGATAGTTATCTGCGCTTTGACGTGCCGCAGGCGATCAATAAGGGTGACAAGATCCAAGTGATTTACTGGGCGCGGACAGCGAAAGCCCCCAAAGGCTCCGAGCGTGCGAAAGTTTCTATGTATCTGGGGCGGAATGTCGACCCTTATGATAACGTTTTTGCGAAAGATTTCGAACCTAACACAGAATGGGAAATGAAAAGCTTCACGGGCACGGCAACGTCAAATTTTCCTGCCGGTTCTGTAAAGCTGGAATATCAACTCGGCAAAGCCAAGCAGACGGTGGAATTTGGCCCCGTCTATGTTTCCCGTCTTAATTAACCTGACGTCGCTTTAAAAAACGAGGTCGTCCGTGCCCTGCGGACGACCGTATCAAACCGCAACATAAATTTCGGTTTGGTCCTTTCGGAATCCCTCGCGCCTTTACAGCGTTTTCCTTATGACCTGCGGAATAAGGAAAATGGATGACATGGCGATAGCAACAATAAATCCTTACACAGGCAAAACAGAAAAGACCTTCCCGGCCTTTTCCGACAAAGGCGTCGACGCGCGTATTGCGCAGTCCACTTTCGCTTTCAACGCTTTGAAATCCGTGAGCCTAGATGACCGAGCCGCCTTGATGCGCAAAGCTGCCGATTTAACGGAGGCGCTCAAGAACCAACTCGCCGAACTCGCGACTCGCGAAATGGGAAAACCGCTTTCTCAAGCTATCGCCGAAGTCGAGAAGTGCATTTGGGTCTGCCGTCACTATGCCGATCATACCGCCCATTATCTCGCCGATGATGCCGTCGATTTAGGCGATCAACGCCGCGCTTTCCGACGCTACCTTCCGATCGGACCTGTTCTGGCCGTGATGCCTTGGAACTTCCCCTTCTGGCAGGTTTACCGCTTTGCTGCACCAACCCTTATGGCGGGAAATACGGTACTGCTTAAGCACGCCTCTAACGTCCCGCAATGCGCGCTGGCAATGGAAGCGATTTTCAAAGACGCTGGATTCCCTGATGGTGCGTTCTCTACTCTGCTGGTTGGCGGCGATAAAGTTGAACGCATCCTGCTTGATGATCGCGTTGCCGCAGCAACCTTAACAGGATCGGAACCCGCCGGGCGAGCTGTCGCAAGCGTCTGCGGCGAACTCATTAAACCAACGGTTTTGGAATTGGGCGGTTCCGATGCTTTCATTGTTATGCCGAGTGCGGATCTAGATAGTGCCGTCGAGACCGCCGTGCAGGCACGGACGCGGAATAACGGCCAAAGCTGTATCGCCGGGAAGCGCTTTATTGTTCACGCGGAGATATACGATGACTTCCGTCATCGCTTCGCGGAAGCTCTTGACGCGCTTATAGTGGGCGATCCTATGGACGCAGCCACGGAGATCGGTCCACTTGTCAGTGTTGCGGCCGCTGATGAACTTGATGACCAAATCGAAGCCGCCCTGAAAAGTGGGGCCTCGATCGTCACTGGTGCAAAGCGTGGCGAAGGAGCCTTCTTTCACCCTGGCCTTATTGAAAATATCAGTCCTGATTCTGCGAGCTATTACGATGAGTGGTTTGGCCCCGTTGCCATGCTTTTCAAAGCCGACGATATGCAAGACGCTTTGCGCATTGCCAATGACAGCCCCTTTGGCTTGGGTGGGGCGGTATTTACCCAAGACACGGCGGAAATGGAAATGGCATATAGCGGCCTGGAAGCCGGCGCCACTTTCATCAATAGCATGACCGCCTCTGATCCGCGCCTTCCTTTCGGCGGTATTAAACGGTCAGGTTATGGCCGCGAACTCGCTGCAGAAGGACAACGCGCGTTCTGTAATGTTAAAACCATTGTTGTCGCCTGAGGCGCTAACGCCTAAGCAACGATGATTGCTTAAAATTAGGACACGTGTCGTTTTTCACTTGATATGACGACATGTGTCGTTTAATGCGGGCGCATGATGAAACGAATCCCAAAACCGTCCAATGCCGAAACGGCCATCCTGCGCGTCCTGTGGGAGCAGCAACCCCGCAGCGTCAAAGAAATCCACGCCGTTTTGAGCGAAAGTCGTGATGTCGGTTACACAACCACATTGAAGCAAGTTCAGCGCATGCATGCCAAAGGCCTCGTGACGCGCACTAAGGGCACTGGAAAATCACACAATTATAGTGCAGCTGTCGCCGAAGAAGCGACGAAAACAACCTTGGTAGATCGTTTCGTAAAAACCGCTTTTGACGGGTCCGTGCCAGACCTTGTCATGCACGCACTGGGCAGTGACGGGGCCAGCGCCGAGGATATCGCTGAAATTCGCGCTTTCCTCGACTCCCTCGACGCTGACGAAAAGTAGGATCGGGGAAGGAGAGAGACCATGGACCGTTTTACACCGTTAT
This sequence comes from uncultured Algimonas sp., assembly GCA_964610115.1. Taxonomy (GTDB): domain Bacteria; phylum Pseudomonadota; class Alphaproteobacteria; order Caulobacterales; family Maricaulaceae; genus Litorimonas. Next base: position 80,754 of record CAZSUW010000002.1, read on the forward strand.
TTGAAACCTTTGGATGGGCTGTCCTGCACAGTCTCTGGCAAGGGGCTCTAATTATTGGGTTCGTTATAATCGCCCGCCGCCTTGCGGGACCGAGCCGACCAGGTTTGTCTTACGCGGCCGGACTCGTTGGGCTATTAACGATCTTCTTCGCCTTTATTGGCACGCTCGTTCTCTTGCTGACCCAAAGCGCAGGCATAGGCGGACTGGCATCAACTGACGTTTTAACCGCCTTCGCCCCGCTTCAAGACGCCGGGGTGTTTGGCGGAAACGGGACCACAATTCAGTCTCCGGTCGGCGGAGAGATTAATGCCTCTCCGGGCGGAGCGTCCTTTAGTTGGTCATGGCTCATGCCTGCACTAGGCGGTGTTTGGGCTGTGGGTTTCTTCATCCTAAGCCTGCAATGCATGTATGCTTGGGCGAAGACACGTTGCTACGCGACGTTAGGTCTCTCTGAAGCGCCACTTGACTGGGTCGAGCGTTTCGAAAGCTTGGTCAAAGCAGCGGGCGCGAGGTCAAATATTCAATTGAAAATTTCGGCCCTCGTCGAGAGCCCGGTCACGTTGGGCACGTTCAAACCTCTTGTCCTGGTTCCCGCCGGCTTCCTGTCTGGTTTCCCGCCAGCCCAAGTGGAGGCCATCCTGCTGCATGAAATCGCACATATTCGCCGCCATGATTATCTGATCGGACTCGTACAGACGGCCATCCGCACCACGCTTTACTTCAATCCGGCCGTACTCATCATTTCTCGCTGGATTGATGAGGACCGCGAGCAAGCCTGTGACGACTTCGCTGTGCAACGTACAGGCCGGCCCCTTGATCTTGCCAAAGGCCTGGCTGCGCTGCGTCTATCCCTCGCTCCGCAACCGGTTATGGCGGCGAAGAAAGGCTCCCTCATGGCACGCCTTGAACGCCTATCAGGGCGACGTGCGAGTGTGCGCGGATTAGACAAAGCCAGCGCCGTCGCCATGGCTGCTGTCTTGCTCGGATCAACCGTTTGGGTATCGAATAGTCTTGCCCATCCGCATACGCCTGAGGCCCCAAATGCCCCGGACGCCAACCTTGAAGATACGGTGATCCGCGCGGAAAGCGTTGATACCCCCTTCATGCCTAGCTCTCCAACTGTGTCTATTCCACCAATACCGATGGTGGATGCACCGCGCCCCCCTGCTCCGCCAGCCATATCTTTTGACCCGTTAGACCCTGAGTCTTCCGCTGATTTTGAAGCGCGCATGGAAAAATGGGGTGAGGAGATGGAAGCCTGGGGCGAAAAGTGGGGTGAAGCCTGGGAAGAAAAGGCAGAGCGCGAGTTTGAAGACTGGGGCGATGCCTTTGAAAGCGCCATGGAAAGCTGGGCGGATCAATACGAAACCCGGGTTGAAAATTGGGCCGAGGGCGTCGAAAGCCGTGGTGAAGTCATCGAAGAGTTGAGCGACCTATCCGACACGCGCCTTTCTGAGATGGGCCTAAGCAGAAGTGATGTTGAACTTCTGGCAGAAGATTTTGGCCTTGAAGTCGCTGGGCAAGTTGTTGGCGGTCTTTTTGGTGATGGCGAAATGGGTGCAGAGGCCCGCGCCGAAATTGCCCAAGAGCGCGCGGCGCTAGATGCCAATCGGCTTGCGGCGATTATGTCCCGTGTCGAAGCGGCCAAGCACACTCAAAAACAAAAAGATCAAACGTTTTACGCTGATCGCGACGCCTTTTACGCCGCTCGCAATGAAGCCTATGTAGAACGCAACGCGGCCTACGCCATGCGCAATGAGGCTTATAAGCGGCGGGACCAAGCTTATAAATTGAGGGACAAAGCGCGGACGGAGGCAGAGAAAGCCCGAGCTAAACGCGCAGTGGCCGATGCACAACGCGAAGCCGAGATCGCCGCGAAGCAAGCCTCTCAAATCGCGCGAACCGTCGAAGCCCGCGTGGCCGAAATGGAACGTGAATTCCGAGAGATTGAGCGCCAGTCCGAACGTGATGCGCGCGTAGAGTCTCGGTCTGTCACCTTCGGCGAGTTCAATACGGATGACAAAGAGAAATCCGTTGATGCGCAAGCGCTCAACAAAACGCTCATGACACGGCTTAAAGCCGATGGTTTGATCCCGGCAAATGCCACACGATATGTGATGAAGTCCTCTGAAGACTGGACGAAGGTTGATGGCCGCAAACTCTCGCGCGAACAGCATAAGGCCTATCGCGCCCTCTTGGCTGACGCGAATGTCTGCGGTGACGCGGATTTTGAAATCGACGTCAAAGGAAAAAAATTAGAGCTTAAGATGAAAGACGGGCGATCGACAACCCGAATGACAATCAACCCGTAATTATCCCCTCGTGAGGCACTGACCCTCCCAGTGCCTCACCCCTACCCTTCAATACTCTGAACCTCGGTTCGGCACTCATTTTCTAGGACCTGGTTATGAGATACTTTTTTACGCCGCTTTGCGCGGCCTCGATACCCCTTTGCCTGATGACAGGTACAGCGATCGCCCAAGTTGCTGACCAAGTCCCTGAACAGACAGCAGAACAAGCATCAGAACAAACTGCTGCTCCAGATCCGATCGCGACAACAACAATCGCCGAAGATACATCGGGCAATAACGTTTTCCTTGCCGATTACTTCACGCAATATGCCCCGCGCACAGCCCTTGATATGATCGGTCAAATCCCAGGATTTTCCATCCGCGCCGGTGATCTGAGCAAACGAGGTCTCGGCCAAGGCGGCGCGAATATCCTGATCAATGGTGAGCGCCTGACTGGCAAAGCGGATCCATTTGATGAGCTAGACCAGATCCTGTCCCGCAATGTCGTGTCCATCACCATCGTGGACGGGGCCTCTCTATCAATTCCGGGCCTATCCGGCCAAGTCGCTGACATCAAAACCAAGGCGAGCAGTTTTAGCGGATCATGGGAGTGGACCCCGCAATTTCGCGAAAGCCTGCGCCCCAACTGGTTTAATGGGCGCGTGAATGTTTCGGGCGAAACAGGCAATCTCAATTGGTCGGCATTCTTTCGCGACTATTCCTTCAGGGGTGGAGTCTCTGCCACACAATTACGACGAGACGCGGACGGGCAATTGTTCGAAACACGCCTTGAAGACGTCGACAATTATGGCGATCGCCCCGGCATTGGCGCAAACCTGACATGGAAACCCGCCGAAGGGCATACGGCCAATCTGAATGCGGAATATGCGCTGTTCAATTTCCGCCGCAAAGTGGATGCGGAGCGCATTCCCGCAACTGAACGCGGGGATGACAGTCTCACCCGCAATGATGGCGGAGAAGATGAACGCTATCTCGAAATTGGTGCTGATTATCAACGGCCACTGTTTAATGGGACCGTTAAACTGACCGGATATCTGGAACGCGAATGGTCCCCGACTGAAAATACCTTCAGCGTTTTTGATCCACGAACCGGCTTTGAAGGGGCGTCGCGCTTTGTGCAGGACGCCGACGAGGCCGAAACCATTGCACGCGGTGAATATAGCTGGGCACCCAAAGAGGGGCGGAGTTGGGACGTGGGGCTCGAAGCCGCTTTCAATTCACTGGACGTAACCCAGGAACTTTTTCTGCAAGACCCAGGCGATGATTTTATCGGCGAAGGCCCCTCCAGCTTTAGCGTGTCAGAGGATCGTTATGAAGCCACCCTTACCCATTCGCGAACGTTAAACCCGAAATGGGATTTGCAAGCGTCCATCGGTGTGGAGCAATCGGAACTTACGCAAATGCGCGACGACCTTCCTATGGTCGAACCGCAGGATTTCCTCCGTCCTAAGGGATTCGTTTCTGCTAGCTATAAACCGAGGGAAGAAACGACATGGCGATTCCAAGTCGGGCGCGAGGTGGGTCAGCTGAATTTCTTTGATTTTGTCGCCTCTGTGGACCTCATAGATGATCTTGGCCGCGAAGGAAATCCAGATCTCGTGCCATCACAAAGCTGGAATGGTTCGGTGGAATACCAACATGATTTCGGCCAGGGCAATACGATAAATGTCGAGGTCTATGGCGCGCTGATAAGCGATATTGTGGACCGCATCCCGGTCGGCGATGATGGCGACGCTGTCGGCAATCTGGACAGCACCGCCTATCGCTACGGCTTTGAAATTTCCGGGACGTTTAAGGGCGAAAAATGGGGTTGGGATGGCACACAGCTGGACTATGAATTTGATTGGCGCGATTCGAATGTTGAAGACCCGCTACTGGGGTTTAACCGTCGCTTGAATGGCGACCTAAAAACCGCGTTCGAAGTTTCATTCCGTCACGACATTCCCAACACGGATTGGGCCTACGGAGCCTTTATCGAAGACTTTGTCAGTTCCCGCCAATTCCGCACATTTACGATCAGCCAGTTCGGTAACACTAACCCCTTCACAGGTCTCTATCTAGAACATAAAGATATTCTCGGCCTAAAGGCGCGCGTGCAACTTATGAACCCGTTTAGCATTACGGATGAATTCGCGGAACGTACCGTCTTTGATGGACGGCGCGATAATGGCGTTATCTTGCGTACAGAAGACTCGAACTTCGATTTCGGCCCAATTTTACAGTTTCGGTTTAGTGGCGAATTTTAGGGGCGAATTTTAACGTCGAGCTTTTCGCTTGCCCATTAAGCGAGATAGTTGACCGGAAACGATCCAACGGGTCGCTGATCATTCAAATCAACCGGTTGCGGCGATGGGGTAAGGGTCATAGCGGACACGGCCAGCGTTGCAGCAACGGTCAAAAGGACGGTCAAGCCTGTGCGGAACCAGAAACGCATAAACCGGACTTAACTAACGCGTCCCTGATATTCGCTTAGCAAACAGGGTTAACTAACCGCCTTTGATTTTCCCGAACATGACGCCCGCTACTTTGCGCATCTGAATTTCCTCAGACCCTTCAGTGATGCGGTAGCGGCGGTGATGGCGGTAAATATGCTCAAACGGTTTGTGACGGGAATAACCGATACCACCGTGGACTTGCATGGCGCGGTCTGCTGCCTCGCAGACCAAACGGTTTGCGCGGTAGTTACACATGCTGACATTGGCTGAGAGCGTCTTGGCGACGTCTATCTTGCTCATCCCATCCATGGCGTGCGCGGTCTGATAGATTAGCAAGCGCAGCATGGCCGCTTCGGTTTGTAACTCCACCAACGGGAACTGTATCGCCTGATTAAGCCAAAGCGGCTTTCCAAAAGGGGCGCGCGCTTTGGCGTATTTCACGCTCTCATCAATGCAATATTGCGCGGCACCCAAACTGCTGGCGGCTTGGCGAATGCGATTTTCGTGAACAAAATGCTGCGCGCAAGCCAGCCCGTAATCCAGATCACCCAACACCATTTCATCCGGCACAAAGACATCGGTGAACGTACAGCTCGGATGATCGGTCGGCATGTTAAACGTCCAAAGATAGTCGCCGATCGCAAAACCCGGACTTTTCACATCGACAACAAAACAGCCAATCCCTTTGGCGTCGCCGTCTTTGCCAGAATGGCGCGCAAAGCACATGACATGGGTCGCCACATGCAGGCCCGTCGTCCACATTTTATTGCCTGTAATCCGCCAACCCGAAACGCCGTCTTGTTCGGCGCGCACGGCCCGCGTGTCCATCCACGTTGCATCAGAGCCGTGATCTTTTTCTGTGAGGCCAAAGCTCCAGATCATTTCGCCCCGACACATGGGTTCAATATATTGCTTTTGTCGCTCAGTCCCGAAATCCCGCACCATGAGCGGCTGCACCAAATTGCCGACAATGGAATGCTCATTCTGCAGATCATTATGCAGGCCAAGGCCTTGGCTGGCGAAATGTTCGCGAATACGGGCCATGGCAAGATTGCCACCATTTTGCCCCCCAAATTCCTCGGGCAGCTGGAAACGGTAATGACCCGCGGCATCCGCGCGGCGCCGGGCTTCGGCCAGCAGATTTTCCCAATCCTCAGATGGCAAACCGCCACGGTCCCAATCCGTCCGGCTATTTTCGCGCCGATGATCAAAGAAGCGGAGGTTATCATCCGCCGCTTCAAGCGGTTTGATCTCAGCCGCGATGAAAGTGTCTAGCTCAGCGAGATAGTCTTCAATCGCTTGCGGGATTTGGAACAGATCACTCAATTTGACACCGTATCGACATCGGCTTGTCCAAGGACATAGGCGCGAATCGCTTCCATTTGATCTGCGTCTAAAACATCGGCGAAGCTGACCATGCCGTTTTCCTGCAAGAGGCCATCATGAACGACCTCATACCAAAACTCTTGATCGCCCGTGTAAGCGCTCCAGCGCAAGTCGGGCAGCACGCCAGAGCTGCGCGCGAACGTGCCATGGCAAACGGCACAATTACGTGAATAATGTACGGCCCCTTCGGCCAGCAGGGTCTCGTCACCAAAGGCCTCACCCTGCGGTTGACGCGCGATTGGTGTCATTTCGACCATCGGAATTTCAGCGGACCCGCCGAGCTTAAAAGTCACCACCTTACCAACGGTTGGGCCCACAACGGAATCATATCCGAACCCAACAGCCAGAGCATATGCGCTGCCCCACCCCGTCGTGATCGTCACATATTGCTCACCATCAATCATATAGCTTCCGGGTCCTGATGCCCCGCCGGATTTCAAATCAGCGTCCCAGACCTTTTCGCCGGTGGCCGCATCATAGGCCGCAAAAGTCCCGCCTAATTGTCCCTGAAACACTAACCCGCCCGCCGTGGACAGCACGCCACCATTCCACGCATTGTCATGCTCTACAGTCCAGCGCGGTTCTTGTTTGATCGGATCCCACGCAATCAAACGCCCTTTTAACATGGGGCGCAGCATTTGCGTCTGTAGCCCTTCCGGCAGGACAGGCGGCACGCCTTCGGCAAAGTTGATGCCCGTATTCCATTTGGTTGGGTTTTCGTCCTCATAGGGATCAACCACATAAGCCTGCGGGATTTCCTGCGCAGGAATATAGGCCAGATTCAGCTCGGGATTAAACGCCATGGGATGCCAGTTATGCGCCCCTAGCGGGCCCGGCGTTTGAAGGAAGCTGGTTGATTGATCGCGGGCTTCGGCGGTTACGATTGGACGTCCGCTTTCATCTAATCCTTCCGTCCAGTTTTGCGGAACGAAATTATTTCCGCTGATGAACGCGCCCGTCTCCGCATCAATCACATAGAAGAAGCCGTTCTTCGGCGCTTGCATGGCAATGCGTCGGCTTTCGCCACCGTCCCCAATAGGCAGGTCTGCCAAAATGATTGTCTGCGTCGCTGTATAATCCCACGTATCCCCCGGCGTGGTTTGGAAATGCCAGGCATATTTCCCTGTATCCGCATCGACAGCCACTATGCTGGAGAGGAAGAGATTGTCCAAACCGGACGGATCCCGGCGTTCCCAATTCCACGGGCTTCCATTGCCGACACCGAACAGGATCCGGTCGTGGACTTCATCATAAACGATAGAATCCCAAACCGTGCCGCCGCCGCCATCGGTTTTCCACTTCCCTGTATCGCCCCAGCTTACATTCCCAATCGTTTCAAAGGCGGCGTCTGAGACCGCACCGTCCGGCTGTTTATTCGGATTAGGCACGGTATAGAACCGCCAGATCATATCGCCATTATCCACGTCATAAGCACTGATATAGCCGCGCACGCCCAATTCAGCCCCACCATTACCGATCAGCACTTTACCGTCGACCACGCGCGGCGCGCCTGTGATCGTATAAGGCTTGGACTGATCTACAGTGACTTTTGACCAGACCAGATCGCCTGTTTTTGCGTCCAGGGCCTGAAGACGCCCATCAATAACGCCAACAAAGATTTTACCATCATAAACGGCGACGCCGCGGTTAACGACATCGCAGCACGCCTTTGCCCCCACCGCCTTATCAACATCCGGGTCATGCACCCAAAGCTCTTCGCCTGTCTTAGCATCAAGCGCGTAAACTATGGACCAAGCCGAAGTGACATACATGACTCCATCGACAACGATTGGTGTGCTTTCGACCCCCCGATTTGTAGCGAGGTCGTAAGTCCAGGCGACGCCCAAGTCGGAAATCGTATCGCGGTTAATTTGATCGAGCGCGCTATGGCGCTGCTCATCATAGGTTCCACCATAGGAAAGCCATTCAGCCTGCGCGGAGGCCGCCTTTATGCGATCAGTATCAACGTCAGCAAAACGTAATGGCTCTGAGCCCGATTGCGAGCAGGCGGACACAGACAGTGACACCAATCCAAAAAGGCTCATCGCCATTAATGCCTGACGCATTTGCACTCTCCCCTATCCAAGCGGGCGGCACAATTTGTGCTTCATCCAACGCTCCGTCTCTTAAAGCGCAATTCAGCCCAAAGGCCAAACCGGCAGACTAATAGATCGCGTGCATGTTGCGCCCTTTTGGCTTGGGCTTTGGGATTGGCCTTTGGGCTTGGTAAGTCCGCTGGACAGCGTTAGGCAGTCCCCATGCGACGATTGGATATACATATTCGAGATAGCGACGCCTTGGACGTCGTGATCAAGGCCGTTCGGGCGGCAAACCCTGTCGATTACTATGTTGTTCAGCCCGAACAGCAAGACCGCCGGATTATCACCGTCCTGCTTGAAGACGGCACGGGCCAGACGCTGATGGACAATATTCAACAAGCGATGGAAGGTGAGAAAAACTGGCGCGTCTCTCTCATGCCGATCGAAGCGACAGCGCCTCGGATCGAAGAGAAGAAAAAAGAAAAGAAGAACAAGCAAACGCGCAAACAGGCGCTGCGCGAAGAAATCCTGCAAGATATTGCGTCCGGTGCGAAGCTCGATCGTGATTTTATGATCATGGTTGTCCTTTCGACCGTTGTGGCCGCGATTGGGCTTCATTCCAATTCTATCGCCGGCGTCATTGGCGCCATGGTAATCGCTCCGCTTTTGGGCCCAATTCTTGGGTTTTCTTTTGCCGCTGCTTTAGGCGACCGCGCGCTTTTGATCGGATCCACGAAAACGTTAGGCGTAGGCGTCGCCTTGGCTCTTGTCTTTAGCGTCGCCATCTCTTTGATGATTGACGTGGACCTACAAAGCCCCGAGTTAATCTCACGGGCTGAAGTCCGACTGGACGGCATGGCGTTAGCGATTGCGGCGGGCTGCGCAGCAGCCTTATCCATGGCGCGAGGTCAAGGATCCGCCCTCGTCGGCGTCATGGTGGCGGCAGCTCTCCTCCCGCCGGGTGCCGCTATTGGTTTGTTCCTGGGCAGCGGCGAATATGCTCTGGCCTCGCGCGCCTCACTCTTACTCGCTCTCAATGTGGCCAGCCTCGTTTTTTCGGCTCTGGTCGTGTTCAGGCTCAGAAAGATCAGGCCTCGCACATGGATCGAACAAAAAGACGCTGACCGGGCGAGCCTGATCAATCTTGTTTTATCCGTGATCGTTTTGGTCGCTTGTATCGTGCTGATTACGGTCTTGGACCTTGGGTCAAATATCTCTGTAGGCTGATAATCGCGCAGCGTATTGGCGCGCTTACGCACTTCGGAGGTTTGCTATTTTTGATCCCCCGGATCAAAAATTCCCGCCTATGGGCTGGGTCTGCTATTTGAGGATGTGGGTTATACGTTACGTCCTGACCGTCGCGCTTACGCGCTTCGGAGGTTTGCTATTTTTGATCCCCCGGATCAAAAATTCCCGCCTATAGCGG
>CAZSUW010000003.1:0-18785 GCA_964610115.1 uncultured Algimonas sp.
GACCGCGGCAGCAGGGACAATGACAGCACAGATTAAGCCGGCCCATTGCCAAGTACTTAGATTGTCTAATCCGCCATTCGCGCCAGCAAAATGGCTATAGGTCCAAGCCGCTAGGGCGATGAGCGTGAGTATGCCCAAGATGAACCCGGCCCATAGCAAGCCGCGCGACGATGAGGGCTCTGGTTCTCCGTTTAGAAGGCTGCGAATTGGTGGGGCAGAGTCCGCTCTTGTGTTGGGACGAACTTTAGGTGTGAGCGGATCGTCAGAGCGTCTTAACACGTCCGATATTGTCGCCGTCTTGGCGGAGGCGGGATCAACGGACGTCGCGTCGAGCTTCCCCGACGCCTCATCCCCGTCAATAAACGAGATTTTCTTGATGAAGTCGGACAAATGTCCCTCCGCTAAACAACTGTGGCCCTAGCCAGTCAAACTATCGCTAACAGGTTGTTGAGTGGCTGAAAAGTATCCCATCGCGCGAACCGTCAGAGCAAAAGGCCGCGCAAAAGCCGGAATGTACACAGATTTATGCAAACGTCTGTTTACGAGAATGTCTCGGGGACAGTTGGCATTCGGGTTGGACGCGGGGCGCGTTCAATCTCCCAACGTTTGCGTGTGACCCAAAGCAGACCAAGGATCATGCTCAAGACAAGGATTGTGCTAATCGCGGAGCCTGTTGCATCGGGTGAGACTTGCCAGACAGACGGTGTCGGCAAGACGGAGTTTTCATAATTCACGAAAATGGCGGCAAAGGTGTTGTTCGCTGCGTGAACGCCAATCGCTGATTCAAGCCCGTCGTCAATTAGAACCATCAAGCAGGCCGCAAAACCAAAGAAGAAGTACCCGCTCATGACGATAGGAAGTATACCTGCATCCGCCCCGGCTCTTGCTTCAGGATTTGATAGGTGAAGCGCCATGAACAAGCCCGATGTCAGGGTAAAAGCCACCCATTTATTACCGAGGAATTGGATCAAGCCTTTATTCATGAAACCGCGAACAACGATCTCTTCTGTCGCGGACTGAACGGGCAGTAATAGCAAGGAAAGCAAGGCGAAGGGCAGGAACCGGCTTGCATCAAAAATGAAACGTGGTGTCGAAAAACCGAGGAGGCTGGCCCCGAAGCTGAAGGCCGCTAAGACGGCCCACCCAATCAGGAAGCTTTGAATAACACGACCCCAACGAAATCGAATAAAGATCGTATGCAGACTCGTGAGTGAGCGGCCTTTGACCTTGGTCCAGCCGAGATAAAGGCCGACTAAGGCGGCCGGAAATGTGAGCAGCATTAAGGCGTAGGCGAGGGGGGAAAGACCGATCACGCTGAGTAACTCTGAGGAGCTTTCGGCAAATACGCTATTGCTCATAAATATCGGGATTAACCCGGCAAACGTCAGAAAGACCCCGATGAGGCCTGTCACAAGTGAAGCTTTGCCGCGTGCGCCAAGGTAATGAACCAACAATCCAATAACGCCAAGTAAGAGCCCTAAAACGCAGAGCGTAAAACCAACGAACAGTAGAAGCCAGAACCCCAATCCAGCAGCTTCCATTTCAGTGGCCATCATATCCGTCGCCATCTGTGCGCGTTCAGGATCAATGGACGCCAAAATCCCTTGGAAAGGTCCAGTCAGGATGAGTTGTCCTAAAATCCACGTCACAATGGTCATCCACAATACGATGATCCATTCATACCAACGGCCAGATGGATGTGTTTCGCGGTCATAGTAATGCATGTTAATTTGCCAGCCCTTTTGAAATTCCGGCTTTGCGCATAACGTCCTGTGCCTTAACGGCAAGATACCGCAACAGGATCTAGACTCACGACTGCCCAATTATGAGTGATGCACAACCTATCGATTACGTTCATTTGGACCGCTATGTCGCAGGTGATCCTGATTTGACGCGTGAAGTTTTTGGCATGTTTGTGCATCAAATGGAGATGTGGGGGCGGGGTTTAACAGCGGATGCAGACGATGAGGTTTGGGCTTCTGTCACGCACTCTATAAAAGGTTCGGCCAAAGCTGTTGGCGCTATGACCTTGGCCATGTTTTGCGAAAAAGCAGAAGCGTTGATTGGGCAGGGCAATCGTCTTGGCGCGCGAGATGTCGCCGTACAAAATATTGAATTTGAAGCCGATCGCGTGAAGGCAGAGATCGCGCGTTGGGAGCATGCACAGAGCTTACGTGATTTGCGCAGTTCATAAAAAACGCCGCAGCCTTTTTCAGGGCCGCGGCGTCACAGAGGAATTTGCGTGAACTCTGTTTAAGTACAACCCTTACGGGTATTTATCTTATGGAACGTAAACCGTGTAAGTTACGCGGGCCTGAAGTTCACCAAAACCCATAGACATGTCGTAGGCATTGCCTGAATTGTCTTGCAGGTTGTAGGTCGCATCGAAGCGGACAGATTGCTCGGCGATTGTACCCGCTGTGCTGGCTGTACGCTGATCACCAGCGAAAACGTCGCTAGATGTCAAAATGTTATCGAGCGTTGTGCCTGTTTCAAAAGCACCAAACGCTGTTGATGCGTTTGAGTATGGCAGCTGAGCAGCACTACCGAAGTTCACAGAACCTGACGTGCCTGTTTGTGACACGGCAAGAGCCAGTGAAATGTTATCGGCGTGCAGGGCGTCGTAAGCGGCTGGTGTTTCACCGCCAACACTTTCGTCAAAGTCGCCTGTTGCGACGAACTGGTCAGCAACAGCCTCGATGTTGAACGGCGTGTTAGACGCAACGTGGAAAGATGAGAGATACTCACCGACCTGGGCGTCGACTGAATCAGCCACTGTCAGCGGGTTATCCAGATTTCCGTCGCCATTAGCATCAAAGGCGCTGCCGACTGTGGACTGATCGAGTGGCACCAGCGTGCCCGTGACAACGGCGTTACCGTCGCCTGCGATCAGGTCCGGGCTACCGGTTGTACCCAGAATAAAGTCGTGAACGACGGCGTTTCCGCTATTGTCTGTGGCAGACCACACAACGACTGTGCCAAGTACTTTAAAGAACGGACGGTCGATAACAGAAGCTTGTGCTGCTGAACCGAAAGCCATGACGACAGCGGCGCTGCCGAGAGCGATTTTTTTGATAGACATGTTTTTCATCCCAAATTGACCGGTCCCACACCGGTTCATCCCAAACTTAACCGGCCCCACCGCCAAGTTAGGATTGGACGTACCAAACGCAGATTTCTGGGCCGTTGAGAAGAATAGTTAGCGAGGCGTAAATTTCTGGGGAGGGCGGCCATTCGGTCTTTCGGCCGCAACATGTTCGCAATTCGGCTCTAGAATTTCAAAGTTGCGCCTGTTTTTCGCCCTTATCTTCGCGCAAAGTCTTTTTGGAGAATCACTCAGGCGAAGCGCGTAAGCGATAGGGTAGGCGAAAAGCATGGAATCAAAGGCATCGGGGCTAATTGGACTTTTGGTCGTACTGATTATTGGTCTGGCCGGACTGGGCGGGTATTGGTTCGCTAAGCCCAGTGACAATTACGAGCCTACCCGCCCAGCCACTGTGGTTCTGGAAACAAACGACAACACGACTGACGCCGACCAAGATCAACCTACTACAGATGAAACGGGTTCGGCGATGGTGGCCGAGGAACCAGCGCTGCAGTTTCTTCGCGTTGAAACCGATATGTCAGACCCGGATTTACCCGCGGCATGCCTGCGCTTTTCATCGGCTCCGGATGCGGCGCGTGTGATAGATGACAAGGCCTTTATAAACGTATCGCCTGAAACGCCGTTTTCGCTCGACGTCAGAAACACATCCCTCTGCATTTTAGGTTTAAGTGTAGAGACGAGCTATTCCGTGCGTATCCTTGCCGGCTTTACTGCCGCTGATGGTCAAGTCCTCGGCACACAGGCAAGCGCTGATATCGCCTTTGAGCCAAAGCCCGCTATGGTTGGCTTCGTGAGTGACGGCATCATCTTGCCCCGGACAAATAGCGCGCGGATCGGCTTAAAGGCGATGAATGCCGATCAAGTGAAACTGGTCCTGTACCGCGTGAACCACAGAGCGCTGTTCAACACTAATCCCAACTCTGGCGAAACGGCGATCGAAGGGGATTGGAGTTACAACTATGATGCATATCGATCCCGCGTCGAAGTCCATAGCGAGACAATCGATATGTCAGGGGACATCAACCAACTTGTTGAGCGAGGGTATTCGCTAGGCGATATTGTCGAGGCCAATGGGCCGGGCGCCTATATTATCGAGATTTCGCGAGACGCTAGCGCGGATGTGCGCCGTCCGGCGCGGGCGTGGCGTTGGCTTTATGTGACGGACATTGCCTTGGCGTCATATCGAAGTGAAGAGGCCTTACATGTCACAGCGCGGTCCATTGAAACGGCGAAAACTCTCCCAGGCGTTCGCGTTGCCGTGATTGCCCGCAACAATGATGTCTTGGCCGAGGCCGAAACGGATAGGTCTGGCCGCGTCACCATTCCAGGTGCAGCGATTGCGGGGCAGGGAAATCTGGCGCCTCGCATGCTTCTGGCTTATGCAGGTGGGGATGATTTTGCGGCCTTGGATTTGTCGCGCAGTCCCCTCGATTTAACAGGCTTCGATGTGGCGGGTCGTAATGCAAGCGGCCCTATTGAGGCCTTCTTCTACACAGACAGAGGTGTGTACCGACCGGGTGAAACCGTGCATCTGAACGCACTTATTCGGGATCGATCTGGTCGCGCGGCATTTGATCGAGACGGCACGTTGACCGTAGCAAAACCCGATGGAAGTACGCAAATCGAGCTTCGTGTCTCGCCTACAGATCAAGCCGGTTCGCTCTACCGCGCTCTCACCATGCCGAACGGAGCGCCAAGAGGTCGATATACGGCGACGCTCTTACTTGATGGAATTGATAAGCCCATTGGGTCGATCAAATGGGCTGTTGAGGACTTCGTACCAGAACAATTGCGTTTGGACGTGCGAGCTGAGACCACACCTCTATCCGCTGGAGAAACGCGCGCGGTAACCATCGCGGCAGATTTCCTCTACGGTGCGCCCGGTCGGGGTTTGGAAAGTGAAGTCGACGCTCGCCTACAGGTCGATCCAAACCCGTTCGCAGAATTTAAAGGCTATCAATTTGGCGATGCCACGCAGACATTCCGCGAGCGTTTCTTATCGGTGGATAATGGGCAAACGAATGAAGACGGGCGATTTGAGGCGACCTTAGACCTCGGCCAATTCGGGGCTGAAACCACGCAGCCGCTTCGTGCCTTTCTAACCGTGGGCGTTGCTGAGCCCAGTGGTCGTTACATTAGAGATAGCCTCTTTCTCCCGGTGCGGGCGCAGGATGTTTATGTCGGGTTCAAGCCGGCATTTGAGAACGGCTATGCGCGTCGCAACACGCCGGCTGACATTGATATTATCGCTCTTAACCGTCTTGGCGAGCCGGTTGCGGCGCAGGTGACGCTTCGCCTGATCCGCGAGCGCTATGATTATCAGTGGTATCGAGAAAACGGACGCTGGCGCTACCGTCGGGATCGTCGGGACGGTGTTCAGTTCGAACGTGAAGTGACGATCACTGATAGTGAGCCTTTTCGGTTTTCACGTCCGCTTGACTACGGGCAATATCGTTTAGAGGTAGAACGGGATGGGGCCATCTCCTCGATCCAATTTGGGTCTGGATGGCGTCGATCAGATGGCGGCTCCGCGGCTCCGGATAAGATTGAACTGGGCTTAGATGCCTCCAGCTACACCCCAGGCGACACCCTTGCTGTGACGTTGGACGCGCCTTTTGCAGGGGAGGCTGAGGTCGTCATTGCCGATGGGGATGTCCAACAGATCGATACGGTTTCGATCGTTGAGGGGACACAGACGTTACGACTTAAGACCCAAGCGAACAGCGAAGGTGATCTTTATGTGATGGTCACCCTTTACGAGCCTTTGTCTGACCGCGCGCCGCGAAGAGCTGTGGGTTTAGTCCATGTCCCGAAAGATCGTGACGCGCATGTGCTAAGCCTGTCTGTTGATGCGCCGGAAACAATTCGTCCGAGGACAGAGCAAACAATAACGCTTGATCTCGGCAATCGTCGCCTCGGCGATGCCTATCTGACTTTGGCGGCTGTGGATACGGGTATTCTCCAAATCACGGATTTTAGTCCGCCTGATCCAGTCGCGACGCTGTTTGCCAAACAGGCTTTCGGTCTCGATGTCTTTGATGACTATGCTCGCATGCTAGCGCCGTTTACGGGACGGGACCGGGTCGGTGGCGATACGTTAGGGGGTGCGGGTCTTTCCGTTGTTCCGACCCAGACGGTGGCTCTGTTTGAAGGGCCCATTTCTGTTCAAAATGGTAGGGCGACTGTACAGCTTGATATTCCTGATTTTCAGGGTGAATTGACCCTTATGGCTGTGGCGTGGACTGAAGATCAGATCGGATCCGCCTCAACCAAAATGACGGTTCGGGACCCGGTGACATCTCAACTATCTTTGCCGCGTTTTCTGGCACCCGGCGATAAAGTCGTGGCGACTGTGTCGATTGACAATGTTGATGGGCAGGCGGGAGATTATTCCACAACGGTTGATCTCAATAGTGCGCGCCTTTCCTCTTTTGAAAGAGCATTGGCCCTTGGCGAACGCGCCGATGAAGGGGTCTCTTTCGAGGCGGCTGATCTCGGCATATCAACATTCTCGCTAGCAACACGTGGTCCAGATTTTTCTGTGGCGCGTGACTATCAAATCGAAACCCGCGCCGCAGCTCTGCCAAAAACGCGAACGGCAATTATACGTTTGGATCCAGGTGAGCAAACAACAGTTGATCTAATTGGTGTGCGGCAGGATTTCTTGCCTAATTCGGTCGACTACACCGTCTCGGCGACTTTTTCGCCCCTGATGGATGCGGCAGTCTTAATGGAAGGCCTTCGTCGATATCCTTACGGCTGTACTGAGCAGACGGTGAGTGTGGCGGTCCCACTGCTCCTTTCTGAGCAACTTGGAACACTGCCCGGCCAATCCGCCCAAGAGCGCCGTGAGGCGCTTCAAGCTGCGGTAGATCGCCTGCTCGCGCGGCAAGATGCGAGTGGCGCAATCGGTCTCTGGCGACAAGGCGATCGTCGCGCGAGTCCTTACCTGCAACTCTATGCCAGCGAATTCCTGCTGGATGCCGCAGAGGCGGGCTATACTGTGCCAGACGCAGCGCTAAATCGCACGAAAGAGGCGGTGCGAAGCCTATCGAAATTAGACGGGTCTTCGGGTCTGGCGCTGGACTATCAGTTTGGGCTCGAAGATCGGAACCCAAATTATGAGCGACGAAAAGCAGAACGGGCGGCTTATGCTTTGGCAATTTTGGCGCGTCATGATCGGGTGAAAAAAACCGACGTTACGTATCTGCACGATCGTTTGGGTGATACGTTGATGGATTCCGTTTCGCTCTCGCATTTGGGATATACCTTGTTCGCGATAGGTGAGACAGATCGCGCTAGAGTGAGTTTTGAGCGCGCCGGTGAAGCGCTCTTGCAAAGTGCGGCGGGCGATTATTTCGCCACGCCCATTCGCAATGCGGCCGCTCTTATTGCCTTATATGAAGACATTCCTTCCGACTTAGCGACAGTGGCTTTGGGCAGTTTGCCGAGCAATGCGGATATTTACCTCAATACCCATGAGAAAGCGTGGTTGTTACGGGCCATTGCGAAAGAGGTAACGAGCACGACGACACGTCCCTTTGCCAACGATCCGACTTGGACGGCCTCAGGACGGAGCGCGAGACGCATCATTGACCGTAATGATGAAACGCTTTCGTTTGGTAATCCGCATGACAGCCCGATTTGGGTGACATTGAATGCGTCGGGGCAGCCCAAGGGACTTGATGTCGCCATGTCTCGCGGCGCGCGCTTGCAGAAGTCAGTTTTTACAATGGACGGAACGCCTTTGGATGGATCGTCGATCGCCCGCGGGGAACGGGCGATTATCCTGCTGGAGGCTGAAGCCGGCAATCGCACATCCGCTATGTGGGTTCTCGCCGATCTGCTACCCGCAGGTTTTGAGATCGAGACAATCTTGCAGCCCACCGATGCAGGTGAAAAGGGTCCATTCGCTTGGTTAGAGACGCTAGACGAAGTCGATATGAGTGAGGCGCGTGATGACCGCTTTGTAGCGTCTTGGCGCACAGGCACGAATAACCGCTATGACACAAAACGCCAGCGTCGCGTCGCTTATATTGTGCGCGCGGTTAGTGAGGGGGACTTTGCTTTCCCCGGTGCACATATCGAAGACATGTATCGTCCTGATCGCATGGCGACGACCGAAGGCGGACGCCTGCAGATTACACAAGGCGGCGAGCTTTGAGCTTTTGGCGCTCCATAAGACGCCGCCCTTTTCGCTACGCATCTTTGGCGGCTGTCAGCGTAATCGTGGGCCTATGGTCTTTCCAACCCGTTCTGCCCGACAATGCGGACTTGGTCTCTTCCGAGCTCATAGATCGCTCGGGTGAGGTCATTCATGTGGCCACAACTCAGGATGGTTTTTACCGCCTTAAAGCCGATTTAGAGGCGATTGACCCCGCCTTTCTCGAGGCTTTGCTGGCCATGGAGGATCGGCGGTTTTACTCCCATACAGGGATTGATATTCTGGCCATAGGCAGAGCGTTTAAAAGCAATGCGAACGCCGGAAGAGTGGTTTCTGGGGCGTCGACGATCACGCAGCAGCTTGGTCGGCAATATCGGCCTCGACCGCGGACTTACAGGTCAAAATTTATAGAAGCCTTTGAAGCGCTACGATTGAATGCGCGTATGAGTAAGGATGAACAGCTCACCCATTATCTCACCCGCATCAGCTATGGCGGGAATGTTCAAGGGGTCGAGGCGGCCTCTCGCATTTGGCTGGGCAAGTCACCGAAATATCTAACAACAGACGAAATTGCTTTATTGCTCGCACTTCCGCAGGCGCCAGAGGCCCGTCGACCTGATCGCAATCCCGTGGCAGCCAAAGCAGGTCGCGACCTTATCCTTGATCGCATGGTCTCTGAAAAATTGATCACGTCCGCTGATGCAGACTTGGCTAAGTCACGCCCTATAAATACGATCCGCAAGGCGCTTCCAAATTCTGGTTTTTTGGCTCTGCAATCTCTGGGATCGGGTCAGACCTATCTGGAAGCTTACGAGCAGAACCGCGTCCAACATTTGATCGCAGACTATGTCAAAGCACAGCCTATTCCTGTCAATGCCGCCGCCATCTTAATTCATGCACCGAGCCGAGAAGTACGGGCGCTTGTCGGTACGGGATCGCGGGATCATGCCGGGGGCTGGTTGGATATGACAGATCGCCTGCGGTCGCCCGGATCAACGCTAAAGCCCTTTGTTTATGCTATGGCTCGCGACGATGGACTTCTGGCTATGGATAGCACGGTACGTGATGCCCCGACACGATTCGGGACTTACCGCCCTGAAAACTTTACGCGTCGTTATCACGGCCAAGTAACGGTTAGAGAGGCGCTACAACATTCATTGAACGTCCCCGCTGTCACAGTTTTGGATCAGGTCGGTGCCAACCGATTTAGAGCGGCCCTGAATGCGAGCGGCCCGACAGTGAAGGGTCGGCAGGGGGATATGCGCGGGGAAGGCTTGGCGATCGCGCTCGGTGGAACCGGTCTGACGGCTCGGGATTTAGCCGTGCTTTACACAGCGCTTGCCAATGACGGAGAGGCTGCGCCTTTACGCTATAGACCGGACCAAGCGGTCAAAGAAGAGACCTATCAGCTAACGTCTAAAGAAACCGCAAATGCTCTTTTGCAAACTTTGAAAAGCGCGCCGCGCCCTCCGGGTTTTGCGAATATGCGATCCGCCCCGCACATCGCCTACAAGACAGGGACGAGCTATGGCCACCGCGATAGCTGGGCCGCAGGGGTTGCGGGGGAGTATGTGATTGTCGTTTGGACAGGCCGCCCCGACGGCGCGCCGCGAGCGGGCTGGACAGGACGCAGTGCGGCCGCGCCTTTGCTTTTCGATATTGCCGCCCCTTTCGCAGAAACTTCAGAGTTCCAACGCAGTGCCGACGCGCCCTCAGCGTTGAAAAGAGTTGCGAGTGCAGCGGACCTTGGGCCACAAATATTGTTCCCGTCCGACGGAGCCGAGATCGTTCACGATCAACGCGGCATTAGTTTGAGTATCGACTCAGACCTGCCCGTAAAAATCTATGCGGACGGAAAGCGTGTTCAAACTGAAGGCGGTTTAGAGATATGGACGCCAGAAAACCCCGGATTTTATCGGATCACAGCCGTTGATGCCTTGGGGCGTTCAACGAATGCCGATATCCGTATCGTCTCGCGCGACCAAGTCGTCGACGCGCCTTTTTAAGACGTCTAATTCTTCGGCGAACCAATCGTGCTTTTTTATCCAGCCATTATTGCGCCAAGAAGGATGGGGAAGGGGCATAATGTTCGGGCCATAACTACGCCAGTTATGGACAGTCTCCGTCAAGGTACGTTCCGCGCGATCACCAAGACAGTGTTTTACGGCATACATCCCAACAAGAAGCGTTAGTTTCACATTGGGCAGAGCTTCATCCAGTTTTTCTTGCCAAAGAGGGGCGCACTCTTTTCGCGGCGGTAAGTCGCCTCCGTGCTTGTCATGTCCCGGGAAACAAAACCCCATGGGCGTAATAGCGAAGTTATCTGGATTATAGAACGTTGCGGGATTGACGCCGAGCCAGTCGCGCAGGCGTCGTCCGCTTGGGTCATTGAATGGTAGAACGCTGGCATGGGCTAACGTGCCCGGGGCTTGACCTATGATACGAATAGACGAACGTGTCGTTGCCCGGACGATAGGATTTGGGGTTATTGTTAGGGCTGGATCGGCATAGGCGCAGACGTCGCAAGTCCGAATGTTTTCCAGCAGCTTCTCTAGATCGGGTGGGTTTTTCTTTTCTTTCATTACGACGTGTTCTTTCAAGGCATAGCTTTGCGTGTTGGGTGGCGATTAATGGGTGATCCGCGTTTGTTTTTACATTAGCAGAGGGTCCCATGAATACGACATTTCTAAATGCAATCTCCGATGAGCTCGCCCAGATCGAAGCGGATGGGCTATATAAGCGTGAGCGGATTATCACATCTGAGCAAGGTGCATCGGTGAGCTTGTCCAACGGTGACGTACTAAACTTCTGTGCCAATAACTATCTGGGGTTGGCGGATGATGAGCGCCTTATCAAGGCGTCTGAAAAAGCGCTTGCCGATCATGGCTTTGGCATGGCGAGCGTACGGTTCATTTGCGGGACACAGGACCAGCACCGGGAATTAGAAGAACGGCTAGCCGACTGGCTCGGTTATGACGACGCGATACTCTATGCGGCTTGCTTTGATGCGAATGGCGGCGTGTTCGAACCGCTCCTCGGTGCCGAAGATGCAATAGTGTCAGATAGCCTCAATCACGCCTCGATTATCGATGGCATTCGCCTCTGTAAGGCCAAGCGTTATCGCTATGCGAATAATGATATGGCGGACTTGGAAGCAAAGCTGAAGCAAGCCCGCGCGGATGGCGCTCGCCATGTTTTGATTGCAACTGACGGTGTTTTCTCAATGGACGGCACGATTGCCAATTTGGCTGGCATTGTAGCGCTTAAGGAAAAGTATGACGCGCTGCTTATGGTCGATGATTGTCATTCGACCGGCTTTCTTGGGGAGACAGGTCGTGGAACGGCCAGCCATTGTGGTGTGCAAGGCGGCGTCGATATCTTGACGGGAACGCTCGGTAAGGCCCTTGGCGGCGCGATGGGCGGATTTACCTGCGCCGCCCAACCCGTAATTGATATGCTGCGTCAAAAATCCCGCCCTTACTTGTTTTCGAACAGTCTTGCGCCCAGTCTCGTTGGCGCTTCGATTGAGGCGATTAAGATCGCGGCGGCGGGCGACGATTTGCGAGCGCGCTTGTTTGCCAATGCAGAGCGCTTTCGAGATGGCCTAACCAAGGCGGGCTTTGAGCTCTTGCCCGGGGAACACCCGATCATCCCGGTTATGCTCCATGATGCCAAACTTGCGCAAGAAATGAGCGCGCAATTGCTTGACGAAGGTATCTATGTCGTCGGCTTTTTCTTCCCCGTTGTGCCGAAGGGAAAAGCGCGTATTCGCACACAAATGAGCGCGGCTCACACGCCAGAGCAGATCGATCAGACCATCGCGGCCTTCACGAAAGTCGGCAAGGAATTGGGCGTAATTTCATGAAAGCCCTCGTTAAAGCGAAAGCCGAAAAAGGCCTTTGGATGGAAGAGGTCGAACGACCCCGTATCCGTCCTAATGAAGTCCTGATCCGCATCCACCGCACGGCAATCTGTGGCACGGATATGCATATCTATAAGTGGGATGATTGGGCGAAAGCGAATGTGCCCGTGCCTATGGTCGTTGGCCATGAATATGGCGGTATTGTCGAAGAGGTTGGTGATCTCGTCACCCGCGTAAAAGTCGGCGATAAGGTTACAGGCGAAGGCCACGTGGTCGGTCGTAATAGCCGCAATGCGCGGGCCGGTCGTTTTCACCTCGATCCGGACACAAAAGGCATTGGCGTAAACTTGCCTGGAGCGTTTGCGGAATATCTGGCACTGCCGGAATTCAATGTCATTCCCTTGGGTGAAGACTTCGATCTTGATATCGCGGCCATTCTAGATCCGCTGGGTAATGCGGTTCACACCGCGCTTACCTTTGATTTGGTCGGCGAAGATGTGATGATTACAGGAGCGGGGCCAATCGGGATTATGGCGGCAGCGGTTGCGCGACGGTCCGGGGCACGACGGATCATGCTCACAGACGTGAATGACTGGCGTTTGGAGCTTGCTAAGTCCGTTACCAAAGATATCCGCACGGTCAATGTGACCCGCGAGCACCCACGCGACGTCATGCGAGACATGGGCCTAAATGAAGGGTTTGACGTGGGCATGGAAATGAGCGGTCAAGCCAGTGCTTTTGACGGTATGCTCGACTTACTCCTTATGGGTGGGAATATGGCTGTCCTTGGGATTCCGTCAGAACCCTTTAAAGTCGATATGGCGAAGCTGGTCGGCAAGGCGATCACGGTTCGGGGCATCTATGGCCGGCAGATGTATGAGACGTGGTATAAGATGCTCGCGCTCATCAATGGCGGGCTGGATATGAACCCTATGATCACACACCGCTTTCCAGCGCGAGATTGGCAAGCAGCCTTTGACCTGATGGAAACCGGAAAGGCCGGAAAAGTCATTTTGGACTGGACTGATCTATGAGCGATCATGTTCCTCTGACGGGTTATGTTCGGCTTAGCGAAGAGGATATGGCCCAGCAGTTAGCCGCGTTTCTTGACCTTATGGCCAAGCGCCGGACGATACGGGATTTCGCCGACACGCCTATCCCGCGCGATTTAATCGAAACAGCTATCCAGACAGCGGGCACAGCGCCGTCTGGGGCCAACCAACAGCCTTGGCATTTCGTTGCGATTTCCGATCCTGACGTAAAGCGCCAAATCCGCGGGGCAGCCGAGGCCGAGGAGCGAGAATTTTACGGTGGACGGGCTTCTGACGAATGGCTTGATGCGCTGGCCCCGCTGGGGACTGACGATCAAAAGCCGTTTCTTGAAACCGCACCGTGGTTGATAGCCGTTTTTGCGCAGCGCACAGGCCAAGAGGGTGAAAAACACTATTATGTGAATGAGAGTGTCGGCCTTGCGACGGGTATGCTGATTACGGCCCTTCATTCCGTGGGCCTTGGAACGCTGACCCATACACCAGCGCCGATGACATTTTTGCGGAAGATCTGCGGTCGGCCAGAGCGGGAGAAACCCTTCGTGCTCTTGGTTGTGGGCTACCCCGCAGACGGCTGTAGAGTTCCCGCCCATGCGATGGAAAAGAAAACGCTCAAACAGATTTCGACGTTTCTAGACTGAACTTTAGGTTCGATCTGGCCTTTCCATCGTCCGCCGGATGAGCCACCAGATGACCAATGCGCCGAGCATTTTACCTATTATGCTCATTGCGACATTGGGAAATGTGAACATGCCGTCCCGGATCGCCTCCGCACCGAATAGAAAGACGGTTGTGTCGACGGGCGCGGCGAGCGCGGAAGAGAGCAAAACGCGCGTTGAGAGTTTGAGCTTGGTGAAGGTATAAACCGCCCAATCCACCAGTTCCGATACGGCGAAGGCAATACCACTGGCGAGCGCCAACTCACCGCCACTTGTGGCCCATGTCAGAAGCAAGGCAACAGCCATGGCGATCAGCACCCAATGGCCGATCTCTCGTTGGGCGAAATCGCGCGCGACGAGCACAAGCCCTGTCACGACGGTTACGGGATTAAAGAGCCAGCCCAGTCCCGGAAGCTCCACCATGGGGGCCCATGTAAAGCTCCAATTAATGAACGGGATCAACAGAACATAGATCGCCGTGACGAGTACGGCGCGGCCTTTATTCGAAAAGGGCGGAGCGTCAGTATAAGTGGACATAGCGTCCTCTATACGGACGACGGCAGAGCTTGTAACCCGCCATCCATGATGAAAAAACCGATTCTCGCCGCTATTGTCGCTCGAAGCCGTAACGGTGTGATTGGCCGAGATGGCGATCTACCGTGGCGGCTATCATCCGATTTGAAGCATTTTAAACGCCTGACTGTGGGAACGCCTTGCGTGATGGGACGTAAGACGTGGGAGAGTTTACCCGGAGCCTTACCGAAACGTCCAATGTTGGTTCTAACACGACAAGTTGACTATAAAGCGCAAGGCGCAGAGGTTTTTCAGACGGTGCGTGCGTTGTTAGGTCGTGCTCATGAGTTAGCGGGCGCGATCGGATCTGATCAAATCAGCATAATTGGGGGCGCACAGCTCTATGCGCGACTGCTTCCGATCACAGACCGTATCTACGAAACAGAGGTTCAAGCCGAGATTGATGGTGACGCTTTGTTCCCGACATTTTCCCGCGAAGATTGGAAAAAAGTCGATGAAGCCCATCATAGTGCCGGGCCGCGCGACGACTTTGCCTTTGTTACGCGACAATGGGACCGTGTCCGCGCATAAAAATGCGCCGTAACAAGTCTTGAAACCGAATAGTGCCTACGCCACATGGACGTAGACAAATGGAGACACAAATGGCTGACAATAATTCGCCTTGGGGGCCGAAAGGATCAAAACCCGGTGGCAATGGATCGGACGGGGGTAAGTCCCCTTGGGGTGGCAAACCCGCTGGCGGGAAAGGCGATCGCTCGCCTGAACTCGATAACGTCATTGAGGGATTCAAGAATATTAAACGTCGCCCCGGTGGATCAGGTCGCGGTGGCCCGCCACGTCGTCCCGGCGGGGGAGGCGGTGGCCTCAATGATATTCGAATTGGCCCCTTAGGGCCATTAGGGATCGCCTTAGGGATTGGGGCCGTCCTGATGATCTCGACCATGGTTTACACTGTTGACCAGACGGAACGGGCGCTCGTTTTACGCTTTGGGGATTACAGCCGGACTGCAGAGCCGGGCTTGAACTTCAAACTGCCAAGCCCGATCGAAACGACGGTGAAGCGCGAAACCGAAATCATCCAAAAGATGAATATCGGCGGCGATGATCGGTCCTCTCTCATGCTCACGGGTGATGAGAACATCGTCGATATTGATTTTACGGTACTGTGGCGGATCAATGACTTGGCTAATTTCTACTTTGAAGTTGACGAGCCTGAAGTCGCGGTCCGCGCCGTTGCCGAAAGTGCAATGCGTGAAGTCGTGGGTAAAAACGAACTGCAGAGCATTATCACGACAGAGCGTTTGGCGATCACGACTGCCGTTCGCGACCTGATGCAAGCGACGCTAGACGAATACCAAGCGGGTGTGCGCATCGTCGAAGTGCAGTTACAAAAAGCAGATGCGCCGGATCAGGGCGGCGTTGTTGCGGCTTTCCGGGATGTGGTTGACGCCGCACAGGAGCGTGAGACATCAATCAACCGTGCTGTCGCTGAGCAAAATACAATCGTTCCGACTGCCCGTGGTGAAGCCGCTAAAATCCTGCAAGACGCTGAAGCTTACCGCGACCGTGTGATCGCCGAAGCCCAAGGTGAGGCAGAGCGCTTTAACAAGATTTACGAAGAATATCGGAAGGCGCCGGAAGTCACACGCCAGCGTCTCTATTTGGAAACGATTGAAGAAGTCTACGGTCCGGCAGAGAAGGTCATTCTCGATAGTGATGGTGGATCAGGCGTTGTGCCCTATTTACCGCTTGATCAACTCGGCAATCGTGCCCGTCAGCAAGGAGCCCAATAATGAACCAGCGTCTTATTGCTTTGGCCGTTCTTGGCGGCCTGATTATCATTGCGATACTAGGCTCACTCTTCACTGTTGAAGAGCATGAGCAAGCTATCGTTTTCCAGTTCGGTGAAGCGCAGCGGGTTGAGAACCCTTGGAGTGAAGAAGCCAATGCGGGTTTAAAGGTGAAAGCGCCCTTCATTGAGCAGGTTGTTTATTTGTCACGCCGTAATCTCGAAGTTGACCTGCGTCCGGTCGAGCTACTTGCGTCTGACCAAGAACGCCTCGTGGTTGATGCTTTTGTGCGTTACCGCATTACAGACCCGATCCGTTTTTATGAAAAGCTGCGCAATGAAAGTGGCGCGCAGGACCAGTTACAAGCGATCTTTGATTCGACCCTACGTGACGTTTTGGGCCGTGTTGATACGCCAGAGATCATTTCGGGTCGCCGCGCGGAATTGATGGGTGAGATTCAATCGGTTGCTGACGGTGTCGCAGAAACCGAAGATCTCGGTATTGATATTATCGATGTTCGGATCAAGCGGGCGGACTTACCACAAGATAACTATCAGCGCGTCTTTGACCGTATGGTATCGCAGCGTAACCTTGAGGCCAACCTGATCCGAGCCGAAGGCCAGGAGCGCGCCCAAGAAATCCGTGCGACGGCGGAAAAAGAAGCGACGATTATTCGTGCGGAAGCGCAACGTCAGGCCGAGATCATTCGCGGTGAGGGCGATGGTGAACGGACGCGCATCTTTGCCGAGGCATTTGAAAAAGACCCGGAATTCTACGCCTTTTACCGGTCTATGGAGGCTTATCGCAAAGGTTTACGGGAGGGGACGACTTATGTTCTCTCACCTGACAGCGATTTCTTGAGCTATCTGGACGATCAAGCAGGTGGCCGGAACCGTCGCCGTTAGGCGACGGGACCTATCAGCTTGACGTCGTCTCTACGATGACGCTGACCCAAATCTTTCTACTCACCTTTGCCGGGGCCCTCATTTATGAGGGCTTGGCTTGGGCTGTCGGTCCTTCGGCTATGCGCCGAATGTATGATCAGGCCATGCAACAGCTTGGTGATCGACAGCTGAGCAATGCAGGTCTAATCTCTGTTGTGATCGGCGTTGGCTTTATTTTGCTGGCCTTACAGCTTCCTTCCTGACGTAATCGTCATGCAAGCGCGGCATCGCTACGTCTTGGCAAATCGATACAAATCAAGCACTAGGTCGATATGGTTCGTGCATTAATTCTAGGTTTGACTGTTGCTTTCGCACCTTTGGCGGTTTCGAGCGTTGCAGAGGCGCGACCCGTTCCTGAGAACTTTACGGAACTCACCAAACGTCTTAGCCCGTCAGTGGTCAATATCTCAACAGCTCAAACCGTTGAAATTGGCGAAGGCGATGTCCCGGCCTTTGAAGAAGGTTCACCACTGGAACGATTCAATGATTTCTTTGGTCGGCGGGGTCAGGACGGGCGTGTCGCTCGCGCACTTGGATCTGGTTTTCTTATCGATGATGAGGGCCACATTATTACGAATAATCACGTCATTGAGGGCGCTGACCTGATTGAAGTGAGCTTTCCGTCCGGCGACACCTATGAGGCTGAGTTGGTGGGGCGCGATCCCGCGACCGATATTGCTGTTCTACGCATCGATCCCGATACGGATATTCCCCACGTAACATTTGGCGATAGTGATGCTGCAGAAGTGGGCGAATGGGTGATCGCGATTGGTAACCCCTTTGGCTATGCGGGATCAGTCGCGGCCGGCATCATCAGTGCGCGTAATCGCAATATCTCTATGGGAAATTATGATGACTTCATCCAAACGGATGTGGCGATCAACCAAGGCAATAGCGGGGGTCCGCTGTTTAACATGAACGGCGAAGTCATTGGTGTGAATACGGCAATCCTAGCCCCGTCCGGGGGCTCTATCGGGATTAGCTTCTCTGTGCCCTCTGATCTGGCGGAAAGTGTCGCCAAGCAGCTTATCGAATTTGGCGAAACCCGCCGCGGCTATATGGGCGTTCGTACGCAGACGGTCAGCGCCGATCTGGCCCGAGCTTATGGTCTTGATGAAGCGCAGGGCGCCTTAATCAGCTTTGTCAAAGAGGATGGACCGGCCGATAAAGCGGGCCTGCAAAAAGGTGACCTCATCTTGAAACTTGGCGCGCGAGAGATCGGCGATACGCGGGTTTTGTATCGCGCGGTGGCTGAGGCTCCTATTGAGGAGGGTGTGCCGATCGAATATATCCGTAAGCGCAAAAAGCGGACAACAACGATCAGCTTTACACGGCTTGAGGAAGAGGTTAGCGCCGAGGAGAAACTCAAACGTGAGATCGAATCCGGGAATGCTGAACGCACTGTCGGTGGCCTTTCTGTCGAAGCGCTGAGTGACGATGTCCGCCGCGCTAATCGTATTGCGCCCGACGTAGAGGGTGTCCGTGTTGTGGCTGTCGGAAAGCGCAGCCGCGCCTCAGGAAAGATCCTAAAGGGCGACATCATTCAAGAGGTCGCGTTTGAACCCGTTAAGACACCCGCAGAGTTTGAAGAGGCAATGACGACAGCCTTGGAGGAGGGTGTGCCGGTTCAATTACTTATCAATCGCGGTGGAAATTACATTTTCTATGCGCTGACGA
>CAZSUW010000003.1:18885-62019 GCA_964610115.1 uncultured Algimonas sp.
CCGGTTCAATTACTTATCAATCGCGGTGGAAATTACATTTTCTATGCGCTGACGAGCTAGCCTTTAATCTTCTACGATTTCTTCGTCTGAATAACCTTGGAAATACAAGGCTGTCCGTAAATCTGTGTAAGTGATCGCACTATGTGCGGCGGCCGCGACAGACGGCTTGGCATAGAAGGCCATACCGAGTCCGGCGGCTTTGATCATCGCCAGATCATTCGCGCCGTCACCGACGCAGAGGGCGGTTTCGGGCTGATTGTCAGTGAGTTTGAAAAGCGCCTCGCGTTTGGCTTCCCGGCCTAAGATTGGCCGTGCCACATCCCCGGTAAGTGTCCCGCCTTGGTCGAGCAATACGTTCGCCTGATGGCTGTCAAAGCTGCAGGCCTTCGCAATCCGGCTACTAAAGAACGTAAACCCACCTGAAACGATAAGCGTTTTCGCGCCGTTTTTGGCCATGGTTCTGGCTAAGGCCCGCGCGCCTGCATTGATCGTGATGCGTGTCTCAAAGCACTCTTGCAGGACGGATAAGGGCAAACCTTTGAGCAGCCCGACACGTTCTAGTAAGGCCCCTTCAAATCCGATCTCACCGCGCATAGCCCGTTCGGTGATCGCACTGACCCGGTCCTTAACGCCGGCAAAATCAGCGAGTTCATCAATGCACTCCTGACCAATGAGTGTGCTGTCCATATCGCAAACGAGTGCCGTTTTACGTCGAGCCTGTTCAGGTTGAACGCAGACGTCTGCGTGGATTCCGGCTGCCTGCAGGCGCTCCCACGCCGCCTCGCTGGACAGAGCGTCTCCATAGCCCTCAACCGCGCGTCCGGCTGACAGTATCCTCGTCTGAGTAAGATCAAGGGCCTGCACAGCAACCATGAGGGTTTTGTCATCCATCTGTGGCAGGACAAGCGTTGTGATCTGGGTTAGGGCGGTGGCCATGCTGGACTCCAAGTCAATAGGGCTGAAGCCCGTCATCTGTATCGCAGGCCCGACGGCCAGCGGCAAGTCTGGCGCGGCGATAGAACTGGCAAAAATGGTGGGCGGTGAAATTGTCAACGCCGACGCATTGCAAGTCTATCGCGACATACAGCTTCTTTCCGCCCGCCCAACTAAGGCCGAGATGCAAGGCATTCCTCATCATCTTTTCGGACATGTCGAGGGTCGGCAGCTCTATTCCGTTGGCGATTGGTCGCGCGAAGCGGTGCCGATACTACTCGATATTTTGGCAAGAGGATGTGTGCCCATACTGACAGGTGGAACGGGGTTATATTTTCAATCTCTGCTGCAAGGATTGGCGGATATACCGATCGTACCGCGTGAGTTGGATGCGGCGTTGAATAGCTATCCGATAGAGCAGTTGCGTGAAGACGCGCAAAGGTTGGACCCCGTTGCGACTGATCGCGTTTTAGGTGATGATCCGCAACGTTTAGCCAGGATTGTCGGTGTGGCCCGTTCGACAGGTCGGCCTTTAAGTGCGTGGCAGGCTGACACAAAGCCTATCATCCCGACTTCACAGACACAGCGTTTTGTTCTGTTCCCAGAACGACAAGACCTCTATGCGCGAATAAATCAGCGATTCGATAGGATGATTGAGGCAGGAGCGTTGGAGGAGGCTAGGCAAGTTCATGCCAAAAGCTATCCCTCTAGGGCCTCGCTTCCAAAAGCCATCGGACTGTCCCATTTGTTGTCATACCTGAGCGGAGACGGCGAGCTAGCGACGTCGATTGAGGCGGCCAAGCGAGATTCAAGACGCCTTGCAAAGCGCCAGATGACTTGGTTTCGTAATCGCTGCGCCGATTGGACGTTTTGTGACACCCCGGAAAGCCTAATCCAAAAGTATAAAGACGGTTTTTGATGTCGTCTGTTTGGAAAGACATAGCGAAACTCATCCTGCCTCTCTTGGCATTGTGGATAATTGTTTCTGTCAATCGAGATGCGATTCTGCCGTTCTTGCAGGCTGTCGGTGAGGGGGCGGACGAAGGGTGGGCCGTCCCGGCTGCGCTTACAATGATGGTTATTGGTTCGTTGGTACTAATCCCGCAATGGATGCTTATCGCGGCGGTTGTCGCAGCCTTTGGACTTGGCGAAGGAGCGGCGATCAGCTGGCTGGGCAGTCTACTCGGTATATCCCTTCATCTGATCATCGGCCGAACAAGCGCTGCCAGCTTGGTTGATAAACTTGCTCAGCGTCTCTCCGATGATCGTTTCGAAAAACTCCGTCAGGGGTTCGTAAGGAACAGTTTTCAGTCCGGTTTCATCATCCGGTTGGTTCCAACTGGGCCGGCTCTAATTGTGAATATGCTTGCCGGGAGTTTAAGGGTGAGAGCGGGGGCATTCTTAGCCGGTAGCGCGCTTGGCATTGTGCCAAAAATTGCCCTGACGGGATTGATTACGCAAGGGCTACTATCCACCGCTCAAGGTCAACAATATGGGCTCTGGATAACGGTCTGTGCTATCGCTTTGCTTGTCGGGTTTTTCCTTATTCGGACGCTCAAACAAGGCGGAGTGAGAGGTTCAGGGGAGGCCAACGAAAAATAGCAGTCATTTCTACAGCTTCTGAAGCGAAAGCGGAATGAAAAGCTTGCATTCGTTAACCTTGATTTCCAATAGAATTGGTAAGGATCAACGTAAGTCTAGCGGATGATTCGTCATTGGGCGATTTTGAGTATTGGCTGGATTCACTCGGTGAGAACACACCAACGACAGGAACCGCTATGTTCGGCTCAATCATGGACGCATTTTCGTCAGATATTGCCATCGACTTAGGTACGGCGAATACGCTGGTTTATGCCAAAGGGCGCGACGTCGTTTTGAACGAACCCTCTGTTGTAGCCTTTTCTTTTAAAAATGGCCGACCTGTTGTTCATGCTGTGGGTATGGACGCGCGCATGATGTTGGGTCGTACACCGGAAAAGATCGAGGCGATCCGTCCGATGAAAGATGGCGTGATCGCCGATTTCGATGTCGCAGAGGAAATGATCAAGCACTTCATCAAGAAGGTGAAGAGCGAAAATACTTTTCTGCGCCGTTACGCAAAGCCAAAAGTTGTAATTTGTGTTCCCTCAGGCGCTACGGCTGTTGAAAAGCGGGCCATCTATCAGTCGGCAGAACAAGCTGGCGCCCGTAAAGTCTATTTGATCGAAGAGCCAATGGCTGCGGCGCTTGGCGCAGGGTTGCCCATTCACGAACCCAGCGGCTCTATGGTCGTGGATATTGGTGGGGGAACGACAGAGGTCGCCGTGCTGTCCCTTGATGGTATTGTCTATTCGCGGAGTGTTCGCGTTGGCGGAGATAAAATGGATGATGCGATTATCCAATATGTCCGTCGGACAACGAATATGCTGATCGGTGAAATGACGGCGGAGCGCGTCAAGAAAGAGATTGGTTCAGCGACTATGCCAGCAGACAATGAGGGTATGAGCGTCCAGATCAAAGGCCGCGACCTGATGAACGGTGTGCCGCGTGAAATCCGCGTATCAGAAGCGATGATCGCGGAAAGCTTGGCGGAACCTGTTGAGCAGATTGTTGAGGCCGTGAAAACGGCGCTCGAAGCGACACCGCCAGAGCTTGCCGCTGATATCGTCGATAAAGGCATTATGCTGACAGGGGGCGGGGCGCTGCTGCGAAATCTCGATCTCGAATTGCGTAATCGGACAGAATTGCCGGTCTTCATCGCGGATGATCCGCTATCCTGTGTGGTTCGTGGTTCTGGTACAGTTGTTGAAAATATCAAAAAATGGAAGGGCGTATTGTCCTCTGACATTTGAGGCAGTGACATAAAGCCCAAAGGAGCACTCGACGAAGATGGTCAGAGCAAAATCTGACAGATCAGAAGGTCGTCTAGGCCTGAGCCTGCTAATCATTGTTGCTTTAGTCATGCTTGTCTTTGGCCGAGACGCAGCGCAAGACCGACGCGCTTCACCCACGCTCACCGATGATATCCAAGCGCCTGTCGCGACTGTGCTGTCGCGTCCATTTCGTGCCATTGAAGAAGGTCTCCGTAGCCGAGAGGATCGTCGGCGTGCACACGAAGAAAATCGGGCGCTGCGGCGGGAGTTAGCTTCAATGCGCCGCGAACGCGACCGCCTAATGGCTATGCAAGACCGTTTGGCTCGCTTGGAAACGACACTAAGCATCCGTGTAAATGGGGACATACCTTCGCAACGTATTACAGCCCGTGTTGTATCAGATCCGGGCAGTCCGTTCGTCCGCAGCTTCCTGCTCAGCGCGGGCACGGAAGATGGCGTTGAGGCAGGCTATGCTGTGATGAGCGATGCAGGATTGGTTGGGCATGTCCTCAGTGCGGGTCAGCGCTCCTCTCGTGTTCTTCGCCTGGATGATCTGAATAGTCGTGTCGCTGTCATGAGCGTGAGAAGTGGGGCGCGCGCTATTCTCGTCGGGACAAATGAAGGCACACCAACGCTTAAATTTATTGCGAACTCAGAAGGCTGGATTGAGGGCGATCGGGTTGTCACATCAGGGGATGACGGACAGCTACCCATGGGATTGCCCGTCGGGCGTGTTATTGAAAAGGCCCAAGTTGAACTCGGCTACCGCAAACAGTCCGTCGATTGGGTCATTCTATTGCCTTTCGAACCGATGGCGAGAGACGAAGATGTAGAGGCACGCATGCAAGAGGGCCTGTCAGCTTCGGACGAACCTGCGCTCACACCTGAACCTGAACTTGCACCTGCACCTGCACCTGCACCAGTGTCTGAGGCGGGCTAATGGTCTACGTTGCGCCTCGTATCGTTCGCCGTAATGGTCATTTAGTCCCAGCAGCGATAGCTCTCTTTTTGGCGGGTTTAATAAGTCCGCTGCATATCATCGTTTTTGGTCTAAGCTGGCCGCTTTTATGGGTGCCATTGGCAATTGTCGGGCTTTGGCCGCGTCAGGCGTCCAGCCTGCCCTCGTCGCTTATATTGTTTGTCGCGGGCTTGTGGATAGATTGGGTGACATTGGGGGCTGTCGGGCAATGGCCCCTCGTTTTTGTCGCTGTGTATGCTTTTACCCGTCCTGACTTGGCGGAACCTGGGCGTGGACTGGTGAGGGGGCTAGCGCGAAGTGCCAGTGCGCTTCTCATCGGTTTCGTTTTATTCGCTTTATCAGGGTGGTTTATCTACGGGGTTTGGCCGGATGCAGGGGTCGTAGCGAAGGGTGTGGTCGTGTTTGTCCTTAGCCTGCCCGTGATCATTCTTTTGCGCGACCTTATTGCGGGTCGAACCGGGCAGGATGATTTCTGATGGAAATTCGGCCTCGTAAAGCAAAAGGCGCGCCTCCTAGCGAGGCCAAGTCAGAAATCAGCATGACGCGCCGGACGGGTATGTTGTCGGCGGGCGGTTTGGCGGTTTTTGGCGTCTTAGCAGGCCGGTTTTACCAGCTCCAAATTAAACAAGGAGAGAATTACACGCGCCTGTCTGATCAAAACCGTTTCAATTATCAGATGGTTTTGCCGTCACGCGGAATCGTTCGAGACCGTTTCGGAGAGCCACTCGCGACGAATACATTGGATTACCGCGTGGATTTGATCGCGGAACAAGCGTCCGATTTGGATGCAACCCTTGATGCCCTATCAAAAGTCATTCCGCTGACACAAGGCGATATGACCCGCATTCGACGTGAGGTTTCACGCAAACCTGATTTTGTGCCTGTGACCATACGCGATCACCTGGATTGGGAAGACTTCGCGGCCCTGAATTTGAATATTCACGCTTTGCCGGGAGTTGTCCCGACGGCGGGGGAGGGTCGCGCTTATCCCGAAGACGGTGTTTTTAGTCATGTTCTCGGCTATGTGGGGCGCGCGAACGATCAAGATATTGAACGTGATGACGACCCTATGCTGCTGCAACCCGCCTTCCGATTGGGTAAGACGGGCGTTGAACAAGCTGCGGATAAGGACTTGCGGGGACGCTCTGGGCGCTTGCGGGTTGAGGTTAATGCACGCGGACGTGTCGTGCGCGAATGGCCTGATCCGCGCGATGCTGCCGTGGCCGGACAAGATATATGGCTAACTTTGGATGCAGGGTTACAACGCTTTGCGGCCGAACAATTCGGTGATGATAGCGGCGGTCTGGCTGTTGTCGATGTGATGACAGGTGAGCTGCGAGCGCTTTTGTCGATGCCGACGTTCGATGCGAACCTATTTGTTTCAGGCATTTCACAAGCGGATATGGACCGTTTGAATGGCGATGAAAAGCGACCACAATATAACAAAGTCCTATCGGGCGGGTACCCGCCCGCTTCGACCTATAAGATGGCGGTTATGTTGGCGGCTTTGGAAAGCGGCCTAATTGATCCGGAGCGCCCTGTCTTTTGCGGCGGAAAGCTGCGATTAGGGAACCGCTTATTCCATTGCTGGAAACGCGAAGGTCATGGGCCAGTCAATATGCGCGAGTCGCTAAAACATAGCTGCGACACCTATTATTATGAGATTTCCCAGATTGTCGGAATTGAAGCCATTGCAGAGGCCGCCCGTAAATTAGGTCTAGGTCAAACTTACAATCTTGGCATCCCTGGCGAAAGGACAGGCATTGTACCTACTCCGAGCTGGAAAGAAACCCGGATGGGCTCTGGCTGGCGGACGGGCGATACGCTCAACGCCTCTATCGGTCAGGGATTTGTTCTTACGACACCCTTACAGCTCGCTGTGATGACGGCACGTCTTGCCAATGCGAAGCAAGCCGTAGTCCCAAGCCTTTTTGCTGGCGTTGACCGGGACAGTTTCGCGCCGCTCAACATATCGGACGAGGCCTTGCGCTTTGTTCAAGATGCAATGCTCAGCGTGACGAACGAGCCCGGTGGGACGGCTTATCGCCTTGACTCACTCGGTCTTGGAACTGTGAAAATGGCAGGCAAAACCGGAACGGCTCAAGTTCGGGGAATTAGCCAGGCAGAGCGTTTGGCTGGCGTGCGCAAGAATGAGGATTTGCCTTGGCGATATCGCGATCATTCGCTTTTCGTGGGCTACGCGCCCTACGAGACCCCGCGCTTTGCGGTGGGGTGTGTCGTGGAACATAGCGGGTCTGGAGCAGGGCGTGCCGCGACAATTACACGAGCCGTTCTAGGCGAAGTGTTGCGCCGCGACGGCATTGGCGTGCGCGCGGAAACCTCAGATGGACGTGTCCCAACGTGAACCGTTTTGATGATCCCACAACCCTAAACGCCAAGCTTTATCAGCTTAACTGGCTGCTCCCAGTTTTGGCCTCTGTATTGGGGTTGATTGGAGTGCTTTCAATTTTCAGCGCGACGAACGGGATTTGGTCACATGGTGCAATGCAACATGGCATGCGCCTTGGGATTGGCTTCTTTGCGATGCTGGTTGTTGCCATGGTGGACGTGCGAGTTTGGTATGGGCTGGCCTATCCCGCTTACATTGGGGCCTTAGTCCTTCTGATTTTGGTCGATCAGTTCGGTGTAACAGTGAATGGATCGCAACGCTGGTTGCAGCTGGGCCCAACACGTATCCAACCGTCAGAGGTGATGAAGCCTGCAATCGTACTGGCCTTGGCCCGATATTACCATGACTTGCCGAGCTGGCGTGTCTCAGATCCTGTTGGGCTTTTCGGGGC
The DNA here is from genome assembly GCA_964610115.1 of uncultured Algimonas sp. Classification (GTDB taxonomy): domain Bacteria; phylum Pseudomonadota; class Alphaproteobacteria; order Caulobacterales; family Maricaulaceae; genus Litorimonas. The sequence goes on from CAZSUW010000003.1 coordinate 26,451, forward strand.
GCTCGCCTTAATCGCGGCCCCAATGATTTTCGTTTTACGACAGCCAGACCTCGGGACGTCGCTACTCATAGGGGCAACGGGAATCGTCATAGTGTTCCTAGCCGGCGTGAGCTGGCGGGTGATTACGCTGGCGTCTATTCTGGCGGCGATAAGCGCTCCGATTATCTGGCAATTTGGTCTAAAACCTTATCAACGCGAACGCATTTGGACATTTATCGACCCGGGACGGGACCCCGCTGGGGCGAGCTATCATATTACGCAAAGTAAAATCGCTTTTGGCAGCGGCGGTATGAGCGGCAAAGGTTATATGCAGGGGACGCAGCGGCAAGGTGGATATGTTCCTGAAAACCAGACCGACTTTATTAGCACCATTATTGGTGAGGAATTTGGTTTCATCGGTTCCCTTGCCCTTATGGGTATATACATCGCCGTGATCGCTGTTTGTATTCGTATGTCGGTTCAGTGCAAATCTGTCTTTGCGCGTCTTTTGATCATTGGCCTTGTGGCGACTTTCACACTCTATATCTTTATCAACCTTGGTATGGTGACAGGGTTATTGCCAGTGGTCGGGGTGCCGCTGCCGCTGGTATCCTATGGTGGAACGGTGATTTTAGTCGTTATGGGGGGCTTTGGCCTGATCTTATCGGCCCATCTGCATAGCGGGGCGAACCTGCCAAAAAGCGAGTAAGGCGCTCGCTTTCTCTGCGTTAGGCGCGCGGATAGTCTTGACGCTCTTTGCTGCGCTGGTCACAGACAGGTTAACAAAAGGACTCGACTCCTGGGGGAATAGTTATGGCAGCAGCACCTGGTACGGCACAGTGGTCGTCACGCTTCGCCTTTATCATGGCCGCTGTCGGGTCGAGCGTGGGGCTTGGAAACCTGTGGCGGTTTTCAAGTGAAGCGGGTCAAAATGGCGGCGGCGCCTTTATTTTTATCTATCTCCTGGCTGTCATCTTCGTCTGTATCCCAGTGTTGATGAGTGAGTATCTTGTCGGACGGGCCGGAAGTTCCGCAAATGCTATCGACAGCGTTGCCGAAACGGCTATTCGATCTGGCGTAACTAGAAATTGGACGCTCTTGTCCTGGATCGGGATGATTGCAGGGTTTTTGATCGTCACATTCTACTGTGTCGTTGCGGGCTGGGTGTTCCGATATATTTTCAAATTTCTCGGCAATGATTTCGCTGGACTGACACCTGAGGAAGTGGGCGGAACTTTTGTCAACTTTATCGGCTCGCCATTGCAGGTTTTACCGTGGTTCCTCGGATTTGCGCTTCTCACGACCTATTTGGTGTCGCGGGGTGTTAATCGGGGCATTGAGCTGGCGGCTAAAATCTTAATGCCGATCTTTTTCGTGCTGCTTGCGCTTCTGGCAATCTTTGCTCTCGTTACAAGCGGGTCGGGCACGGCCCAAGCGCTGTCTTTCTTATACAGCCCGGATTTTTCCAAAGTGACACCATCGGTCGCGAGCGCCGCGCTGGGTCAAGCCTTCTTCTCTGTAGGTATCGGATCTGCCATTATGATTACCTATGGGTCCTACCTGCCTAAAACGGTATCAATCCCTAGAGCCTCTTTCATAGTTGGACTGACAGATACGGCAGTGGCTTTGATTGCGGGACTTGCTATTTTTCCAATCGTTTTCGCTTTCAACCTAGAGGTCTCTTCCGGAGCGGGCTTGTTCTTCATCACATTACCGAACGCCTTCGAAGCCATGGGCGGCGCTGGCCCCATCGTCGGTGCGGCCTTCTTCTTTTTGGCATTCTTCGCGGCGATTACATCTTCAGTCTCGCTCTTAGAGCCCTCTGCGGCTTTCGTGAAAGAACGCTTCAATATGTCCAAAGCGAAAGCAGCCTGGATCATGGGCGCGGTTATGATCGCTATTGGGTTAATCAGTGTCTTTGGCCAAACGGCTGATAACCCAACGGCTGCGCTAGATGCGATCGATACATTTACTGGCCAAGTTATGCTTCCGCTCGCGGGCTTGTTGATCACGATATTTGTCGGTTGGCGTTTGGACAAAGCGATCATTGCGGAAGAGTTTGCCGGCAGTGAGAGCCTTGGGCGCATATTGCTGGTCTTAACCCGATTTGTTGCGCCGGTATTCGTTGGAATCGTTTTTCTTAGCTCTGTTTATGGCGCTTACTTCTCGGGTTAGGTGCGAAATGGTACCGCCTTACCTAACAGCCTTTTAACCTAGCCTATTCAGACAAAATTCAGCACGTTGTGTTAATGCCAGCAATAACGGTGAATGATCCTCTACTGTGGTGCGTGGGGGGTCTCGATAAGGGATCAAGAGTGACACATCGCTTTACCAGACTTATATGCCTATTCATTGTCGCGGTGAGCCTTCCGGCTTGCGCGACTGTGAACATGACAGAGGTCGCGGGTGCGTCTGTCCAATCAGAAGCCCCTCGCGACGTTAATGTTGTACAGCGAGCCGTAGAAAAGCTGAAACTAGCCTTCACGCAGCGCGGATTTGGCCCAAAAGTGTCGAAAGCGAAGATGCAAGCCGCCGCAGATGTTTTGATGAATGGCATTAACAGCGAGGCGGCAAATGAGACCGATGGCTATAATGACGTTCCGCGGTCTCCTGCCATCGTGACGGCGGATATTCTGGTTGCAAAGCGTCATGTTGAGCAAACGACGACAGCCGCCGAAATTTACCTTGATGTCGCCCCGCGCGATCGATCCTTAGCGGCAGAGCTGGCGTCCTTGGAAGCCGCACTGCTTGTGTCAGAAAAAGCCTGTAAGACATTCTCAGCGGCTCTCGAAGATGAAACGGCTGAATTAACGTCCCTCCGGTCCTCCGTTGATGAACTTCGTCAGGTCACGAACGCATTTGGTTATAGAGTTCGAGCTGATAGAGCTGAGACTAGCTTAGAGGTTGAGGGATAATCCAACACTCCAGACCTTTCTTTTCTCTGGTTTTGTGCAATAAAATCGAACAAAAGCTAAGGGTTTGATCGCCTGTTTATAGGTTAGCTCTTGACCCCTTGCCCAATTTCGCCCCAATCGCAGAGCTGTGTTAGCGGCGCCAGCCTCATATGATCTTTCCATTCATGGTAATACACTCCGTATCACCGCTAGTGGCCTATGGACTGTTGAAACGGCGGGCGTAACGGATCCCATCATTCGACGGGATATTCGCGGTCTTGAATATGACGTTGTTGAATATGATTTGGCGGCGGTAGAGGCCCTGGACACGGCCGGGGCATTCTTGCTCACCCGCGCTATCCGCGTCGGTGACAGCATCAAAGCCTGGGGACTGGCCGCGGGGACGGCCGGTCAAAAGACCCTTCTGGATGTTGCGGCAGAAGCGCAATTAGGCGATCCGCCGCGTGAAATTCGGCAATGGCGAGATGTTCTTGTGCGCGTTGGTAAAGCCACAATGCGCTTCGTGAATGAAACGATCGATACATTTGCCTTTCTGGGCGAGTTCTTTGTGCGTTTCATGGGCGTGTTCTTCCGGCCAAACCGCTGGCGTATGAAATCAACTGTCGCCTTAATGGAAGAAGTTGGGTTGGATGCCGCGCCCATCGTGGTTGTCCTTTCTTTCGCGATTGGCGCCGTTATCGCCTATATGGGCGCGAACCTATTGGGTCAGCTTGGTTTTTCCGTCTTCATGGTCGATTTGGTTGGATTTGCCATGTTGCGCGAATTGGCCGTTGTGATCACGGCAATCCTAATCGCCGGCCGGTCAGCCAGTGCCTTTACCGCACAAATCGGGGCTATGAAGATGCGTCAGGAAACCGATGCCATGACGGTGATGGGGCTCGACACCTTTGAAACTCTGGTTGTACCTCGTGCTGTCGCTATGCTGGTTACCCTGCCTATTTTGACGTTTTTAGCGATGGTGAGCGGTATTTTTGGCGGACTAATCGTGGCCTGGGTTACGCCTACGGACATATCGCCTGTGCTCTTTATCAATCGGTTGCGTGAAATGATGGACATTAGCCATTTTTGGGTCGGGATGGTCAAAGCGCCATTCTTCGCCATTGTCATCGCGATAATTGGCTGCCGCCAAGGTTTGGCCGTGTCTGGCTCTGTGGACAGTTTAGGCGCAAGGGTTACGACATCCGTTGTGCAGGCTATTTTTGCGGTGATTTTCATCGACGCTCTGTTCGCTGTCCTATTCTATCAGCTAGGCGTTTAGGCATGAACGATACGAGCAACTCAGCGGCAATTCCCCCCATCGAAGCGCGGGGTATCCGAACTCAATTCGGGCCAAATGTCATCCATGAAAACCTCGACTTCGCGGTCAATCGCGGCGAGATCGTTGGCTTGGTTGGTGGATCAGGCACGGGTAAATCCGTGCTAATGAACACGCTTTTAGGCTTAAAACAGCCAGAGGGCGGGGAAGTTCGCTATTTTGGCAAGCGCCGGGCAGACTTATCTGAAAAAGAGAAAATACGCCTACAGAATGAGATCGGGGTTTTGTTTCAAGGCGGCGCATTGTTTTCATCAATGACGGTTCGACAGAACGTCAAAGCCCCCTTGATTGAGCATTACAACCTTTCAGATGAGTTGATGCGCGAACTGGCCGATATGAAAATACATATGGTCGGGCTCCCACCCGAAGCGGCTGTCCTACATCCGGCCGATCTCTCAGGAGGCATGCGTAAGCGGGCAGGTCTAGCGCGGTCTTTGGCGCTCGACCCACAGATTTTATTCCTTGATGAGCCAACAGCCGGGCTCGACCCAATCGGTGCCCATGCTTTCGATCAGTTGATCCTGTCATTGCGGGAGGCGATGGACCTAACCGTTTTAATGATCACGCATGATCTCGACTCGCTTTACGCAATATGCGACCGCGTGGCTGTGTTGGTTGATAAAAAAATCGGCGTTTACGATACGCTTGATAAGGTGGCGGAATATGATCATCCTTGGGTGAAAGAGTATTTCGGTGGTCCACGGGCGCGCGCAACATTGCAAACGCCGGGTCAGAAACGACGCGATAAGGCAAGCGCCTGATGGAAAACAAAGCAAATTACGCGCTAATCGGCGCCTTTGTCTTGGTTGCTGTGGCCGCTATTATCGGATTTGTGCTCTGGCTTACGGATGCGCAGCTCGATCAGCAATTTGACGAATATCAGGTGGAATTCTCAGGGCCCGTGCGCGGCTTGTCCGCTGGCTCAGAGGTTCGCTTTAACGGCATTGCTGTTGGTTCTGTTACGGCGATACGCCTTGATCCAGAGGATCCAAACGTCGTGCTCGCAAATATCCAAGTCGATCCGAATACGCCCGTTGATACGCGAAGCTATGCCGCGCTCGAACCGCTCGGTCTTACCGGATTGAATTATCTGCAAATCTTCGCCGGAGGCGAACAATATCCACGCCTCAAAGACAGTGTCCCACGGGGCATTCCGCGTTTCCGAGGGGAAGGGGACCAAATTAGCGGCTTGCTGGACGGCGGAGGCACGGTTGTCGATCAGGCGCAAGTGGCGCTCGCCCGGATCACCATGGTGCTCTCCGATGAGAATATTGAAAACTTTAACGGCATACTGGCCAATCTCAACCGACTAACTGCAGAGCTGGATGTCTCGGATTTCGACATTGAAAATGTCAATGCCCTGGTTGGCGATCTTCGGCAGACCGCGCAGAGTTTTGAAACTACAGCAGAATCCATCCAACAAACCGCGAGTGCTGCGACGCGCTTGATTGACGAGGATGCGGCGCAGCTTCTTATAAGGGTAGACAAGAGCTTGGATGAAATCGATACGACGTTAGTCACCTATCGTGGTGTCGGCGGTAATGTCGATGAGCTTGTTGTCGATGTCCGCGATGCGATCAATCGTTTGTCGAATAGCGGTCTGACTGACCTTGAGGAAACTGTCGATGCGATCCGAAGACTCGTGACGTCTTTGGGCCGTGTGGCCGATGCGCTTGAACAGAATCCGCTCGCTTTCATATCGGGTCAAGAAGTCGACGCCGTGGAGTTGCCGCAATGATTCGTTCTTTCCTGATTTTATCGTCTGTCTGGTTTGCGTCTTGTGCGGTTTTTCCGGAACCTCAACCTGCCGATATAATCTATCGTCTGTCTCATTCGGGGCAGAGCGTAACGCCCAGCGTAGAGGCCGACGTTATTCGTGTTGACCGCCCTACGGGCTTAAGCGTCTTCAATAGCAATAACATCGTCGTGTCGCCGGACGGACGTCGGATGAGCCAAGCGGCTGGATCCCGATGGGCACAGCCAATCCCACTTATGCTGCAAAGCAGCTTAGTGGAGGCGCTGTCCGGTTCGCCCGATCTCATCGGCGTTTTGCCCAGCTCTGGCGCGCGGACAGATACTCGCATACATTTGACGATCAAGAATTTCGAAGCGCAGTTCGATCAAGGGGAGAAAGCGGCCCCGATTGCGATCGTGCGCTATACCGCGACGCTTGCAGATGCGTCTGACCGGGCTTTGCTCAATACCTTCGTGGCGCACAAAAGTGTTCGCGCTGATGCAGCGTCTGTGTCTGAAATTGTCAGAGCTTTGGAAACCGCCAATAACCAAGCGATGGATGATATTGTGGCGTGGCTGGAGACAATTGCCGCGTCCGGTAAGCTCGGTTGATCCAAACGGGGAAAGCCTAGTTTCCCTTCAAGGCGCGTCGCGTGACATACATGACGACGGCTAGGAAAACGAAAACAGCGCCTAAGCTAAGAATAATAAGCTCAATCCTATCACCGAATAATTCGCCAAGCGCGTGACAGGCGACAAAGATAACAGTGCAATATATAAGCGCGGTGGCGAAGATAGCCGCGCAAAACTTCATGTAGTTCACCTTGAAATAACCGCAGGCCACATAGACGGGGATCCGCGCGAGCGGTAAAAACCTGGCCGTCAGCAAGGTTGGGATAAGGTGACGGCTCACCTTGTCAGAGAAGTCAACAATGTGCTCCTTTTCAGCGTAGGCGCGGGCGCGGGCGCTGGTGTGTGCGGCCCGTCCAATCCAGTATTTCCAAATGTCGCTAAAGAACAATCCGAACAGTATAACGAAGAAAATGACCGGAAAATGCTCTGCATCTGCCGCAGACAAAGACGCGGCTGCAATCACCGCCGCATCCTCCTGGATAAAGGGACCCAGAAAGATACCGAGATAAAGAACCCAGCCCGGTTCCATCATGGGTGTCGCCTCTTTAGCATGGGATGATCTATGACATTTATGCCTTAACGGCTTGTAAGTTTTCAAACCAAGGGTTTCTGACTGTGAAGCCGCACTGAAATTGGCGCATGCCAAGAGTTGAAACGGCGCGTGGTAAGTGGCATAGGCGCGCGAAATTGACGAGCCGCCGCGATAAAGCCCGCCGGGTCTCTCCCGACCGGGCTTGTTTTTATCAGAGCGCCCATTGCACAGGATGCCACGATGGACATCAAAGAACTCGAAAAAGACGGCCTGACACATAAGTATCAGGTTACAGTCTCGAAAGAAGACTTGGCCGCTAAACTAGACGCCAAAATTGAAGAAATGCGTCCACAGGTTAGCCTTAAAGGCTTTCGTCCGGGCAAAGTCCCTGCGGCACACATTCGCAAAATGTTCGGCCAAAGCATCATGAAAGACGTTGTTGAGGAAGTTCTGAACGAGACCTCTCAGCAAGCGATTAACGACAATAAGATCCGCCCCGCGGGGCAACCCCAAATCGATCTTCGTGCGAACGGCGAAGAGGTGACGAAAGGCGAAGCCGATCTTGAGTATAGCATCACTGTTGAGAGCATCCCGGAATTCGAACCGGTTGACCCAGAGAGCCTGTCATTCACACGCCTGACGGCTGAAGTCAGCGATGAGATCGTGGATGAGCGTCTTGCAGAACTCGCGTCCAATCAGAAGACTTACAAGAAAAAGGCGAAAACCGCCAAAGCCAAAAAGGGTGATGCGGTCCTGATCGATTTTGTTGGCTCAGTCGATGGCGAGGAATTCGAAGGCGGTGCCATGGAAGGGCACCAGCTTGTTCTTGGTTCCGGCACGTTTATCCCAGGTTTCGAGGACGAGCTGATTGGTGTGAAAGCGGGTGACAAGAAAGATGTCGTTGTGACATTCCCTGAAAACTATCAGGCAGCGGAGCTGGCCGGCAAAGAAGCGGTCTTCAAAACGGTTGTACACGAGGTCCAAGGCGAAAAGCCGGCGGAGGTCAATGATGATCTGGCCAAACAATTCGGCATGGACGATCTCGACGCCCTGAAAAGCGCTTTGCGCGAGCAAATGGAAGCCGAGTTTGACGGTCAATCAAAGATGAAGCTCAAGCGTGCCATCCTTGATGCGCTTGATGAAAAGCATAATTTTGAACTGCCGCCGAAAATGGTCGAAGCGGAATTCACGAATATCTGGAATCAGGTTCAGGCCGAAAAAGAGGCCGGTCAACTTGACGAAGACGATGCGAAGAAATCGGATGACGACCTTAAATCGGATTATCGCAAGATTGCAGAGCGTCGCGTCCGCTTAGGTTTGGTCCTCGCAGAAATGGGTCAGAAAGCAGACGTCCAAATCAGCAATGAAGAACTGCAAGGCGCATTGATCGCGGAAGCGCGTCGCTATCCCGGCCAAGAGCAGCAAGTGATCGAATTCTTCCAAAAGAACCCCGCACAACTCGCGCAACTCCGCGCCCCGATCTATGAAGAAAAGGTTGTGGACCTCATCACAGAAAAAGCGACTGTGAAGGACAAAAAGGTCAAAAAGGACAAATTGTTCGAAGACGATCCAATGATCTAAATTCGCAAAAGCGACTTATCTATCGAAGGTCGTCCATTCGGGCGGCCTTTTTATTTGTGTAAACCATTGATACAGGCTGCGTCAGGTGTAGGACTTGCAAGGTCCGCAATCCATCGCAATATATTGAGCAACCACGCCGAGTCGGTTCGGCGCTTCCAGATAGAGGCCTTTCATGCACGACCCCATCGATCAGTTTAACCACGTTACGAATTACTTGATCCCGACTGTTGTCGAACAATCGTCCCGAGGCGAGCGTGCCTTTGACATTTACTCCCGCCTCTTACGCGACCGGATCATTTTCCTGACCGGCCCTGTTGAAGACAATATGTCAGCGTCCATCTGCGCACAGCTTCTCTTCCTAGAATCGGAAAATCCGAAAAAAGAAATCAGCATGTATATCAATTCGCCCGGCGGTGTCGTGACGGCCGGCATGGCGATTTACGATACGATGCAATACATCAAATGCCCGGTGAGCACAGTATGCATCGGTCAAGCGGCGTCTATGGGATCGCTTCTGCTTTGTGCGGGCGATAAGGATATGCGTGTGGCCTTACCCAATGCCCGGATCATGGTTCACCAGCCTTCCGGCGGTTTCCGTGGCCAGGCCTCCGATATCGAACGTCACGCCAAAGACATTCTCGCGATGAAGAAGCGCCTGAATGAGGTCTACGTAAAACATACGGGCCAAAAATATGCGACAATTGAAAAAACGCTGGACCGGGATCATTTTATGACGGCCGCTGAGGCGAAAGAGTTTGGCATTGTGGATCACGTCTATGAAAAACGGGGCGAAGACGTCTAAACGCACATCTTCAGAGCCTTCAAAGCTAAAAACCCGCGTCTTTTCGTGTCGCGGGTTTTTTGTTTGAGCGCTGTAAAAGGGTTGAAACGTGTCTGGCTTACGCCGCGACAAATCCGTTTTGCTGTAAAAAGCGCGCAAATACAGGCTTGCCAAGGCAGACAAACCGTAGTCCTATAAAATTTAGAAAGGCCTGTTTAACGTCTTGGCCGCATGTCTATGTGATAAGATTGGCGAATCTGTCACACTCGGCATCAGGCTTGCAGGATGTCGATCGGGCACAGCGGACGATAAAGATGACAAAAAACAACACGACTGAGAGTAAAAATACGCTCTACTGTTCTTTTTGCGGCAAAAGCCAGCATGAAGTCCGGAAACTCATTGCGGGTCCGACGGTATTTATTTGCGACGAATGTGTCGAACTTTGCATGGATATTATCAAGGAGGAAGGAAAATCCTCTTTGTCCAAAGGCCAAGAGGGCGTCCCAACGCCACAGGAAATCTGTCAAATCTTGGACGATTACGTTATCGGACAGGCCTACGCCAAACGTGTTCTCTCTGTTGCCGTTCACAATCACTATAAACGCTTAAACCATGCGGCGTCGAACCCAGATGTGGAATTGGCCAAATCCAATATCTTGCTGGTTGGTCCGACGGGTTGCGGTAAGACGCTGCTGGCGCAAACACTCGCCCGTATTTTGGATGTGCCGTTCACTATGGCCGATGCCACGACGCTCACGGAAGCCGGTTATGTTGGCGAAGACGTTGAAAACATCATTCTGAAACTGCTGCAAAGCGCGGACTATAATGTTGAGCGGGCACAGCGCGGTATCGTTTACATTGATGAAGTCGACAAAATCAGTCGCAAATCAGACAATCCTTCGATCACACGTGACGTGTCGGGCGAAGGCGTACAGCAGGCCCTTCTGAAAATTATGGAGGGCACGGTTGCGTCTGTACCGCCTCAAGGCGGCCGCAAACATCCGCAACAAGAGTTCTTGCAGGTTGATACCACTAACATTCTGTTCGTTGTCGGGGGTGCCTTTGCCGGTCTTGATAAGGTGATCGCCAACCGCGGTGATCAGGCCTCGATTGGTTTCGGTGGCAAAGTGAAAGACGAAGATGATCGTCGTGTCGGCGAAATCCTGCGTGGCGTTCAGCCGGAAGACTTGCAGAAGTTCGGCCTTATCCCGGAATTTATTGGTCGCTTGCCTGTGATTGCAACGCTGACTGATTTGGATGAAGATGCGTTGATTACAATCCTGACCGAGCCAAAGAACGCGCTGGTGAAGCAATATCAGACGCTCTTTGACATGGAAGATGTGAAGCTGACCTTCACAGATGATGCCCTGAAGGCGATTGCGAAAAAGGCGTTAGCTCGCAAAACTGGTGCAAGGGGACTGCGCTCCATTATGGAAGGCATATTGCTCGACAGCATGTATGATCTTCCGAGCTATGAGGGCGTCGAAGAAGTTGTCATTAATGGCGAAGTCGTTGAAGGGGCCGGTGATGCGGCACCATTGCTCGTCCATAGCGAGGCTGAAGAACAAAAGGCAGGCTAGCAGCCTGATAAGACCGTCTAAAAAAAGCCGCCCGGATGGGGCGGCTTTTTTTGTTTTTAGCTCTCTCGTCTGGTCAGAAAGGCGAGGCGTTCAAACAAATGAACGTCTTGTTCGTTCTTTAGGAGCGCCCCGTGAAGGGGTGGGATCAGTTTCTTCTGATCGGTTTCTCGCAATGTCTCTGGATCGATATCTTCTACGAGCAAGAGCTTTAACCAATCGAGGAGCTCCGATGTTGACGGCTTCTTTTTTAGGCCTGGCATAGCGCGAACTTCGAAAAAGCGTTTCAGTGCCGCCGATAAGAGACGCGGCTTTAGGTCGGGGAAGTGAACGCCGACAATATCCTTCATCGTCGCCTCGTCTGGAAACTGGATATAGTGGAAGAAGCAACGGCGCAGGAACGCATCCGGCAAGTCTTTCTCATTGTTAGACGTAATGATTATGATGGGCCGTTGTGTGGCGGTTATGGTCTCGCCCGTTTCATAGACGTGAAAGCTCATCTTATCGAGCTCGTGCAAGAGGTCATTCGGAAACTCTATGTCGGCTTTGTCGATCTCGTCGATTAGCAAGATGGGGCGCTCGGCGCTGGCAAAGGCGTCCCAGATTTTCCCGCGTTTAATATAGTTGGAAATGTCATGCACGCGATCATCACCTAACTGGCTATCCCGAAGGCGTGCGACAGCGTCATATTCATAAAGGCCTTGCTGCGCTTTTGTCGTGGACTTTATGTTCCATTCCAAGAGCGGGGCATTCAAACCTTTCGCTATCTCATGGGCGAGAACGGTTTTACCTGTGCCGGGTTCACCCTTAATCAGCAGAGGTCTTTCCAATGTAATGGCGGCATTGACGGCCATCATTAGGTCTTTGGTGGCAACGTAATTGTCTGTGCCTGTAAATTTCATCATCTATCCTTCAAAATCAGATTTTGGCAGCGGGAATAAGCGCTTTTGTCGCGCTGTTAATGCGACGTGTGGTCTGTCTTTTCAATGTCACAGATGTTTTATCCGCAAGCTGAAGCCGTGACTTGAGATTCCCAGAAACTGGCAATATCGAGGCGGTGATTGGGTTGGGGGACCCGAATCGATTGCTACGTATCGCCGTAGCAATAAAATTGGCTGGAACAGGCAGACTTCGTCCGCCAGCTTCGTTGATTTTGTGAGGACCGCATGGCCAAAGACTCTGCGCATAAGCCACGTTCTACCGTCGTGCCGGCAAATTATGAGCCGTCTGACGACGAACGTTATATGAACGACCGTATGGTCGAATATTTTCGCCGTAAGCTGCTAGAACGCAAAGCGGACATCGCAAAGCAAACGCGAGGCGCCGTCGAATATCTACAAGGTGAGCGGGTTAACCATCCTGATTTGACAGATGTTGCGACATATAATGCGGATCGTCAGTTGGAGCTGCGGACAAAAGACCGCCTTAGGAAGCTATCGCGTAAAATCGACCAAGCCTTAGCCCGGATTGAAGACGGCACTTACGGCTATTGCGAAGAAACAGGGGATCCGATTGGGGCCCGCCGTTTGGTCGCACGCCCGATGGCGACACTTTGTATTGAGGCGCAAGAGATGCATGAGCGCGGGGAAAAGTCCCGCGCGGGCTAGACGTTCAAAATGGTGATCACAATTCGGGCGGCTTTAGCCGCCCTTTTTCTTGGCGATATAATTATTCACGCGCGTCTCTAAAATATCGAGTGGGACGGACCCGCTCGCCAGGACAACATCGTGAAATTCGCCAATGTTGAAATCGTCGCCTAGCTCAGCTTTAGCCATTTCACGTAATTCCAAAATCTTGATTTTGCCGATCATATAGGCCGTCGCTTGTCCAGGCAGGACAATGTACCGCTCAATCGCCTTGACGATATCGCCTTCGGGGTTTGGCGTATTGTCTTTCAAATAGTCGATTGCTTTTTCGCGGGACCATCTTTTGTGGTGCAAACCTGTATCCACGACCAAACGCCCGGCACGCCAAAGCTCCATCGCCAAGCGCCCGAAGTCAGAATAGGGATTTTCATAAAAGCCCATTTCTTTGGGTAGATATTCGGAATAGAGACCCCAGCCTTCGATAAAGGCTGTATGGCCTCCAAATTTGCGGAAGTCCGGTACGCCTTCCAATTCTTGCGCAATGGCGATCTGCATATGGTGACCGGGATTACCTTCGTGATAGGCTAGGGCTTCCATCTGATAAATCGGCATCTGGCTCATATCGTAGAGGTTAGCGTAGTAATATCCGGGGCGGGACCCGTCCGCCGCTGGTCGCGAATAAAAGGCTTTGCCAGCAGACTTTTCTCGGAATGCTTCGACGGCCCGAACTTCCAGCGCGGCTTTCGGCATACGGTTGAAATAGTCGGGGAGGACTTCGCTAATCGTATCAATCAAAGCTGTCGCTTCATCCAGATAGGTTTGCTTTCCCTCTGCTGTGTTGGGGTAATAAAATTGCGGATCGTCCCGCATGAAGGCGAAGAAGTCCTGTAAAGATCCTTCAAATCCCACTTGGTCCATGATGGCGCGCATCTCCGCGTGGATGCGGGCGACTTCGCGCAAACCAATATCGTGAATTTCATCGGGGGAGAGGTCCGTCGTTGTCATCTGACGCAAGCGATAGGCGTAGAAATCGCCGCCGTCTGGTAATTTCCAGACCCCATCATCGGTCGTCGCGCTGGCTTGCTGGCGCAACATTTCATCACGCAGTCGCACATAGGCAGGGCCAACGTGATCCTGCATGGCGGTGACGGCGTCTTCATAGAGTGCCTCGCGCGTTTCCACACCGAGGCCGAGTTCATCGACCTTTTTCTGAAAGTCGGCCAGCATCAGGTTGAGATCTTCACCCTGTTCGAAGGGAAGGCCGGACGTGATATTGTCGATGTCCCGCAACACATGGGCATAGACGAATTTCGGCGGATAAATCCCGCGATCAAAACTCTCCGCAGCGCGCTCTGTCACAGCGTCGAGTTTTCCGGGAATTCGCTCTAGCCGTTTCACATAAGCCTGTGCATCTTCGATTGTCGCGACGCGGTGATTGTTCAGCAAGAATGTCGGAATGCCGCTATGCGTGCCGAACATCTGATTGAACGGGTAGCCATATCCGTAAAAGCGCATGCCTTCGAGGCTGTCTCGCGCGTTTTTCAGATAGAGGGCGTGGGAGAGTTGCGCGTCATCGTTAAGGGCTGCAACATCGACACTTTCTAGATATTCCAAATCGCTTTTCGTGCGATCCATTTGTTCCAACCAAGCGGCTTTGCTTTCATCGTCCCATTCATCATAGCGGGTTTTACGGCCGAGTTGGGCCATAAACTCCGGGCTATCTTGTACTTCTTCTTCGAAACGCCGCGCGAGCCAATCATTAAAAACTTGTGTCGCTTCAGCGGAAGGCGCGCTGACAGGGGTCTCAGAGGCTGGTGTCGTTGTCGTCTCAGTCGTAGGCGTGCAAGCAATCAGACCTAAAATGGCAGTGCTAGTGAGAAGTGTCCTAAAGGGCAGTTTCATTATGTATCAGCTTTCGTTTCTGCGATGTAGCGATCGATATTGTCTTCGAGGATGTCGAGCGGAACAGAGCCATTTGTCAAGACGGCATCGTGGAAAGCGCGAATGTCGAATTGGTCTCCCAATTCCTCTTCAGCCCGGGCACGGAGCTCTAAAATTTTCAACTTTCCGATCATATAGGCTGTCGCTTGGCCCGGCCAAACGATATAACGATCAATTTCCGCGCGGACATCGCCTTCTGGGTTTGGAATGTTGTCCAGGTAATATTGCACGGCCTCTTCGCGTGTCCATTTCTTTGCATGGATGCCCGTATCAACGACCAGACGGGCGGCCCGGAAAATCTCCATGCCGAGCTGCCCGAATTCCTTGTAAGGGTCTGTATAGAGCCCGAGTTCTTTTGGGATTTCTTCAGAGTAAAGTGCCCAGCCCTCAATGAAGGGCGTATGTCCGCCAAGCGTCCGAAACTTTGGTAGCCCATCCAGTTCTTGCGCGATCGCGATCTGCATATGGTGACCCGGAATGCCTTCGTGATAGGCGAGGGCTTGTTGCAGGAACTTTGGCTGGTCTGCCATGTCCTTCAGATTGATATAATAGGTTCCAGGCCGAGAGCCATCTAGGGCAGGGGCGTCATAAAACGCGCCAAAGGCGGTGGCCTCCCGGAAGGGTTCAACCCGTTTGACGACCATATCCGCTTGGGGCTTTGTGAAGAAGAGGCCGTCCAACTCACCGCGCATGTCATCAATAATCTGTGTGGCATCCGCAATATAGGCGGCGCGACCAGCATCATCGTTAGAGTAGGTGAATTGTGGATCAGAGCGGAGGAAGGCGAAAAAGTCTTGTAGCGAGCCGTTAAATTCGACGCGCGCCATGATCTCGCGCATTCTGTCCTGAATGCGCGCAACTTCGCGCAACCCAATCTCGTGAATTTCGTCTGCGGTCAGGTCTGTGGTCGTGTAATGTTTCAGGCGAACCGCGTAATAGTCTTCGCCATTGGGCAATTTCCACACCCCATCATCGTCAGACGTCAGCCCCGCATGTTCGTCAAACATAGCGAGCAAAGACAAATAGGCCGGCTGTACGGACGACAAAAGCGCAGCTTCGGCATCATCAATGAGCGCCTCAGCGTTCGGTAGGTCGGACACTTTCGCCCTGAAATCTACGAGGAGGGGGCTGTCGTCACCGTCGGTAAAGGGCGCGCCGGTGATAATGTTCCGAGCGGGACCCCCGACTTTTTCATATACAAAACGCGGAAGCAGAATGCCGGCCTTTGCCTGAGCGCGGGCACGGTCCTCTGCTTGGCCCAGATAATCATCAAAAGCATTCAGGCGTGCAATATAGTCTCGGGCATCCTGCTCAGTGTCGATTGTATGAAAGTTCATCAGAAAGCTGGGCAGACTGCTATGGGGCCCGCTCATATGCTGGAAGACATAGTCATTTTGACTCACGGCATTCGTTGCGAGCCAATCTTGTTGGGCCCGTTCAAACAAAGTGTAAGAAAGGCGCGCTTGGGGATTTAATCGGTCGACATCAAAATCCCGACGGAGTTCTTGAAGCCATGTTTCTCGCAAAGCGACCTCTTCATCCAGCGCGATTTGGCTGATGTCGTCTAATTGATCCCGGCTTTCGGCTTCACCCAAATAGGTGCGGTTCATCGGGGATCGCGTCAGCGCGTCACGAAAGCGATCTGCGAACCAGGCATTAAGGCGTTGGCTTTCTAATGCGACCAATGCGTCGCGATCCGCTTTTTGGGAGGAGCTGCACGCAATAAGGGTGATACTCGTCATCAAAATGATGAAACAGAGTGGAACGAGGTGGCGGAATCGAAAGATCGTCATGGACGGAGCTTTCGAAACTTGCATCATAAAGTCAAACGGCTAGCGATTCTATTTTCGGACAGCTAAATTTGCGAAAGTGCGGATGAACAGTTCAGTCGACAGTGTGAAATTGGCGGTCTCGCCGAAACCGGATGCCGGGCGGAGCTTTACGACCTGGGCTGGGTTGGTCCTGTTATTGGGTATCGTGATCGCGGGTGTGGCGTGGTCCTTTTTATATTGGGACGAAATGACATCGGGCTTGCGTGTCCTGATTGTCGGTGCGTCGACAATGGCCGCCCTTTTGTTTGTTGGTCTTTTGATCATTATTCGTTCTGGCGAACAGGCAGATCGTCGTTCGGCGCGACGGGATGCAGTTTATGCCAATGCGTTTTTTGAAACGGTCCGTCCGCAACTTATTACGACCGGTGTGGACCACCAGCCGATCCACGCTAATCGCGCCTATCGGGATGTCGCGCGTAAGCTGGACGTTGAAATTGTCGGCGAGGCACCGCCATCGGTTGATCGCTTATTCCAAACCAATCAACCCGAAGGGTCTACCGCGATTTTTCGGTTGCATAATATGCATGCCGAGACACTTCGAGCGTCTGAAGAACTCGATCTTATCTTGCCGGATGGGACGCCATCGCGCTTTCGTATCACAGTGAGCCGCCTCAGCCCTGATCGCTCTGAATTACTCTGGCAGGTTGATGAAATCGCCAGTGAGGATGACGCGGCGGCGATGTTAGCCCGCGCGCCGATAGGCCTCTTCTCTGCCACGCAGGATGGACGCATTTTGTCCGTGAATGATCGCCTGGAAAGCTGGCTGGGGGGACCAGACGCTTTGTCGCCGGCCCACATCAGTGAGTTCTTGGAAGAACCGGATATTCTTATAGGGAGTGAAGCCGCCCATGGCAAAACCGTCCGTAGCGATACGCGGATTATTACGCGCAAAGGCGTAGTCACGCCGGCCGTGCTAATCGCCCGATGGAATGCGACCGATACGGGGGAGCTTGTGGCGTCTGTGGCCCTTCACGGCCACGCCGCGAAGCCGGTTTCGCCTATCGTCGCGCCTGCCCCTATTGGGGCGCCTGGTCCCGCCCATCTTTCAGCAAAAGCCTCCGCAGCCCCGATCCCATTCGGCGTTTTGCAGATTGAAGGGACGTCTTTTGCGGACGCGACAGTGCGTTATGCCAATCGTGCCTTTGCGAATATGTCGGGCCTTGATGATGTTACGGGCCTGCCCTTTGTTGATTTATTTGATGGCAGCATTGGCCTTCCGCTAGCGGGGAAAACGTTTGCAGAGATCGTCCAAACCGATCCGATCGATGTGACCCTGAATGGTAAAGAGCCATTGCCGGTTGCGCTTTATATCGCCGCTGAGCCCCAGCAAGCTGACCGCGTGACGGCTTATCTTGTTGATGTCAGCGCGCGTCGGTCGCTGGAAAACCAGCTGCGGCAAAGTCAAAAGCTGCAAGCGATTGGCCAATTGGCCGCGGGCGTTGCGCATGATTTCAACAATCTGCTAACGGCTATACGTCTTAATACGGATGAATTGCTTCAACGACATCCCGTGGGCGATCCTAGCTATCCTGAACTTCAAAGCATTAACGCAACAGGAGCCCGCGCTGCGGCTTTGGTGAAGAAGCTATTGGCCTTTTCCCGACAGCAAACGCGCCGGGCGGAACGTCTGGATGTATCAGAGGCTTTGTCTGATATGTATCTGACTTTGAAGCAAACACTTGGCGGCCAAGCACAGCTTGAATTGTCTCACGCGCGTGACCTACCGCGCGTGCTGGCGGATAAAAGCCAATTTGATAATGTTATCATGAATCTCTGCGTGAATGCGCGTGACGCGATGGAGGCGCAGGGGGGCGGGACAATTTCTATCGTCAGTGAGCGTGTCGATCGAAATGCCATCGAAGATACGGCGCTGCTGACAGCCTTCGAAGCGTTTCCGACTGACGATATTGTCCGAATTAGTGTTTCTGACACAGGCACAGGTATGACTGAGGCCGTTCAAGCCAAGATATTCGAACCCTTCTTTACGACGAAAGATCAGGGCAAGGGCACAGGTCTGGGGCTGGCGACGGTCTATGGGGTGATCCAGCAAAGTGGTGGACATTTGTCCGTGGATAGCATCCTTGGTGAGGGGACGACATTTAACATTTATCTTCCAGCGGCACCCGAATTGGGAGCGGAAGAACAAGCCGTTGCCGCAGAGGCTGTGCAAAATGTCGAACGAAAGCCGGCTGATCTGGCTGGGCAGGGGAACATCCTATTTGTGGAAGATGAAGCGAGTGTGCGCGTGATTGCGGCCAAGAGCTTGCGAAAGCGTGGTTATACAGTGGTTGAGGCCGAAGACGGCGAAGAAGCGCTCGAAATTCTCGAAGACGCAGAAACACCTTTTGACATGCTTCTCTCTGATGTGGTGATGCCAGGTTTGGATGGCCCGGGCCTACTTCGGGCGGGTCGGCAATATCTTGGCGATGCGCGCATTGTCTTCATTAGTGGCTATGCGGCGGAAAAGTTCTCTGATCTTCTCGCCGAAGAGCCCGATGTGACATTTCTTCCCAAACCATTCACCTTGGCGGAACTGGCGGAGAAAGTGAAAATGGAGATTGGCGAGGCGGCGCTTTAGGGTCTTTTGTGGTATTTCAATCATGTTATAACCCAACGTTGATTCAGGAATAAGTTCTCGAAACGTCGCTATTAAAGCCTAGTTTTAGGGTTGAGCTGAAATTAATTGGCACAAAATGATGTGTCGGTCAGACCTTTTTTTGGTGTAAATGGCACAATATATGGTGTGTTAAGACTATTTTCCTGTTCCATTTTTGTTCTTTTTTGTTGCAGGGCGAGAACAAATGTGAAACATGCGGATCAACGGCAGTCCAATAGCAGCCGATACTTTCTGGGAATGTCGAAGGGCTCCGGCATTCTGCGATTGGAGATTTAAACATGGCACGTAACCGCACACCCCTTCAGGTCGTTGAAAAAGCGTCTGACAAAAATCGCTCAGCCGCCTTAGAGGCTGCCTTGTCCCAAATTGACCGGAGCTTCGGTAAAGGCTCTGTGATGAAGCTGGGTGAAAAGACCACAATGGATGTTGAAGCCATTTCTACGGGCTCTCTCGGTCTCGATATTGCCCTCGGTATAGGCGGTCTGCCCAAAGGCCGGATCATTGAAATTTATGGTCCAGAATCGTCCGGTAAAACAACGCTTACCCTGCACGCGATTGCAGAATGTCAGAAGGCCGGCGGTGTGGCGGCGTTCGTTGATGCCGAACACGCGCTGGATCCGGTTTATGCGGCCAAGCTCGGTGTCGACGTGAATGAGCTGCTGATCGCGCAACCCGATACGGGGGAGCAGGCGCTGGAAATCGCGGATACACTGGTCCGCTCTGGGGCGATTGATATTCTCGTCATTGATTCTGTCGCGGCGCTAACACCCCGCGCTGAACTTGAAGGCGACATGGGTGATAGCTTGCCTGGATTGCAGGCGCGCCTGATGAGCCAGGCTCTGCGCAAGTTGACAGGGTCTATTTCCAAATCCGGCTGCATGGTGATCTTCATCAACCAAATCCGCATGAAAATTGGCGTGATGTATGGCTCGCCTGAAACGACGACAGGCGGGAATGCGTTGAAATTCTATAGCTCGGTTCGCTTGGATATTCGTCGTATTGGCGCGATTAAAAACCGCGACGAGGTGGTGGGTAATCAGACGCGCGTAAAAGTGGTCAAGAACAAGGTCGCCCCGCCCTTCCGTCAGGTTGAATTCGACATCATGTATGGCGAAGGGATCTCCAAGACGGGCGAATTAATCGACATGGGCGTGATGGCCGATGTCATTCAGAAGGCCGGGTCGTGGTATTCTTATGGTGATGAGCGTATTGGACAGGGGCGTGAAAACGTCCGGACATTCTTGAAAGATAATCCGGACATTATGGCCGAGATCGAGAATAAAATTCTGCGTGAAAAAGGCCTGTTGGATGACGAACTCCTCATGCCCAAAGACGAGCAGGTCGTTGATGACGGCGAAGCGCCACGGCTTGAAATGGGCGCGTAAGGCAAAAGGCGGAGTTGCCGCCAAAACCCGATATGTTGAAGTGAGCGCGGTCAGGAAGCTGACCGCGCTCTCTTTGTGGTGCGAAAGATAAAATGAGACGCCGCTTTGCGGGTTCGTGCCGCTATCGCTGCTTGTCGGCAAGCACCGCCCTGCTATAGCGCCCGCTATGACTTCACTTGCTGATATTCGCGCTCAGTTTCTCGATTATTTTGGGGCTCAGGATCACGCGGTTCTGCCGTCTGCTCCCCTTGTACCTCAAGACGATCCAACGTTACTTTTCGTGAATGCCGGCATGGTCCCGTTCAAAGATAATTTTACCGGCGTTCGGACCCCGGACAGTCCGCGTGCGACGACGTCTCAAAAATGCGTCCGCGCAGGCGGAAAGCATAATGATCTGGACAATGTCGGCTATACGGCGCGGCATCATACTTTTTTTGAAATGCTCGGGAATTTCAGTTTCGGTGATTATTTCAAAGAGCGGGCCATCCACCATGCGTGGGAATTGGTGACACGTGACTACGGGCTACCAAAAGATAAGTTGCTCGTTACGGTCTATCACACGGATGATGAAGCCTTTGATCTTTGGCGCAAAATAGCAGGCCTTTCAGAAGACCGGATTATTCGCATTCCCACGTCCGATAATTTCTGGGCGATGGGGGACACGGGACCCTGCGGACCCTGTAGCGAAATTTTCTTCGATCATGGACCTTCTATCGCGGGTGGCCCGCCCGGATCGCCGGATGAAGACGGCGATCGCTTCATTGAAATCTGGAACCTTGTTTTCATGCAGTTCGAGCGCGCGTTTGGTAAAGACGGAGACATCGTACAGAGCGATCTGCCCAAGCCGTCTATTGATACCGGCATGGGCTTGGAACGGATTGCGGCGATCCTCCAAGGCGAACACGATAATTACGATACGGATTTGTTCAAAACACTAATTAATGCGTCTGTTGAACTTACCGGCGTGAAAGCGGAAGGCGAGGCGAAATTCAGTCACCGTGTTATTGCTGATCATCTCCGCTCGTGTTCCTTCCTAATGGCGGATGGGGTGAGCCCGTCGAATGAGGGGCGCGGCTATGTTTTGCGCCGCATCATGCGTCGGGCCATGCGTCATGCGCATATTCTGGGCGCGAAAGACCCGCTAATGCACCGCTTGGTGCCGACATTGGTTGCCGAAATGGGCGATCATTTCACAGAGTTGCAACGTGCCCAAGCCAGTGTGGAGGCGACATTCCTGCAAGAGGAAGAACGGTTCCGCCGCACGCTGGGTCGTGGCATGGGTCTGTTGGAAGAGGCGACTGAGGGCATGGGCGAGGGCGGCACGCTGCCTGGCGAAACCGCGTTCAAACTCTATGATACCTATGGTTTTCCGTTGGATCTGACCCAAGATGCCCTGCGCAGTCGCGGCATTAGTGTTGACGTGCAAGGCTTTGAAAAAGCGATGGAAAAGCAGCGCGCACAGAGCCAAGCCGATGGCGGTAAGTTTGCGGGTGATGGTGGCGACGAAGTCTTTAAAGCCATTCGCGAAGAAAGTGGTGCGACCGACTTTACGGGCTACGATCAACTCTCTGAAGATCATGCCGTCACAGCTATCTTGCAAGACAATGAGCGTGTGAAAACAGCCAAGCCTGGCCCGATAATGTTTCTGACGAAGGCTACGCCATTTTATGCAGAAAGTGGTGGCCAAGCGGGCGATCGCGGTGTCGCGCTATTCCCGAATGGCGCGCGGGTCGAGATTACGGATGTTCAGAAAAAAGCGGGTGATCTACACGTTCATATCGGCACCCTTTCTGGCGAGATAAGTGTTGGCGATGTCGCAACGATCAGCGTTGATCCTAATATTCGCGAACGCACGAAGCATAACCACTCCGCCACTCATATTATGCACGAAGCGCTCCGCCGTGTTCTCGGCGATCACGTCACGCAAAAGGGGCAGATGGTGGATGGAGACCGCATTCGTTTCGACATCAGCCATGGCGGCGCTATTACCCGTGAGGAGCTGGCAAAGGTCGAAGACGAAGTAAACGCGATCATTCAGCAGAATGCGCCGGTAGAGACAAAGCTAATGGCCCCAGACGAGGCGATTGCGGCGGGCGCGATGGCATTGTTTGGGGAGAAGTACGGCGATGAAGTTCGCGTTTTAGCGCTGGGTAAAGACCCTGATGGGTCTGATTATTCCGTGGAGCTTTGCGGCGGAACCCATGTCGAGCGGACAGGCGACATTGCCCTTTTCAAAATCGTCTCAGAAGGCGCGGTTGCGGCGGGCATTCGTCGCGTTGAAGCGGTGACTGGCGAGGCAGCGCGCCAATATCTTGAAGCGCAAGCCGGTCTCGCGCGCGCGGCGGCCGATACGCTAAAGGCAAAGCCAGAGGATATTCCAGCCCGCCTAGAGGCGCTGCTTTCGGAACGAAAACAGCTTGAAAAAGATTTGGCGGAAGCGCGTAAGCAATTAGCGCTTGGGGGCGGCGGGGCGGCTGCATCGGGCCCGGAAGAGATTGGCGGGACGCCTTTCATGGGTCGTGTGTTACACGGGATCAGCGGAAAAGAACTGCGGCCGATGATGAATGAGCAGCTTACGCAGCTTGGCTCAGGTGTTGTTGCCTTTGTTGCGGTGGATGGCCCGAAAGTCGCGGTTGCGGTCGCTGTCTCTGATGATCTGACGGGCAATCTCTCTGCCGTGGATTTGGTCAATGCGGGAGCGGCGGAAGTCGGCGGCCGAGGCGGGGGTAAACCCGGCATGGCGCAAGCTGGGGGTGGCAAGCCGGAAGGTGCCGATGCCGCGCTCGACGCGATCAAGGCGAAGTTGTCCGGCGGTTAAGCGCTGGCTAAGGCTTGTGCCAAGACATCGGGGTCAACATTGCCACCTGAGAGGGTGACCGCAACGCGATGAATATCACATGGCAAGTCCCGGAATAAAACGGCGGCCAATGCGGCCGCGCCACCGGGTTCTAGCGTGACGTCGTAATGTTCATGCGCAAGACGGATCGCCTCAAGACATTCTTTGTCGGTCACATCAAAAACACCAGCTAAGTGCTTGGAATTGATCGGCCAGGTTAGCTCGCCAGGTGTCGGTGTCATTATCGCGTCGCAGAGTGTAGACGGGGCGTTGTCTTTAATCCGAAGGCGGACTCCGGCTGCAAGACTACGTTGGTGATCGTTATAGTGCTCAGGCTCGGCGCCAAAGATTTTCGTCTTTGGGCTTTTTTGCGTCAGGGCGAGCGTAATACCGGCACACAGTCCGCCGCCGCCCATACAGACAATGACGGCATCAAAGTCGATGCTACTACGCGCGATTTCCAGCCCGACAGTGCCTTGGCCAGCGATAATGTAGGGGTCGTCATAGGAGGGGACGAGGATGCGTCCATCACGTTCGGCGATATGTGCAGCAATCTCCTCTCGGCTTTCAGTCCCGCGATCGTAGTAAACAATCTGCGCCCCATCAGCTTCTACGCCTGCAACTTTTACTTTTGGAGCGTCAAAGGGCATGACGATGATGGCGTCGATATCGAGTTCTTTCGCCGCGCGGGCGACCCCTTGTGCATGATTGCCAGAGGAGAATGCGACAACACCGCGTTTCTTCTCGTCTGTTGTCATAGCGCTAAGGCGATTGCGCGCGCCCCGATATTTGAACGCGCCGACATGTTGTAGGCATTCGGCTTTGGCATGAACTTCAACGCCGGCAATAGCGTCAATGATAGCGCTGTGAAGGAGTGGGGTTTTCACGGCAAAGCCTTTAATGCGGCTCTCTGCCGCGAGAACATCTGCGAATGTTGGCTGCTCACCCATTGACCCTCGTTAGCAGCTGTCGCAAACCCCTCACAACGTAAAAAACGTTTGTAACAACGACTAACCGGGGAGCCTGCTATGCAAGGCCTGATGATGAGCCACGCGCTCATGATTTCCGATCTCATCGAACACGCTGCCGAGGTGCATCGCGATCGAGAGATTTACACGCTCGAAACCGATGGCACTGAACATCGCTATAATTGGGCGGACTGCGCTGCGCGCGTGCGCAAACTGGCCAATGCTCTGCTGGCAGCGGGCGTCAAGAAAGGCGATCGGATCGCAACGATTGCGTGGAATAATTATCGGCACGTTGAGATCTATTATGCGGTCAGTTCGATTGGCGCGATCGTGCACACGATCAATCCGCGTCTGAAGCCAGAACAGATTGCTTGGATGGTCAACCATGCGGAAGATCGATATGTCTGTTTTGACACGACCTTTGCCCCGATTGCTGCGGGCATCCAGAAGGCGTGTCCAAGCGTTGAGAAATGGGTCAGCCTGACAGACGAAGCGGGCAAGCCGGACAGCGTACCGTTTGCCATCGCCTATGAAGACTTTATTGCAGACGCCTTAGAGACGATCGAATGGGAACGATTTGATGAGAATACGGCGTGTACGCTTTGCTACACGTCAGGCACAACAGGGGATCCCAAGGGGGTTCTTTACAGCCATCGTTCAACGATATTGCACGCTATGGCGGGATGTCAGAAGGATGTAATTGGTGCGGGTGGCGCTGATACGATCCTCGCCGTCGTCCCTATGTTCCACGTCAGTGCGTGGGGTCTGGTTTACTCCGCCGCCATGGTGGGCGCGAAACTTGTGTTGCCCGGTCCAGGGCTCGATGGGGCGAACCTGTCGCGCATGATTAATCAGGAAGGCGTGACCTTGATGGCGGGTGTGCCAACAGTCTGGCTCGGTATTTACAATCACTGCAAGGCGGAAGGTATCAACCTAACCACAGTGAAGAAGGCATTGGTGGGCGGATCGGCGCTGCCGGAAAGTCTGTTGCGCGCTTATGAGCAAGACCTCGGAATTCCGATGCAGCAAGGCTGGGGCATGACGGAAACATCGCCACTCGGTTCGACCTATTGCCCGCATCACACGACGGATCTCGACGATTACGAAGCGACAGTGCCGCATAAACTGCTGGCGGGTCGTCGGATTTACGGCGTCGATATGCGGATCGTCGATGATGAAGGTAACATCCTGCCTGTAGACGGCGAGGCGACAGGTCATTTGCAAGTGCGTGGCCCTTGGGTGGCGTCTGGTTATTTCAAAGGCGCAGGCGCTGATAGCTTCACAGATGATGGTTGGTTCGCGACGGGTGATGTGTCGGCGCTACACCCGCAAGGCTATATGGAGATCACGGACCGCTCAAAAGATGTCATCAAATCCGGTGGCGAATGGGTCAGTTCTATCGAAGTTGAAAATGCGGCGATGGATCACCCCGATGTGGCCATGGCGGCCTGTATTGGCGTGCGTCATGAAAAGTGGCAGGAACGCCCGCTTCTCATCGTCATGCCTGTGCCCGGCAAGCAGCCTAATGAAGCGGAAATCCGCGACTGCATTGGCGCAAAATGCGCGAAGTGGTGGATGCCGGATGAAATCGTCTATCAAGACGAGCTGCCCTTGGGCGCAACGGGCAAGGTGCTGAAACGAGAGCTTAAAAAGGTCTACGCCGAGCAATATGAGAAAGCGTCCTAGGGAAGGCGAATGGACGAAAAGAAAAGCCCGGTGTTCGCGCCGGGTTTTTTATTGGTGAGGGGATAGATCGCGCCTTCTCATCGCGGGCGTGGCGATACACGTCTTTCGCGAAGTGATGTGGTTCACTTTCTAGTTTTTGCCTTCTCCGACACCAAAGAGACGGCCTTGCTCTGTGATCAAGATGATGATGAGCGAGGCGATACCTAAACCAACATAGCCCCAGACGATGGGCGTGACTGTTTCGTCAAAGCGTTGCGCAATCATCAGGCCAAGCAGGCTCGCGCCCGTACTGGTGAAAAAGCCATAAACGGCATTGGCGGTCCCTGCGATGTCTCCCATCGGCTCCAGGGCGAGCGATGCGAAGTTGGCTCCCATCATACCAAAGCAGGCAAAGGCAATGACAAACAAGCTGTAAAAGGCCCAGAAGTCTTGCCCGATAAATGTCATCCACCCCACATTGAGCAGGCTGGCAGCAATGAAAATGAGAAGAACCAAGTGGCTGATGCGGCGCATTCCAAACCGTTCCACGACGCGAGAGTTGAGATAGTTCATCACAGCCAAGCCGCCGGCTATTCCAGCAAAATAGAGTGGGAAGGCGTCACCGCGTCCGAAGACATCGTCGAAAATCTGCTCGCTTGCGGCAATAAAAGCGAAGAGACTGCCGAAGACGACACCACTGGCGCACATATATCCGAAGCTGATCCGCGTTGTTAACACCCGGCGGAAGGCGTTTGTGACGGTACGGACATTTATCGGACGCGGTTCCCCCATTGTCGGCGGTAGGCGGAAAGCAGTCCAGCTAAACACCAGCACGGCAAAGAAAGACAGTACGCCAAACGTCCATTCCCATGGGGCGAACATCAAAACCAACGCGCCAATGCTCGGCGCCAGAATCGGGACGATCATAAAGACCGTGAAGACAAGACTAAGGATTCGGGCCATAGCGCGCCCGGAGGAGACGTCGCGGATGATCGCTCCGGCACTCACTCGCGTGCCAGACGTGGCAATGCCTTGAAGAAGGCGAAAGAGTAAGAGCATCTCAAAACTTGGCGCGAACATACATAACGCACCGAAAACGGCATAACCGACCAAAGAACACTGTAGAAGGATTTTGCGTCCGAATCGGTCTGCGATGGGGCCCCAGATAAGTTGCGGAAACCCAAATCCGAGGACAAAGACGATCACGACAAGCTGCTGGTCATTTCCGTCGCCGCGCCCGAAAGCCCCTGCGATTTCATCCAGTGCGGGTAGCATGACATCAATGCCAAGCGCTTGCAGGCCAAAGATCGCCGCCATCATGGAAACGAATTCGCGTTGGCCTATGCTAAGGGTCCGAGTGCCGTCAGGTGGGCAAGTTTCGGTTTGGCTGAGGGTCTCTTGCGCCATAGGCGCGCGGTAGGCCCGCTTACACTGGAAGGCAACACGCAATTTATTATTTCAGCCAGTGAACGGCTCTACCGCTAATCTATCAGAAATGTGTCGCGACTAACGGGACGTTAACGCTTTCAGGTGACATGGGTTTAACCAACCATTGACCATAGCTTCGGGTCCGAACGTCATGCCGATTAACTTTCAAGTCCCTCAATCCGTCGAACTTAAACCGCGAATTGTTGTAATAGGCGTCGGTGGCGCGGGCGGTAACGCCGTTAACAATATGATCGAGGCTGGACTTGATGGCGTTGATTTCATTGTCGCGAATACAGACGCGCAGGCATTGGCGATGTCTCGGGCGGATCGCCGCGTGCAAATGGGCTCTGGTATTACACAAGGCCTCGGCGCGGGAATGCGTCCGGAGGTCGGGGAGCAATCAGCCGAAGAAAGTCTGGATGAAATTCTGTCGCACTTGGACGGCGCACATATGCTCTTTGTTGCGGCAGGTATGGGCGGCGGCACGGGCACAGGTGCGGCGCCAGTCATTGCGCGCGCAGCCCGCGAACGCGGTATTCTGACAGTCGGGATCGTAACAAAACCCTTTATGTTTGAGGGCTCTCGCAGGATGAAGCTGGCGGAACAGGGAATTGAGAACCTCTACTCATCCGTTGATACGATGATCACAATCCCCAATCAAAATCTCTTCCGTGTTGCGACCGAGCGCACCACAATGGCAGATGCTTTCCAGCTTGCTGATGAAGTGCTTTATTCCGGTGTTCGTGGCGTTACGGATTTGATGGTTGTGCCGGGCCTGATTAATCTGGACTTTAATGATGTCCGTACGGTTATGGACGAAATGGGTAAGGCTATGATGGGGACAGGCGAGGCGACAGGCGAAAGCCGCGCTGTTGAAGCCGCCCAAAAGGCGATCAATAATCCGCTACTGGATGACGTATCCTTAAAGGGGGCGCGCGGCGTCCTGATCAACATTACCGGCGGTAGCGATCTAACTTTGTATGAAGTTGATGAAGCCGCCGGCATGATTCGCGGGGAAGTCGATGAAGATGCCAATATCATTGTTGGTTCCGCTCTGGATCCCGCTTTGGACGGAGTCGTTCGTGTGTCTGTCGTGGCAACAGGCGTCGATGCGGCCCACCGTATTGAACAGCCCGGTCGCTTTAGCCCGGAAACTGTGAGCGTTTCAAAAGTTGAGCCTGCTGCGGCCCCGGTTGTGGAGCTTGGCGTGCATGAACGCGCCGAAGCCGAGGCGCGCGCAACCTTTGCCGAATATGGCTTTGATGAAGACGAAAGCCAACAGATTGCCGTTAATGCCGCTCCCCCATTCGAAACGCCTACGCGCGCCTATCCGCCTCGTGTTCAGGGTGGTTCAGCGCAGCCTGTTATTGCGGAGGCGGCCGCTAATCCAGCTCCAGCCCAAATCGCTCCGGCGCCAGCCGCACCAAGCGTTCCCGAAACGGTTCAAGAGCCTGCAACCCGCCGACCCTTCGGTCTTTGGGGCTTGAAAAGTCGTCGAGCACCGGCTCCGAAACCGAAGCCAGAGCCAGTCCGTCAGACGCCAATTGCATCGGGTGACCTATTTGGGATGGATGCCGAAGACGAGCTGGAAATTCCGAGCTTCCTAAGGCGTTAAGGTTTCGAAACAGCGCGTTTTAGCGTTACGATTGAACATTACTCCACCTGCCCAGAAATAGGCAGGTGGATTTTTCTTTGCACAGTTCGCTAGGAACTTACGGGGTGAATGTTGGTAACATAGCGTCACGCAGCGTTGTTTGTTGCGAACCGTTTTCAAACCTATCACGCTATCGAAGCTATGAATAATGTTCGTCGTCAATCCACGCTGAAACGATCAGCTAGCGCCGATGGTGTGTCTCTGCACGGCGGTCGTCAGACACTCATGACTTTGCACCCCGCACCCGTAGACGCAGGTTTGCTGATAAAGCGTTCGGATATTACGGACAGGGATAGTCTCATCGCGATCCGCCCTGAATTTGTCACCGATGTGCGGAATTGCACGACAGTCGCTAATGCAGCGGGTGTGTCTGTTTCGACGATTGAACACCTTCTTGCGGCTTTGTCTGCTGCTGGAATCGATAACGTTGTAATTGATTTGGACGGGCCAGAGTTACCTGCGCTTGACGGTTCGGCCGAGCCGTTTCTGAAGCTCATCGAAGAAGCCGGTGTGCTTCGGCAAGCGGCACCGCGCCGATATATCCGCGTTTTGAATACGGTTGAAGTCCAAGACAAAAATGGCGGTTTCGCCCGTATTTCGCCTTCTGACCGCTTAGAGCTCGACGTGACGATTGATTTCAAAGAGGCGGCGATAGGACGGCAACGGGTCTGTATAGCGCCGGATGTCCGAGCCTTCCGTGACCGGCTCGCCTCGGCCAGGACATTTGCGCGCAAACATGAAGTAGCGGCTTTGCAGGCGGCAGGTCTTTCGCAAGGCGGCTCTTTCGATAACGCTGTGCTAGTGGATGGAGAGCATGTGCTCAATCCAGAAGGCTTGCGGTTCGATGATGAGTTTGTCCGCCATAAGGCCTTGGACCTAATGGGAGACCTCTATTTGGCGGGACCGATTTTGGGGCGGGTGACGAGCTATAAATCCGGTCATGGCCTTAATCATGATCTTCTCACCGCGCTGTTAGCAAAACGCGATGCGTGGGCCTATGAGAGCCTGCCGGGATCCAAGGCCCTCATTGCTATGATGTCGGTTCCAATAGGACGACGGAATGCGGACGGGTCTGCTTATGGAGCAATCCCCGCTTAATCGCCGTCTATAAGCCTTTTGTCCGCCGTAATTCGTCCTGTGAAAACTGCGGCCTTAAGAGATTCTCACTTTCACGCGGCAATGTGCCTCGCTAAGAGGAAGCGATACTCGGCTTAATCTCTGAGTCTGTTTCTTGAACTGCCTTTTAGGCTCTGCATGATTGCTATGATGAAACCTTTGCATTTCGTTCTGCCTTTTTTGGCGGCTGTCAGCCTTTCGGCATGTTCCACCTTAGGGATTGGGGGCGACACACGGGAACGGCTGGCTTATGTAGAGCGCCCGGCGGAGCTTATCTATTCAGAGGCGTTCGAGGCGGTCGAGGCGGGGCGTTGGGATCAAGCGAAGTTGTTGTTCGAAGAAGTCGAGCGGCAGCATCCGTTTTCCGAATGGGCTCGCCGCGCATTGCTTATGAGCGCCTATGCGTCTTACCGTTCAGCTGACTATGAAGACAGCATTACTACATCGCAGCGGTTTATTGGCTTGCACCCGGGCAGTGATTCTACGCCATATGCCTACTATCTCATTGCTCTGAACTATTATGACCAAATCTATGATGTGGGGCGGGACCAAGAAACAACGGTGAACGCTGAAAACGCTTTGCAGCAGGTCGTCCGTCGTTTTCCTGATAGCGACTATGGCCGCGATGCTAGCCTGAAGTTGGAACTCACCCACGATCACCTGGCTGGGAAAGAGATGGATGTTGGACGGTTTTACTTACGTCAAAATCAGCCGCTCGCCGCTATTATTCGCTTTAAGAACGTTGTGCGTGACTATGAAACAACCAGCCAGGTGGAAGAAGCACTTCACCGTATGGTCGAAGCTTACGTAACGCTGGGCGTGATCGGAGAGGCTAAAAAAGTTGGTTCTGTTTTAGGATATAACTATCCAGACAGTGCTTGGTATCAAGATAGCTATGATCTGCTAGAAGGCTATGGTGTTGACCTTAACGAAGAAATTGCACGC
Organism: uncultured Algimonas sp.; assembly: GCA_964610115.1. Lineage (GTDB taxonomy): Bacteria > Pseudomonadota > Alphaproteobacteria > Caulobacterales > Maricaulaceae > Litorimonas. The sequence continues at coordinate 57,471 of CAZSUW010000003.1, forward strand.
GCGCCGGATCGGTCTTACTTCGAACGTCTACGCGATCGTCTCTTCTAAGGGCACGTGCTTGCCATGTTGAGTGGCCTATCCGTACGGAATGTCGTGCTGATCGAAACACTCGATCTGAGCTTTTCCAATGGGCTGACCGCGCTCACAGGAGAGACCGGCGCGGGCAAATCTATTTTACTCGATGCTTTGGGAATGGCGGCCGGCGCGCGCTCTGATCGCGGCCTTGTGCGTGCAGGCGCCGATAAAGCGAGCGCAACGGCAAGCTTTACCCTCCCGCAAACACATCCTGTTTGGGCGGTTTTACAAGATCACGACATTGACGGTGACGCCTCGGAGGACTTGCTGCTACGACGCGTTGTGAATGCAGATGGTCGGTCCCGAGCCTATGTGAATGACCAGCCCGTAGGCGTAAAGATACTCGCTGAATTAGGGGCGATCTTACTGGAAGTGCATGGGCAACATGATGGTCGCGGTTTGCTTGATCCCAATACCCATTTGTCGCGATTGGACGCCTTTGGAGATTATCAACAAAAACTGGCTGCTGTCAGTGCAGCCTTTTCGAAGCGTCAGGAGACGCAAGCCGCTCTTGATGTTCTCACTCTTCGTCAGGCCAAAGCCGGGGATGATCGCGAGTTTTTGGAACTCGCAATCGCGGATTTGGATCGGCTCGACCCACGGGGCGGTGAGGATGAAAAACTGGCGGAAGAGAGACGTTTTCTACAAGGCGCGGAAGGCGCGCTGACGGAACTGACGGCGGCGCAAGAGACGTTAGGCGAAGACGGGGAGTTCGAAGCCCGTTTGACGCAGGCGCTTTCGGGCTTGGAGCGCGTGCGAAACAAAATTGGCGAGGGAGAGGGCAAGGCGGCGACGGCCCTTCGTCAGGCATCAGAAGCGTTGGAGCGTGCCCTATTGGAAACACAAGAGGCCCGCAATGCGGTCGGCCATGCGGCGGAAACATTTAATGTTCAGCCCGGAAAGTTGGAGGCGATTGAAGAGCGTCTTTTTGCGTTGCGTGCAGCAGCGCGAAAATATGGCGTCCCAATAGATGACCTCGTCAAAAAGCGCGCGAGTCTTGCGGAGGAATTAGGCGGAATAGAAACGGTTGAAGCGGATATTGCGGTGCTAACCAAACAACGGGATGCGGCGAAGGCCCGCTATGATAAGGCGGCACAGGCTTTGTCAAAAGCACGGAAAAAAGCGGCAAAAGACTTAGACAATGCCGTGGTGACCGAACTTCCCCCGTTGAAAATGAAGCGTGCGCGCTTTGTCACAAATATAGAAGACGCGCCCGAAAGTGCGACGGGTACAGACGGCGTTCGTTTCACAGTGTCGACAAACCCTGGCACGCCTTTAGGTCCGCTTGATAAAATCGCCTCTGGTGGTGAAATGGCGCGCTTTGCTCTGGCGATTAAAGTGGCTCTAGCTGCCAAAACGGACAGTGTGATGGTCTTTGACGAAGTTGATCAAGGGGTAGGCGGCGCCGTGGCGTCGGCTGTGGGGCGTCGTCTCGCACGTCTGGCGCAATCGGCCCAAGTTTTTGTCGTCACTCACAGTCCGCAAGTCGCGGCCAGTGCGGACAATCAATTCCGAATTGAGAAAATGTCCAAGGGTTCGCAGACGAACACCCATGTTCATGCAGTCACAGAAGCGGAGCGCGAAGAAGAAATTGCGCGCATGTTGGCCGGCGATACAGTGACAGACAGCGCGCGCGCCGCCGCGCGGGAGTTGATGGCCAGCTAGGTCAAGTTTCCACAAGACATTTGCGTTAAAGCCACTATCTATCGCGCCATGAGCGACAAGCAGACGATATACGACGACTTGGTGGCGCGTATTAAGGCCGCTGATGAGGCTTATTATCAACATGACGCGCCGACCCTGACCGATGCCCAATATGATGCTTTGCGTCTGGAACTCCGGGCGATGGAGGATCTTTACCCAGAGCTTATGAAAGCCGACAGTCCCACGCAGACGGTTGGGGCCAAGCCATCAGGGCGTTTTGGCAAAATTACCCATGCCGTTCCCATGCTGAGCCTCGGCAATGCGTTCAGTGCGGAAGATGTCACGGATTTTGTGGCGCGAGCCAAAAGATTTTTGGGACTTGATCCCAAATCGCCCATGGCTTTTACGGCTGAACCTAAAATTGACGGTCTGTCTGCGGCTTTGCGTTATGAAAAAGGTGTTCTGGTCCAGGGTGCCACAAGAGGGGACGGGCGCGTCGGCGAAGATGTGACGAAAAATTTGCGTACTCTGGACGATGTCCCAAAGCGGCTTTCCGGCTCTGGCTGGCCGGACGTGTTGGAAGTGCGCGGTGAAGTTTATATTGAACATGACGCCTTTGACGCGATGAATGCCGCACAAGAGGCAGCGGGTGAAAAGCGCTATATGAACCCGCGGAATGCGGCCGCTGGTAGTTTGCGCCAGATCGACCCAATAGTCACCGCAAAGCGTCCGCTGCGTCTTTTTGCTTACGCTTGGGGGGAGGTGAGTGAGCCTTTTGCTGAGACGCAATCCGAGGCCATAAGCAAATTAGCGCAGTGGGGTTTTCAGACAAACCCGCTGACAAAACGATGTCAAAACACTGACGACCTACTGGATCATTTCAAGCGCATTGAAGAGGGTCGAGCGGACCTCGGCTACGACATAGATGGTGTCGTTTACAAGGTGGATCGTCTGGATTGGCAAGCCCGCTTGGGGTTTGCGGGTCGTGCCCCTCGCTGGGCTATTGCGCATAAATTTCCGGCTGAAAAAGCCGTCACAAAGCTCGAACGCATCGAGATCAATGTGGGCCGGACAGGGGCTTTGTCCCCACTCGCCCATCTCTCGCCGATCAATATTGGGGGTGTGCTGGTCTCCAAAGCGACCCTGCATAATGAAGACGAGATCGAACGCCTTGGTGTGAAGCCGGGGGATATGGTCGAGGTTCAACGAGCCGGAGATGTTATCCCGCAAATCCTGCGGGTTGTGAAAGAGGGCGGCGGGGAGCCGTTTCACTACCCTAAAACATGCCCGTCTTGCGGCGCCGATGCGGTACGGGCTGAAGATGAAAAAGGGAAACGCGATGTGGTTCGACGGTGTGTGAATAGCCTGAGCTGCCCGGCGCAAGCCCTTGAATATCTGATCTATTTTGTCAGTCGTCCGGCGTTTGATATCGACGGTCTGGGAGAACGGCAGATTGTCGACTTTTTTGAAAACGGCATTGTGAAACAGCCTGCGGACATATTCACCCTCAAAGCACGGAATGCTGAATTGAAGTTGGAAAGCCGTGAAGGTTACGGCGAGACGTCTACCCAGGCATTATTTGCGGCGATCAATGGGCGGCGCACTGTTGGACTGGCACGGTTTATTCGTTCGCTAGGGGTTCGACATGTGGGGCAGGGTAATGCGAACCTGTTAGCGCGGCACTTCGGCTCTTGGGCGGTTCTTGAACAAAGTGTCCGCTCCGACACGGCGGAGATGCTAACGATTGATGGGATTGGTGAGGCCGCAGCGGGGGCTCTACATGATTTTCTGAATAGTGAAACGAGTCATGCGGCTCTGGACGAACTTTTGGCGCACGTCACCGTTGAAGATGCTGAGCGTGTCGCAACGGATAGCCCTGTGGCAGGGAAAATCGTTGTCTTCACGGGCAAGCTTGAGCGCTTTAGCCGGGATGAAGCGAAAGCCCGCGCGCAGAGCTTGGGGGCGAAAGTCTCCGGCAGTGTGTCTGGAAAAACGGATTATCTGGTCGCGGGACCGGGCGCGGGCAGCAAGTTGAAGAAGGCCGAAGCCGCCGGCGTTACCGTTCTAACGGAAGATGAGTGGCTCGACCTGATTAGTTAGCTTTCCGCTGTGGGGCTGACTTCCGAAAACGCGCCGGTCCGTTCCATCATCAAGAGCTTGGCCGAGATGATGGAGAAATAGGCGCCTTGCAGGACGAGTTCGCCTTCGCGCACACGCTCCGCGATGAAGTCAAAGCTCATCAGGTTTTGCAAACTCATCCTTATGCCTTCAAGTTCGAGTTCAGTTTGCGCTTCTTTTCCGGTTAGGCCCCGCGCCAAGATGCGGTCACGGGCCGGTCCGAGGTGACTAATCCAAGCCCCAACATAGCCGTCTTCAAGACCGTTAAGGGAGCCTTCAATCCCGCCACAACTTTCATGGCCCATCACCAGAATGACTTTCACGCCTAGGATATTGACTGCATATTCAAGGGCTGCGGCCGTGCTGGGCGTAGGGGTTTCCACATCGCCACGCGGGACAATATTGGCCACATTACGTAGGACAAACATTTCGCCTGGATAGGCGTGAAAAATATCGGTCGGGTCGACCCGCGAGTCAGAGCAAGAGATCAGCATTACCCGGGGGGATTGCCCGTCTTTGCCAAGTGTTTCGTACAGGTCTTTCTGGACTTCAAAGTCAGAGACTCGAAACTCTCTATACCCCCTGATCAACTGTTCAGGCATGGTCCCCTCCGCCTTCCACTAAATTCTTCCCCATCATCGTCATATCCTTGCAACGCATCCGGTCAAGGATGGTAAGGGCGTTCACGTTGACAGTCCCCAGACTTCACGGC
>CAZSUW010000003.1:62119-66121 GCA_964610115.1 uncultured Algimonas sp.
CATCCGGTCAAGGATGGTAAGGGCGTTCACGTTGACAGTCCCCAGACTTCACGGCAATCCGTAGGCATGGGTGCTTCGGCAACATTTTTACCGCGTGAGACTGTGAGACGTCTGTCCAGCCGTTCAGATATTTGGGGAGCGTGGCTAACAGTTCACGTCTGGGCTGTGATTTTGGGAGCTTGGGGGGTCGCGGCTATTTGGACGAACCCCGTCACGATCGTGCTGGCCTTGATTATTGTCGGGGCGCGCCAACACGGCATGGCGATCCTGATGCACGATGCCGCGCATGGAGTGCTGTTTAAAACGAAAGCCTTGAATGAATTTGTCGGGAAATGGCTGCTCGGTGCGCCTTATGGAGGCGATATGCTGGCCTATCGGCATTATCACCTTAAGCATCATCGTTACACGCAACAGGCCGAAGATCCGGACTTGCCGCTTTCTGCGAAATTTCCCGTTGATAAAGCCAGTTTGCGGCGGAAGTTTTTTCGCGACTTAACAGGACAAACCTTTCTGCGCTTAAGGCTTGCGAGCCTTCGCAAAACCCAAGCGCCGGGAACTGAAGCGTTTCAAAAGTCGTCTGCTGTGCCAACCTTATTGACCAATGCGGTCCTGTTCAGCGCGATGACATTGGCGGGTTATTGGTGGCTCTATCCGGTGCTTTGGCTTTTACCCTTGGCGACCGTTTTCATGGCAGTACTGCGACTTCGCAATATCGCGGAGCACGCCCTGACGACAACGGATGGCAATGTGCTGACAGAAGCCCGCACGACGAAAACAAACTGGCTGACGCGGGCAATCGTGGCCCCGTATTGGGTGAATTATCACGTCGAACATCATGCCTATATGTTCGTGCCGTGCTGGCAGTTGCCGCGCTTGCATCGGGCTTTGTCAGCTCATCACGGGGCGATGGAAATCAAGTCGGGCTATCGGGCCGTATTGGCGGCGGCTGCTGCCGTATAAATGACAGGACAATCAATGAAACCTCTTTGGCTTGGTGGCGCTGTTCTGGCGATTGGCGTCGTGGCGTTTGGCGGCGCGTCATTTCTGGGACTAGGTCCAAACGCGACAGCCCAAGATCAGGCTTATGGGCCGCCCAGTGAAGTCCCGAAAATCTACGATATTGCGGTGGCGCCAAGTGCGAAACGCATCGTAGCCGACATTCAAACGCTCGCCGATTTCGGGACGCGGCACACGCTGTCTGAAACCGAAAGCGACACGCGCGGTATTGGCGCAGCGCGGCGCTGGATTTTCGCAGAATTCGAGAAAATCTCCGAAGACTGCGGCGGCTGTCTAGAGGTGATCTACGTCTCTGACGTGGTGGAGGGCGAGCGACGCATTCCGGATCCAACTAATGTGGTCAGTGTGTTAGCGATCCAGCGCGGGACGGTCGATCCCAACCGCTACGTTATGATGAGCGGTGATATTGACAGTCGCGTGACTGATCCGTTGGACGGGACCTCTGATAGTCCCGGCGCAAACGATAATGCGTCCGGCATGGCCGGTACGATCGAAGCGGCGCGTATCCTCTCGAAATATGAATTCCCCGGCTCGATCATCTATGCGGGCCTCTCTGGTGAAGAGCAGGGACTGTTTGGCGGTAAGATTGTTGCCGCCTATGCCCAGCAAGAAGGCTGGGATCTGAAAGCCGTTCTGAACAATGATATGATTAGCAATATCAGTGGGATAGACGGGGTTGTTAACAATAGCACGGTTCGCGTTTTCTCGGAAGGGACGCGCGCGGTCGAGACGCCAGAGGAAGCGCGTCTGCGCCGGTTTACGGGCGGGGAAGTGGACAGCCCCAGCCGCAATCTCGCGCGCTACATCAAGGCGATGGGCGATCAATATATGGTCAATCTCGACATTATGATGGTCTATCGCCTCGACCGTTTCCGACGCGGTGGCCACCACCGTCCGTTCAATGAAGCGGGCATTCCGGGCGTGCGCATCATGGAAACGCACGAACATTATGATCGCCAGCATCAGGATTTGCGAGTGGAAGACGGGATCACCTACGGCGACACGATGGACGGTGTGGACGGCCCTTATGCGGCGAAGCTGACCGGGCTGAACGCCATCGCGTTGGCGGGTATGGCGGGCGCGCCGCCCTTTCCAGCCAATGTGGAGATCGAAGGCGCCGTGCAGCCATCCTCTAAGCTAACGTGGGAAACACCGGACAATGCGGACAATCTCGCCGGCTACCGCGTTCATTGGCGTCTGACAACTGCGCCGGAATGGACCCATTCGCGCTTTATCGGAAACGTCAATGAATGGACGTTCGATAACCTGGTTATCGATAATTATTTCTTCGGGGTCAGCGCGGTGGCTAAAGACGGCAGTGAAACGCCTATAGTTTTCCCAGGCGTCGCAGGGCGGTTTTAGGTTGTCTTAGCTTAAGCCGTCATCGCACAACTCGATTGTGCGATCCATGCGGTCTTGAAAAACGCTAATGCGGCAGTGGATGGCACAGTCAAGCTGTGCCATGACGAAAAAAAAGGGGGGGGTATCCCTAAATCGAAAAGCTCGTCCCGCAGCCGCAATTTGCGGTGGCGTTGGGATTGTTGATCTTGAAGGCAGCCCCGATCAGCTCCCGCGCATAGTCGATCTCTGATCCGGCGAGGAATTCCAGGCTCATTTCATCGATCAGAACTTTCGCCCCATCGCGTTCCAGCAGCAGGTCGTCATCGTTCTTTTCATCCGCGAAATCGAACTTGTAGGAAAAGCCGGAACAGCCGCCGCCTTCCACGGCGACACGCAAGAAGCGATCTACGCCCTGTTTTGCCATAATCGCGTTGATTTGCTGCGCGGCAGAAGCGGAAAGCGTGACAGGAGTTTCGGTGGCAGTTTCGGTCATAAGGTCTATATAGCGCAAACTACGTGAATCGAAAGATGCCGAAAGGTCATTGTGACTGTCTTTAAACCGACCCGCCAGCGCCGTGCGCCTTACGCCTCTGATCCGTTTAAGGCGCGGGGGCGGTCCATTCCCCAGCCGAGCGAGTCCGAACGCAGTGATTTTCAGCGCGATAAGGACCGGATTATCCACTCCAGCGCCTTTCGCCGTTTGAAAGGCAAAACGCAGGTTTTTGTCGCGCATGAGGGGGATTACTACCGCACGCGCCTGACCCACTCGATTGAGGTGAGTCAGATTGCACGGTCGATCGCGCGGGTCCTGGGCCTTGATGAAGATTTGGCGGAATGTCTTAGCCTTGCCCATGATCTGGGTCATCCGCCCTTTGGCCACTCGGGCGAGGATGCGCTCTCTGCGGCTATGGCGCCCTATGGCGGGTTTGATCACAACGCGCAGACCCTGCGGATCGTGACAGAATTGGAAGGGCGATATGCGGGCTTTGATGGGCTGAACCTTACATGGGAAACACTGGAAGGCATCGCCAAGCATAATGGTCCGGTGGTGAGGCGCGAGGCGGACTATAAATCCCTGCCGTGGGCGCTGACGTCGATGCCGGACTATCATGCGCTGGAATTGCACACATTTGCGGGGCCGGAAGCCCAAGTCGCTGCGATTTCAGATGATATTGCCTATATCAATCACGATATTGATGACGGCCTCCGCGCTGGATTGTTCACGGTCGCCGATATTATGGACGTGCCTTTTGTGGGCGAAGCCTTTGCAGATGTGAAGCGCCGCTTTCCCGATATAAGCGAAGACCGTCTGATCCATGAGGCCGTGCGGGACATGATCGGGATTATGGTCGCCGATGTGCTGACCGAGACGCGCGCCAGGCTTGAAGAATATGATCCGCAGAGCCCCGATGATATTCGGCATTTGCCCCGGGCGATTTGTGATTTTTCTGAGACCTTCCGTGAAAAGGAAAAGCCTCTGCGCGAATTCCTAATGAATCGAATGTATCGCCACTATCTTGTGAACCGCATGATGGCGCAGGCCGGTCGCGTCGTGGGGGAGTTGTTCGAGATGTTCATCAATAATCCGACGATCCTGCCGACGGAGCTACAAGCCAAAGCCGGTGGGGCGCATGATGTGAAAAC
>CAZSUW010000004.1:0-61729 GCA_964610115.1 uncultured Algimonas sp.
CGGAAACAAAAGACGGCGCGCGGTTTTATGCCCGTGGCGGGGCGGAACGCGCGCCGGAATTCCTAGACGGAGACCTGATCGGCGCGGTGATCAAAACGCAGACTAAAGCCGGAGTAAACGGGTTTTAGGATATCCTAAAACCCGACATAGTTTCGATTAGTTGGCGAGCCGGCTGACGAAATAAGCGTCCAAACCATCTTTGACCAAAGCGGACTGTACTTCGTCGCCCATGTCTATGAATTCGGCTTCATAGTTGGTGCCTTTGTCGCCCACTTTCTTCACGTGGATGGAACCGGGATAGACGATCTCCCCGGTTTCAACCCTGAAAGAACTCATGGCAGAGGAGACGCCGCGAACGGGTGCAGAATAGCTTTGTTGGTATTGACCGCTCGTCGTCGTGATCTCGCAATTCACGCTCATTAATTTATAATTTCCGGGAATGACTTGCACGAGGTCATAGGGGGCCGTGAATGATTTAAACGTATGCGTCGCCGTGTAGCTCGCATTGTAGGTTTTCATCGTATCCTGATTCAAAAATACGGCATTCGTGACAAAGCACCGCTTGCCATCATTTTCGATTTTGAAGGCGATGGCCGAGCTATCGGGTGCAAAGGTCCGCTTCGCCGTTTCAGCTGATGTCGCACAGCCAGACGCGATCAAGCCGATCAGAATGACGGCGGAGTGTTTTAATTTCATGGTGGGTCCCTCGGTGAATAATAAAGGGGTCAAGAGATAGAAACTCAAACACCTTTCCCCTGCGCGATAGGGGAGGCATGTCATCCTGTCCACGCGTAATTTCTAACTATCGGTGTGGACGGTAGATTAAGTGTCTATCAGTTGTGGGCGCGAAGTTCCAAGCAAAAGCCAGCGCCGAGCGCGCGCCGGGGTTTCTAGACGGGAACCCGATTGGGGATGTGATCAGGACGGTGACCAAGGCGGGGGTGAATGGGTTTTGACCGCTAACCCCAAACCCCGCTCTCGCCGACCCTTCGCGTCGATTGATCCCCCAGATCAATCTTTGGCTCCGACGGCGAGCCCATCACCCAACCCTTTCGGCTAGTTTAGACGGCAGGAGATGGACAGGCCGACAAAGTAAAAGATAAATTCGGGGGTCATCAACGAAGAAGGTCTGCCCTCGCCTAGAAAGGCAAATAGAAACGTCGCAGCGTCTTAGCGAGCAATAAGGCAATTAGACTTTAAGGTTTTCTTTCTTTGAATAATAGCATTGCCGCAAAAGCAGCTCTATGGCGCGGCCCTGCAGATTGCAAATCTCCAATCGCCTGTTTAGCAGAAGCAATTAAGCTAATTGTTTGAACTTTAGTAAAACGTTCAAAAGGATCGTAATCTGCTTTGTGTCGCATTTCTTGCATTGTCACGAAAAGCGTGGCGAAATCGGTTATTTCAGTTGGGAAACTATATTTCGCATCAACGCATTTGCTACACGCAGTTTTGGCAAGTCCATGATTGATGGCGCGATAAGTTTGGCGCCAGGCGCGCTCACAGCGATCTTTACTAGGTGTTCCCATGAAGGCGTCTGCGCTAATTTCGCACAATGAGTGAAACATCGCATAATAAGCAGCACTTACTGCACGCCTTAAATGCACTTGTCGGGGCTTATTAGCCGACCTTGTCGCAAGTGCATTTGCCGTAAAAATTAATTCGGAACTCAGCTTCGCGCGGCTAATAACTGCTTCTCTGCAAGATGCGGCATGATTACGGGCATTCTATCCTCGCCCTGACCCCTGATCGCGCCTGCTGCAGATTTGACCAAAGTGTACATTATATCTTTGGGTAAACGTCGAGGCGTTAGCTCGATTACGAGTTCTACAAACAGTACTTCATCACCATCTTCAGATAGTTCAGATGTCACCTTTACCGATTTAACGTCTAGCTTCAGATTTTGCTGAATAGCTAAAGAGACAACGCTACGAAGCTCCTCTAAATCTCTAGCCACAACTAATACCTTCTTTAAAAATACTCATTCGATGTATGTTCAAAGAAGGTGGTATTCAAACGAAATTTCAGTCATAATTTGAATTATGACTAATGAAGCAAAGCTTCATTAGTCATAAATTACTTTCATGTCAATCTTTGCCTAGATTTTTCCTAGCTTTCTCAGAGTGGTCAAACTGCTCGATTGTCTATCAAACCCCCACCATCCTGCGCCCAAACCCCACATCCACCCCGCCCCGCAACAATCGTATCCCCGCCATCAAATCTTCCCCCATTGTCCCAAGCTCCACCGTCATTCACGAGGGGTTGCGACGACCTTGGGGCGGGGGGCTGGAGCCTGCGTTATCATGCGTGGGGTGCGTTTGCCTTGTCGCGGTGAGCGGACCTCTTGGCGGTGAGGGCGGGCGGACAGGCCGTGGGTTGCATGGGGGAGTGGGATGGACGCGTGTGCGTGAACTATGCCCCCCGCCTTCGGTCCGGCCTGACATGCGCGCACCCGCCGAAAGCGGGCGCGCCTCTGTCGGGCCTGAGCGGGTGAGCTGTTCGGTCGGCCCTGCGAAGTCCGCTTGCACGAATGGCCTAAGGCTTCGGCATGCGGGCGTGTCTCGTTGAAAATCGGTGTGTTTAAGTTTCGTCCTTCGGCGAAACGCGCCCGCATTCGTGAGCTTGCTGCCAAGCCGGATGCGCAATGTCCCAAAAAGGCCGAGGCCATGATGCCCGGCGAGCGTTTTCGCTTGCGCGAAATAAATCTCTGACAGAAATGTTATTTGGGGCCGCCAGGCTTTTAACCGGCTGGCAAGGGGCTTTGTGTAGGCGAGCGCTGTGCTGGGATTGAAACGGATAATAATTTGCGGAGCCGCCTTGTGGCTCGCGGCTTGTGGCGGAACGCCGGATGTGCGCGACCCGATGAGCGACGCGCCTATGTTGTCGCCGGCGCGGGCGGGCTTTCTGGCGGATCGTGTGGCGTTTTCGCAAAAGGATCCGCGCTGGGCGTCTGATCCGCTGGGCCAAAGCGGCGATACGCTGGCCTCGGACGGCTGTGTGGTCACAAGCGTCGCTATGGCGCTGGGCAATCTGGGGTTTCAGACAAACCCGAAGGATTTGAACAAGCGCCTGATGGAAACCGGTAATTATACGCCGCGCGGCTGGTTGATCTGGAACGGTGTGTCCGAAGTGACAGGCGGCAAGGCGCAGGCGCATTATTACGATACGGTGTCAGAGCCGCTGATCGCGCAATGTCTGGCGCGCGGCGATTATCCGCTGGTGCGGTTCATTCTGCCGAATGGGCGCTCGCATTGGGCGATGGTCTTGGGGCGCTCGCAAAATGGCTTTCATATGCGCGATCCGCTGCGCACGTCGCGTACGCCGCTCGTCTTTCCGCGGGATGCGAGCGCGTTTAAATCGCTGCGCTGTATAGGGCTCGCAGACGGGCGCGTGTCGAACGTCAGCTATCAAGCAGACGGCGCTTAAGCAGCTTGCCGGATTCTGTGCGCGGCAGCTGATCGACAAAAGCGATTTCGCGCGGCGCTTTGACATGGCTGATGCGCTCACGGGTAAAGGCGATCAGCTCGGCATCGAGGCCGTCTATCGTTGCGCCGGGCACGCATTGGATGAAGGCTTTGACGCGCTCGCCCATATCCGGGCACGGCACGCCGAGCACAGCCGCGTCGAGCACAGACGGATGGTCGAGCAGGACGTTTTCCGTCTCTTGCGGATAGATATTCACGCCGCCGCTAATGATCATATTGGCTTTGCGGTCGGTGAGATAGAGAAAGCCATCCGCGTCGAGATGGCCGATATCGCCGAGCGTGGTCAGGCCGCGCTGTTTGGGATTATGTGAGGCGTCGGTCTTGGCCGCGTCATTATGGTATTCAAAGGAGGAGCCATCGCTAAAATAAACGACGCCGGTCTCGCCAATAGGCAGGGGCTCGCCCGTGTCTTCATGGCAAATATGGACCTGGCCATAAACAGCGCGGCCGACTGTGCCGGGATGGTCAAGCCAATCCGCGCTGTTACAATAGGTCATGCCATTGCCTTCTGTGCCGGCATAGTATTCGTGAATGACGGGACCGAACCAATCGATCATCTGGCGCTTGATGGAAGTCGGGCAGGGGGCGGCGGCATGGACAACGCAGGTGAGCGACGACGTGTCGTAAGCGGTGCGGACCGGCTCGGGCTGTTTCAGCAGGCGGACAAACATGGTTGGGACGGTTTGGGTGAAAGTGATTTGGTGGTCCTCAATCGCCTTCAAAAATGGCTCTTCGCGGAACTTGTCCATGACGAAGACATGCCCGCCGAGACGATGGATCAGCGTGCAATAAACAAGCGGCGCGGCATGGTAGAGTGGGGCCGGCGAAAGATAGTGCGTCGCTTGATTGGCGCCGTAAAGGCCGGCCACGACCGGGATGAAAGGATGCACGGCTTGCACATCTTCGCTGATGATTTGCGGCTTAATGCCTTTGGGGCGTCCGGTTGTGCCGGATGAATACATCATATGCCCGCCCGCCATTTCGTCTGCGATGGGCGTGGTTGGAAAGTCAGCGGCGAAAGCGTCCCAGTCCGCCACGCCTTGAAGGGGATAATCAGCCGCGAAGATCGCCTTTGCGAGCTGTTCGCTGGACTGGAGGGTTTCAATCAGGCGCGGTGCGGCTTCAACGCGGCCATCCGTGATCAACGCCTTCGCGCCGCAATCGCGGATGATGTAATCGGTCTCCGCATCAGACAGGTGAACGGCGACCGGCACGATTAACAGCCCGGCGCGCTGCGCGGCCCAATAAAGCGGCAGAAAGGACAGGCTGTTGCGTTTCCAAACCGCGAGCCGATCGCCGTGTCCGAGACCGAGCGCGCGCAAGGCGTGAGCATATTGGTTTGCGCGGGCATCAAGCTCAGCATAACTCAATGTCGCGATGACCTGTGTATCTGCGTCCAACATGGATAGGGCGGGCGCGTCGGGTGTGGTGGTGGCCCAATGTTTTGGATGCATTATTTCGTCCCCGCTTCAGTCGTCTGCCTTATGCTGGCGCGCACAGGCCTATGTCGTCCAGATGATCGCCTTTTCATCATATGCATGACACGAAAGGCGGGAATGATTTCATAAAGTTCTTGATTTGTTCTATCTGTTCTGCTTCTCTGCACGGGAATGGAGAGCGCCATGGTTGCCCGCATTACAACAGTTGCCTTTGAAGGGGCGGATGCGCGGCGCGTGAATGTTCAAGTGCAAGTGACAACCGCGTCCCGCCCGCACTTTGCGATAGTCGGTCTGGCTGACAAAGCCGTGGCGGAAAGTCGGGAACGGGTTTTTGCTGCTTTTGCGGCGCTCGGCCTGTCACTGCATGGCAAGCGCGTAACGGTGAACCTTGCGCCGGCGGACCTCCCGAAAGAGGGGGCACATTATGATTTGCCGATCGCACTGGGCCTGATGGGCGCGCTCGGTGTGATCCCGCCAGACGCGATTGCAGGCATGGCAGCGATTGGCGAACTCTCCTTGGACGGGACGTTAGCGGCGGTGCCGGGCGCGCTGCCAGCCGCTGTTATGGCGAATAGTCACGACCTTGGACTGATCTGCCCAGAGCCCAATGGGGCAGAAGCGGCGTGGGCGGGGGATCTTCCTCTGCTCGCGCCGCAGACTCTGATTCAGTTGATCAATCATTTTAAAGGCTCGCAGATTCTAGCGCGGCCAGAGCCGGGTGAGCTCCTTGATCAACGCCATAACGTTCCGGATCTCCGCGATGTACGGGGTCAGGAAACGGCGAAGCGCGCCTTAGAGATTGCGGCAGCCGGGGGGCATAACCTACTCATGGTCGGGCCGCCGGGTTCAGGCAAGTCAATGCTCGCCGCCCGCTTGCCGGGACTTTTGCCGCCGCTCAATGCGCGGGAGCTTTTAGATGTCTCCATGATCCACTCTGTGGCGGGATTGTTAGAGCGCGGAGAGCTCACCCGGTCGCGTCCATTTCGCGCGCCACATCATAGCGCGTCCATGCCGGCGCTGGTCGGGGGCGGGATGAAGGCCCGCCCGGGCGAAGCGAGTTTGGCGCATCGTGGCGTTTTGTTCTTAGACGAGCTCCCAGAGTTTACCCCGCAAGTGCTGGATAGTCTTCGTCAGCCGCTGGAAACGGGCTCAATTTCGGTCGCCCGGGCCAATGCCCATGTGACCTATCCGGCACGGTTCCAACTGGTGGCCGCGATGAACCCGTGTCGCTGCGGCAGTGGGGGGGCAGACGGCGTGGCCTGCCGTCGGGGTGCGCGATGCGCCTCAGATTATCAAGCGCGCGTCTCGGGTCCATTTATGGACCGGATTGATATTCAGATTGATGTCCCCGCCGTGACGCCCGCCGATCTGGCCTTACCGCCGGCCAAAGAAGGCACAGCAGAGGTTGCGGCGCGTGTCGCGGCGGCGCGGGCTATGCAGTCTGCCCGGAATGAAGGCCTGACAAATGCAGAACTGCCGCAAAATGTGCTGGACCGTGTCGCAGAGCCGGATGAGGCGGGCCGCGCTTTATTGTTGAAGGCGGCAGAGGCGCTGGGTCTTACCGCGCGCGGATATCACCGCACGCTGCGTGTGGCGCGTACGTTAGCAGATTTGGCGGGATCAGACGGCGTGCATCGCTTGCACATTGCAGAAGCTTTGGCGCATCGTCGGGTCAAACGCCCTGTTGAAGCCGCAGCGGCGCGTGGGCCGTCCGTCGGTTCAGTACGATCGTCTCGTAATCCATTTTACCGATAACTGTCGTTGAATTGACAAAAATGTCCGAGAGGTAAGACGCTATTAAGGATGTTTAGGCATCGCTAGGTCCGAACTTAGGCGTGTGACGACAGGCCTTAGCACTTAGGGAATAGCGATGCATCAATCGCCAGACGATATTTTCGCCGCTCATTTTTGGGCTTGGCCTGATCCAGCGCTCAAGCGCGATGCGCATGGACGTGTGCTTTTCGTCAATGCGGCGTTCCTGCAACTTTTCGGTGGCCAAGTTGAAGATTGGCGTGGGCAAATTGTTCAAGGCTGGAATCCGCCCCAGCCAGGCCCGGTTCCGTCTCGCTTTGAAATCCGTACGCCCGCCATGCCTGGCCAAGACGAACAAATCTATGATTGGATGGAAGTGTGTGCTGCCGACGGGACGGCTTTTGCTTTGGCGCGTAATGTTACGGTTTTTGCGGCGAATACGCCTCCGCCTCGTACCCCGGTTGATGCGACTCCGCCTTACGAAGAGACAAATTTAGAGGTAGAAGTTCCTGGCGAGATCCAACCGGACCCGTCAGCAAGTGTCGCCCCTGCCGACATCATAGCGCAGGTGAGTGCTGATCCTGTATCAGCGTCTCCAGCGCCAAATGATACTGTCCTCAACGCGGCACCGCCAATTGCCGAACCGCCGACCCTTGACGTTCCACAGATCGATGTTCCTCCGTTGGAAACACCCGATATTAGCGTGCCGTCTCTTGATGCAGGACGATCAGAGACGGTTGCAGTCGCGCCAGAAGTGCCGGCGATGGACGCCGCGATTCCGGCGGCGCAGGACAATTCACTGGGTGTCAGTGAAATTGCGCAAGTGTCTGCGGTAGACACGGATACGAATACTGGTGTTTCCGAGCCTGCGCCTCAAGCGACGCATGAGGCTGACCTTGAAACGGAACGTGATTTCGAAAGACGCGCCTTGCCTATTGAAAATGGGGATGCTGTCTTAGGAAATAATTGGCGCGACGCTGTCATTGCCAAAGCGGTCGGTGTCGTCGACACGCCGGATGACGTTGAGCAAGACGCGCCTGCGGCAAGTGCAACAGCTGCAAAGACGGGCGGTGCGATACGCATTCTGCTTGCGGAAGATAACGCCATCAACGCCCTGCTAACGCGCACATTATTGGAAGCGGAAGGCCATACGGTCGAAACCGTTGAAGATGGTCAACTCGCTGTTGAGGCTATGAAAAGCTCGCATTTCGACATGATCTTCATGGATATGCGCATGCCCAATATGGACGGGCTGGAAGCGACGCGAAAAATCCGCGCTTTGCCCAGTGCGGCCAAAAACCTGCCCATTATTGCGCTGACGGCCAACGCCTTTGATGACGACAGGAATGCGTGTTTTGACAGCGGCATGAATGATTTCATGACCAAGCCGGTCTCAGCTGAAGAGCTCTCTGAAATGGTCTCCCGCTGGACAGGGCAATCAGAGCAAGCCTTAGCAAGTTAGCTGACAAGCTAGGCGGAGTTGTCCTCCGCTTTCGTTTGTCGCGCGATCCGGACCCATTCGATAAGCGATAGAACGCAGGCGACCCCGCCTAAAGCGGCGCAAATAACAAAGGCCGTTGCGAAGCCGTCTGTTTCAATGATTTGCCCAATGGCCGGACGGCCAAGGGTACCCAGCAACATAACGAGGCTGACAAGCAACGCATATTGCACGGCGGCGAATTGCTTGTTCACAATGGAAGAGAGGTAAGCGACAGAGGCGGCACTCGCCAATCCGAGGGCGATGTTTTCCAGCGCGATCACACTGGTCAGGCGTGCCATGCGAATATCCATGCCGAAGGTTTCGAAGAGGTGGTCGATCTGCAGCGCCATTAGGACAGGGTCCGTATATTTCGCGCCAATAGCCAGGTCGGCAAAAAGAAGATTGGTCACAGCCGCCAGAACCGCCCCGACGAAAAAGACGGGCATGCGGCCAAAGCGCAACATGGCCAAACCGCCCAAGGCAATACCCGCAATCGTCGCGATAACGCCCATTAGCTTTGACGCGAAACCCACTTCGGTTAGTGTGTGCCCTAACGCCCCGTAATTCTCGCCCAGATAAAACGGATAGGCAAAGCTGCCCCAGATCAAGTCTGTGAACCGATAGGACAAAACGACGAGAAGCACTAGAATAGCCGCCCAGCGCAAGCGGCTGATAAGTTCCATCATGGGCACAACAATGGCCCCATAAAGGGAATCTAAAATGGGGGAGGGGGCGCTGCGATGTGCGGCCCCCTCATTTCGTGCATTCATCCAGACCAATACGCCCGATACGACCCCCAGCCAGATCACTGTTAGCCCCACAACGAGGGGCCCGCGGGTTCGAATAAAGGTTCGCGCGCTGTTGTTTTCCGGGTCTGACAAAGCCGCGATCATAAAGTCGGCCAGAAGATAAAAGGCAATCGCCCAACCAGCGAGGACGATTAACGTGGCAATATGGCGTTGGTGCGAGGAAAGGTTAGCGCCGTAAAGAGCGGTATCCTGATCGGCATCGGTTTTGGCCACCGTAGGTTGGGCGAGCCAAATGCCGATCGACGTGACCGCCAAGAGCGCCGTGATGGCAAAAAAGGTCGGTCGCCATCCAATTTTATCGGCTAGGATAAGGGCGACGAACCCCCCCATCATCGACGCGATACGATAACCAAATTGTTCGACGCTGGATAAAATATCGAGATGCGTATCGTCTCGCGCGATTTCGATCCTCCAAGCGGCGAGCACAATATCAAAGCTGGCCGATGCAATCGCGATCGCGACACTGATCAAAGCAATAATGCCGAGGCTATTGGGTGGATTGGATAGGGAAAGCGCTGCCATGCCGACAACGCCTAAAGCCAAGAAAATCGCCATCCATCCACGCCGGGGCCCGGTCGCAAAACCAAGCGGTGTGCGCCGGCTTTGTAAGGCAGCGGCCCACATAAATTTAAAAGAATAGGCCAGGATAGCCCAACTTAGTAAGCCGATCGCCGTTGGTTTGACGTCAACGGTGGTCAGCCACGCATTCAGGGTTCCGCCCACCGCCGCATAGGGAAGTCCAGACGCCAGTCCTAATATCAACATCGCCAAAACCTGACGATCTGTAAGTGCCGCTTTCAGGGCGGAGCCTGTGCTGGGGCGAGCCGCTTGAGTGTTGGTTGTGTTCGCCGTAGCACTATCCGTCATGCGAAGTAGCCCTAGTGTACGGACTTGTTATCTCCAAGGCCTAAGCCACAGTTCAAACATTAAGGGTTTCAAGGATTGCCCTGACATTGCCCCCGTTTCGACGTCAGCATGGCCTTTTCTAATCGGTTTAAGCCTGTCAGTGTAGCGTCCGTGGAAAACCCTGGCGACATAACCCAGATCGAGACCAAGGCGGCAACGCAAACGGCGGCCAAGCTCAGCAAGCCAACGCCGATGATGGCGCAATATTTGGCCATTAAGGCCGATGTTGGCGATGAAGCCTTACTGTTCTACCGCATGGGTGATTTTTACGAGCTGTTCTTTGATGATGCGGTGCGGGCTTCGGCTGCGCTGGATATTGCGCTGACCAAGCGCGGAAAACATGCGGGCGAACCCATCCCCATGTGCGGCGTGCCGGTACATGCAGCGGAAGCCTATCTGGCCCGATTGATTAAATCCGGCTTCCGCGTGGCCGTCTGTGAACAGACAGAGGATCCATCGGAAGCAAAAAAGCGCGGCAGCAAGTCCGTTGTTCGCCGCGAAGTCGTTCGCCTGGTAACGCCGGGCACGCTGTCAGAAGACACGCTGCTAGACGCCAAAGGGAGCAATATCCTCGCAGCCTTATTTATCGGCCGAATAGGTGACGCCGCGCTGGCCTGGGCGGATATAACTGATGGGTCGTTTCAAACCTGCGCCGTGGCCCCTGACGATTTGATGGCGGAGCTTACCGCCTTGCGGCCTTCAGAATTATTATTGTCTGAGTCGCTTTATGCGGATTGGGCCGATGCGGGTATTGCGCTGACCCCCTTAGCCCCGACGAAGTTTGATCGTCGCGCCAGTGAAGCCTTACTCTCTGATCGTTTCAATGTGGGATCATTGGACGGGTTTGGGGATTTTACGGCGGAAGAAATTTGCGCGGCCGGGGCGTTGGTCGATTATGTTGAATTGACCCAAGCCGGGGGTCGTACAGCGCTTTCAGCACCGCGCCGGGCCTTGCGGTCGGGATGGCTGTCTATTGATGCGGCCACGCGGGCCTCGCTTGAAATTGACCGCACCTTAGCGGGTAAGCGCGTTGGTAGTTTGCTATCCGTGATCGACAAGACAGTCACAGGGCCCGGTGCGCGTCTTCTGGCGGATCGGTTAAGGCGTCCTCTGACGGACTTGCATACAATCCGCGCACGGTTGGATGCCGTGCAGCAATTGCATGATGAACCCGCGTTTCGCGCAGAACTTATCGCCGCATTAAAGGGGACGGGCGATGCCGCGCGCAGCTTGTCGCGCTTGCAGCTGGGTCGTGGCGGTCCGCGTGATCTGTCCACGATTGCGATGGCCATCCAGACCGGTGAAGCGATCATTGCCGATATTGCATCGCGCCCAGCCTTGGGTCTTACCGCCGAACTGGGGGCGCAATGTCAGACTTTGTCTCTGTCTGACAAAGCTCCGGTCGCCGCTTTTGTGCGTGATCTCTCCAAAGCGCTGGTCGATGAACCGCCCCTGCAAGCCAGTGCGGGCGGTTTGATCCGCAAAGGTTGGTCAGCTGAAATCGATCGGTTGCGGTCCTTACGCGATGAAAGTCGCCGATCTATTGCCGCATTGCAGGGGCGTTATGCCAGTCAGACGGGCATTACCTCGCTCAAGATCAAGCATAATAATGTACTGGGTTATCATGTCGACGTAACACCTAAACATGCGGACAAATTGCTTGGGCAAGAAGGTTTTATCCACCGCCAAACCCTCGTGTCAGGCGTGCGGTTTACGACGACTGAACTCGCGGACCTTGACCGAGAAATCGGCAGTGCGGGGGAGCGTGTTCTGGGTCTGGAATTGGAGGCCTTTGAAGAGTTTCGGCTGCGCGCGGCAGAGCTGGCTGAACCCATCCGTGCAACGGCTAAAGCTCTGGCGGCGCTAGACGTCTATTCCGGACTGGCGCAGTGGGCGCTCGAAGCGGGCGCGATAAAGCCCAAAGTCGATGATAGCCTTGTGCTGAATATCGAACAGGGTCGGCACCCTGTTGTCGAAGCGGCGTTGGCCAAACAGAGCGCGCAGCGTTTTACCCCGAACGATACCGCTTTGGATGGTCGTGGCGAAGGCGCCCCGCGTTTGGCGCTGATCACAGGGCCGAATATGGCGGGTAAGTCGACCTATTTGCGACAAAGTGCCTTGATTGTTTTACTGGCTCAAGCCGGGTCATTTGTTCCGGCAAAGTCTGCCCATATCGGTCTGGTGGATCGCCTGTTCAGCCGGGTCGGGGCGTCTGATGATCTCGCGCGCGGGCGTTCCACCTTTATGGTTGAAATGATCGAAACCGCTGCAATCCTCAATCAGGGAACAGAACGAAGCTTTGTTATCCTAGACGAAATCGGGCGCGGCACGGCGACATTTGATGGTCTTTCAATCGCATGGGCGGCGGTGGAACATTTGCATGCCGTGAATAAAGCTCGCGCCTTATTTGCCACCCATTATCATGAATTGACCGAGTTGATTGCTGAGTTGGATCATGCCGCCAATTTGTCTCTACGCGCGCGCGAGCATGAAGGCGAGCTTATCTTTTTGCATGATGTTCGCCCAGGCGCTGCGGATCGGTCTTACGGTATTCAAGTGGCGAAGCTAGCGGGCCTTCCCCCAGCGGCAGTAGAGCGGGCTAAGGCTGTCTTGGCAAAGTTAGAAGCGGAAGGCGACACAGCGGTTGTGGGCGATCTTCCGCTTTTTTCCGCGACGCCAGCGCAACCAGCACCGCGTGAAATGTCTCAAATTGAGCAGGCTATTCAAGGCCTGGACCCCGATACTCTGTCGCCTCGAGAGGCACTTGATTTGCTCTATGCGCTGAAAGCAAAGGTGTAGACATGGCGAAATCGCCGATCCCAATCCCTGCGCGCCCGGACGCCCCAACCGCATTTCTAGAGGAGGTGTCTCTTCAGGATAGCCTTTCCGCTATTGCGGATATGCAGGATGCGCGGAGCGCAGCCCTATCAATTTTGCGCGGGGCGCTTGAGGATGGCCTTGGGGATGCGCAAGTCCGGTTTGAAGCCGGCCGTCTGGACGGGCTGGAAACAGCGCGCCTGATCAGCGCAGTCCATGACGTCATCATGCGCGCGATTTGGCGCTTTGCCACAGATCACGTCTTGCCCAATGCAAACCCGTCAGAAAGCGAGCGCATCGCTCTTTGTGCGGTTGGCGGCTATGGCCGGGGGGAGATGGCGCCCTTTTCGGATCTTGATCTGTTGTTTGTCACGACTGATAAAAAGACGGCGCCTTATGTCGAGCAACTGACAGAATATGTCCTCTACATGTTGTGGGATTTGGGCTTTACCGTCGGACATAGCGTACGGACTTCGGATCAGGCGATCCGCCTCGCGAAAGAAGACCAGACCATCCTCACGGCTATGCTGGATTTACGCTATCTTTGCGGCGATGCGGTGCTCGCAACGGGACTGCATACACGCATTCGACGCGATCTGACCAAAGGCTCTGGACGGGACTATATTGCCGGTAAATTGGCTGAACGCGATATGCGACATGCCCGTGAAGGCAATTCTCGCTATGTGATCGAACCGAATATCAAAGACGGCAAGGGCGGTCTGCGTGACCTTCATGTGCTTTATTGGATCGCGCGTTTTTTGGACACAGACGGTGTCGTCAATGATCCACAAGACATGGCGGGCTATGTGGCGATGGATTTATTCGATGAAAACGCAGCGCAGCGTTTCGCAAGGGCTGCGGATTTCCTCTGGCGCGCACGGCATCATTTGCACTGGATTTCCGGCCGGGCGACGGAGGCTCTGTCATTTGATCGCCAAGTCGCCCTCTGTCGGGTCATGGGGTATGCGTCCGGTCCTGTCGAGATCGCGGTAGAACGGTTCATGCGCGAATATTTTACCAATGCCAAAGAGGTTGGCGCGCTGACCCGCATTGCGTGTGCTCGACTGGAAGCCCGGCGCGCGGTGAAGATATCCAATCTGTTTCCCTTCTTGCCGGGGATGCGCAGAAATTTGAAGAACCCCGCGCTAAAGATTGAAACGGGGCGTCTTACATTTCGTGATCCGTTGACGATAAAAGAAAACCCGTCTGTCATCTTGGAGTTGTTCGAAACGGCGGGTCGGCGTAATCTTGATATTCATCCGGACGCCCTGCAAGCGATCGATTATCGGAGTAATCTGATCGATGCAGATTTCCGCCGCGATCCGGCCAATGCGGCGATTTTTATGCGGCTCCTCAGAACCGCCAAAGCGCCTTATGCGACGCTGAAGCTCATGAATGAAGCAGGGGTTTTGGGCCGCTACCTGACAGAGTTTGGCGGGATTGTGGCGCGCACCCAATTCAACATGCACCACGCCTATACAGTCGATGAGCATACGCTGCGTCTCGTTTCGGAGGCGGATGATCTGATGGACGGTCGGGACCCATCGGCGAAATTGCCTATGGCGACTGAAGTTGCTCA
This sequence comes from uncultured Algimonas sp., assembly GCA_964610115.1. GTDB lineage: Bacteria > Pseudomonadota > Alphaproteobacteria > Caulobacterales > Maricaulaceae > Litorimonas. The sequence continues at coordinate 14,265 of CAZSUW010000004.1, forward strand.
CGGTCTCAAGCCGGAGCAGCGTTTGACACTCATGCTGGCCTGTCTGCTGCACGATACGGGCAAGGGTCAGGGCGATCAGTGTATTGAAGGCGCGCAGCTGTCCCGGCGGGCCTGTCGCCGTCTGGGCATGAGTAAAGAGGTGACGGATACAGTCGCCTGGTTGGTGCGCTCTCACCTGTCTATGAGCGAGACCGCACAGCGCCGCGATATTTCCGATCCGGATACGATTGCGGAATTTGCCGAATTGGTGGGCAATGAAGCCCGGCTTGATCTGCTTTATATTCTGACTGTTGCTGATATACGTTCCGTCGGTCCTGGCGTGTGGAATGATTGGAAAGGCACATTATTGCGCGGGCTTTACGTCGCGACACGCGATTATTTGCAAGGCGCGCCAGAGCTGGATCGTACGGCGCGCGCAGCCACGATTGCCGAACAGGTCGAAGATAAATTGCCCGTCAAAATGGCGGGGCGTCTGGGCCCGCTTTTTGATCGCCTGGGCCCGTCTTATTGGCTGGCGTTTGATATGTCGGACCTGCTGCGCCATGCGCGCTTTTTTGATGGTTTAATTGAAACTGGCCAAGATATGGGCGTCCAAATCCGTGTCGATAGGGCGCATGATGCGACGGAAGTCTGGTGCTTGGGTTGGGATCGTCTTGGCCTGTTTGCCGATTTGTCCCGCGCGATCGCGTCTTGCGGTGGCAGTGTCGCGGGGGCGCGACTGCACACAGGGCCGCTCAATGATGAAGGGCGCGCGCGGATCATGAACGTTTTCTATCTACAAAATGCTGATGGTAAGGCATTTGGCGCGGACAATGAACGCATGCGCGATATGCTCGTGCAACGGGCTTTAAAAGCCATGACGGAGGGGACACAAGGCATGTTCATCGCCGATCCGCGTCACTCTCGCCGCGTCGAAGCCATCCCTGTCCGGTCGCGCGTCCGCTTCATTGAGGCCCCGCAAGACGGCAGCATGATCATCGAAGTGGAAGGACGGGATCGTCCTGGTTTATTGGCCGCACTCGCCGTGGTGCTGCGCGATGCTAATATCGATGTCACTTCCGCGCATATTGAAGGGATTGGCAGCAAGGCGGTTGACGCTTTCTATGTTCGGTCCACTGACCCTTTGGCGTTTAGTGAGGCAGCGCGTAGGCAATTAAAGACCGCCTTATCAGACGCGCTACGCGGTCCCGTTAAAGACGCGGCCTAAGCGAGCGGCTGGACAGGACGGGCAGCGATGCGATTGCTTAAATCCACTGCGATTATTGCCTCTCTGACATTGGTCAGCCGGGTCATGGGTTTAGTGCGCGATATGCTTATCGCGCGCTACCTCGGCGCGGGCGGGGTCTCTGACGCTTTTTTCACGGCGTTCAAATTGCCGAATGTTTTTCGGCGCATGTTCGCCGAAGGCGCGTTTAATGCGGCCTTTGTTCCACTCTATGCAAAACGGATAGAACAAAACGGCGAAGAGGCCGCCGATGAGTTCGCTTCGGACGCCGCAAGTGCTTTGTTTTCAGTTGTCGCAATTCTTGTCACCGCTTTCATGCTGACCATGCCGATTAGTTTGAATATCATCGGTTTTGGTTTGGGCCGCGCTGTCGGACCGGACGGTGTCTCGCCCTATCGTCTGGCCGTTCTCTATGCGCTGCTGACCATGCCTTACTTGCTGTTTATGAGCCTGACCGCGCTTTTCTCGGGCGTGCTGAATACGCGCGGGAAATTCGCATTGGCCGCCGGTGTGCCGATTTTGCTGAATATCTGCATGATCACCGCGCTGCTGGTCGCACCTGCTTTGGGCTATGGTCAGCGGGAAATCGGCTTGGGCTTGTCTGCGGCGATTACGTTTTCAGGGCTGCTGCAGGCAGGGGCTGTCATATGGGGCGCAAAAGCGGCCGGGATGCGCCTCACGTTGAAACGTCCGCGATTAACGCCCGGTGTGAAGCGCCTTGTTGTTTTGGGCATTCCCGGGATTATCAGCGCGGGTATTACACAGATCAATTTACTGGTCAGTCACCTGATTGCGACATTTCAAGATAGTGCCGCCAGTTGGCTGACTTATGCAGATCGTCTCTATCAGTTACCGCTCGGTATGATTGGCATTGCAATGGGCGTCGCGCTTTTGCCGAGCCTGTCGCGGAGTCTGCGAGCCGGCGAGGGCGATGCAGCGATGCGGTCTATGAACCGCGCGGTTGAACTGTCCATGCTGTTTACGTTGCCCGCGTCCGTTGCGCTGTTCATTATCCCGGATCTCTTGATTGCAGGGCTGTATCAACGCGGCGCCTTTACGGCGGAGACAACCCTGCAAGTGGCCAAAGCGCTTAAGTTTTTTGCGCTTGGTTTGCCGGCTTTTGTCTTGCTCAAGGTCCTGACACCCGCCTTTTTCGCGCGAGAAAATACGAAAACACCGATGATCTGGGCCGGGGTTAGCGCGGTGATCAATGTTGCTCTCGGTTTTACGTTGTTTCAGACAATCGGGTTTCAGGGTTTGGCCTTGGCCACGACGATTGCGGCCTGGGTTAATGTGATCGGATTGGGCGTGATCCTTATCCAGAAAAATCATTTTGTGATGGACCGCCGTCTAATCACGCGCCTTCCGCGTGTTGCTATCGCCGCAGCTTTGATGGGCGCGGCCTTAGCGTGGGGTGCGCGCTATGCGCCGGACTTTGGCAGTCTGCCAGTGCTGGCGGACATTGCGGCTCTTTTGGTAATTTGTGGTGCGGGCGCATTGGTGTTCATGGTTGCCGCGAGCGCTTTGCGGGCCTATGGCCTCGCCGACTTAAAAGACGCATTCCGGAAATCATGACAGATACCCCTAAACATTCCCCGCGCGTATTTTCCGGTGTGCAGCCGACAGGAGCGCTTCATCTGGGCAATTATCTGGGCGCGTTGAAAAAATTCGCCGCCCTGCAGCATGAGCATGACTGCTTATTCTGCATCGTCGATTTGCACGCGATCACCGTCCCGCAGGAACCGGGCAAACTGGCCGATCAGTCCCGACATATTGCGGCGGCCTTTCTGGCGGCGGGCGTCGATCCGGATAAAGCCCTTGTCTATGCGCAATCCGCCGTTCCCGCCCATACGGAATTGGCGTGGTACTTTAACTGCGTGGCGCGCATGGGCTGGTTGCAGCGCATGACGCAGTTTAAGGACAAGGCCGGCAAAAATGCCGAAGCAATGAGTGTGGGCCTGTTCGACTATCCGGTCTTACAAGCCGCCGACATCCTCGCCTTCAAGGCCACGCATGTGCCGGTTGGCGAAGATCAAAAACAGCATCTTGAACTGTCCCGCGATATTGCAGCGAAGTTTAATCGCGATTTCGGCGAACCCGCGGGCGAACCTGACTTTTTCCCTCTGCCAGATCCGTTGATCGAAGGGCCGGGCGCGCGTGTGATGAGCTTGCGCGATGGCACAAAGAAGATGTCCAAATCTGATCCGTCTGATGCGTCGCGCCTAAACCTGACGGACACACCCGAACAAATTGCCAAGAAAATCCGCAAGGCGAAGACGGATACGGGCGGTGTGCCGGGGGAAATGGACGGCCTTGAGGGGCGTCCGGATATTGCCAATCTCGTCGGGATTTACGCTGCGCTGGCGGATATGTCTGACGAGGCTGTGTTAGCTCAACATGCCGGTAGTCAGTTCGGGCCGTTTAAAGCCGCTTTGGCCGATGTCGCTGTGGAGGCGCTTCGCCCTGTTGGTGAGTTGATGCGTCGCTATCTCGCAGACCCAGAAGAGTTGGATCGTATTATGGGACGGTCGGCTGATGCGGCGAAAGCGATCAGCGAACCCATCATGGCGGATGTCCGCCGCATTATCGGTTTTCATGGGAGTGCTTAAGTGAATCCTCAATTCCTCACCCTTATCCTTGCCGCAACGATTGGGCTTTCGGCCTGCAGTGAGGCTCAGGTCAATTCCGTCAGTGACAATGGCGCGTCCGTCGACGCCACGGCTTCGGGACCCGTACCGACGGTTTCGATCAATGACGCATATGTCCTTAAACCGCTTAAGGGTCGTGATGTGACGGCGGGTTTTTTCGAGGTCAATGGCGGCGATATTGATGCGAAACTCGTTTCCGCGTCGAGCCCGTTCGTCGACACAATCGAGTTGCACACGCACACAATGGATAAGGGTGTGATGCAGATGCGTAAGGTGGACGCCATTGAAATTCCTGCGGGAGAAACCGTCTACTTCAAGCCCGGAGGCTTGCACCTCATGTTGTTTGGCACACGGTTTGCCGACGATCAGAACGCCATGCCCGTGACACTCGTGTTTGAAGACGGCAGCACGACGGAGCTGTCCATGCCATTACGCGACCGGAGCTAATCAGTCTTCAGCGGGCAATGCGACAAAATCCGAAGCATCAGCGTTTAATGTTCCAAGCGCGTCTCTTAAATTTTTCAGCCGGATTTCAATCGGGGGATGGGTCTGGCTGAAGCTCTGACTTTGTCTATGCGCCTCGACGCCGGTTTCCCAGCCTGCAACTGTGCCTGTGACGTCAAAACCCGCATTTTGCATTAGGATGAGGGCGTCTTTATCGGCCTGCAATTCTACGGCCCAACTCGGCGCGCTGTGGCCGCGAATGACATGCGCCATTTCGTGGGCGATAATGAAAGCCAGCGCGCTATCGTCCCCGACCTGTTCTATCAAGGTTGTCGAGAGTTCGATCTCGACCCCGTCTGTGCTCGCATTCGGGCGCTCGTTAGGGATGACAAAAGCCGGAATATCGCAGGCGGTTTCAGCGGCGTGTTCGAGTTGAAACAAGGCCTCACCGCTATCCAAGATTAACGGGCGCCCCGCCGAAAGGGGCCAGCCGGATACGACGCGATCGCCAGAGCGGGCTCCGGCCAGATCCGCCGGGGAGCCGGGAACGACGGCTCGCACATAGTCCCCCTCTTCGCCTAAGGGCAAAAAATACAAGGCCAGAGTCCGTAATCCTTCGGGGTAGTCAGATAAGCTGTGTGTTGTCAGGCCAAGATCGGGCCGGGTCAGATCACACAGAGGCGCATTGGCGACCCGTAAGGCCCGGCTAATCCGTTCCACACGGGCGCTCATATTTAGGTGCCGGGCGAGGATCTCGCCAAAGGTCGCATAACCCTCATCCTCTGAAAGGGTCGCGTCTATGCTCTCTACCTTCTCTTCAGACGATATTTTGAGCGGCGTATCCTCGGTCTGCGCAGGGGCGTCTGAACATGCGGCGATCGTGCACAAGGCATAGAAACAGATCGCAAGCCTGAGCCTAAGCACCGGGTTTGGCGTCTGTTTTGAAATTCGGGACAAGGGGGTCGCCCGCCGCTTGTTTGGCTTCTATTTCGTTGCGCGTTGCGGCTAGTCGTAAATAACGATCGGGAAAGGTCGGGTGGGTCTTTGCACGGTTTACAGAGCGCGGATTTACTTCGGCCAAGCGTCGCCAGAAGTCTTCAACCCCTGCCGGATCATATCCAGCGCGGACCATATAATAGAGGCCGACATAATCGGCTTCGCTCTCAAATGGGCGTGTGTAGCGGGTGGAAAAGCCGGATAGAATGTAATTGCCGACAACTTTGCGAATATGGCCCATCATATTGTGGGCGAGTTCATGGCCAACGATCAGCGCAAGCTCGTTATCATCCCGCACAAAATCCATCATGCCCGTTGTGATCGTAATATGGCGTCCATCCGCATAGGCATTTATCGCGCTACTAGGCTTTAGGCGCAGGCGTGAGGCGCACACCGTTTCTGGTGTTAAAGTGACGGATCGCGTTCGGCCTTTGCTGGCGATTTGCAAAGTGACCGGTCCGTCAACTTGTTCGTTTAGCCATTCCCGCAGCGTTTTTGCCGAAGCCGCGTCTTCGTCAATCAGGATTGTTTCTCCGGCTTTGAGGCCGGCACGGTCAGCGGGGCTGTTGGGGGCGATTTTGTAAATTGTCGGGGCCTCACTGGCGCCCAGTTCGCGGGCGGCCGCTGTGCGCAATTCTTTGGCATAGCTTTTTCGGCTGTGTATCATGACGCCCAGGTCCGGCCGGGTCTTGGGGCAGAGCTCCGCATTGGCAAGCAGGACGGGCCGCGCGACGTGCAACAGGCGCTCCGCGTGGGCGTCTTGTGTGGCCAGGGCGCGGGCTTCTTGCGTAATGGCTTCGGCGCGCAAATCAGGCGGGCTTATATCCGGCAAGCGTGTCGCCGTGCCCGCACAAGAGGCAAGCGTGCCTAGCGCGAATAGGGCTGTGAGTCTCCGCCACATAAGCCTAACATGCGGAAAGGACAGTCTGGGTCAAATGAAAGTCTGAAAAACCTCACTTTTGTTACCGCACGATTACGTTAGGAACGACAGAAGTTTCACGCTCTGACTTGAACAGCAGGCTGTGGCACGCCAAATGGCGGACATGTTTATTCAAACCGAAGATACGCCGAATCCGGCCACTTTAAAATTTTTGCCTGGGCGCGATGTTGCGGGCGAAGGGGCAACGCCGATCGAATTTACGCGGGGTAGCGACGTGTCCAGCGCGCCGCTGGCGGAAATGCTGTTTATGATCCCGGATGTGACGCGGCTCATGTTTGGCTCTGATTTTATCAGTGTGACCAAATCCGAAGACAGTCAGTGGAAGCATTTGCGACCCGCTGTGCTTGGCGCGATCATGGATTTCTTCGTCGCGGGCGGTGTGCCGCTGGCCGAACAAATCGCGCGTGAGGAACCTGAAGAGCGCGTCTATGAAGGCGAAACGGCGGAGATTGTCGAACAGATCAAAGAGCTGATCGAACTGCGCGTGCGCCCCGCCGTGGCGCAAGACGGCGGTGATATTGTCTTCCGCCATTTTGAAGAGGATGACGGAACGGTCTTTCTGGAAATGCGCGGTGCCTGCGCCGGCTGCCCGTCCAGCACGATGACGCTGAAGCACGGGATTGAAAACCTGCTGAAACATTATGTGCCCGAAGTGACGCGGGTGGAGCAGGCCGTCGCCTAGCGGTTGCCGTTTTGGTTCAGCGCTATGATCGTTCTCGCACTAGATACAACGGGCTCGCTTTGCTCGGCGGCGGTGGTGCAAGGCGATACGGTTTTAGCCTCTATCAGTGAAAAGATCGGGCGCGGCCATGCCGAACGCCTCGCGCCGATGGTGCAAGAGGTGATGGCTGAAGCGAAAGTCAGCGCTGATCAGATTGACCGCCTGGCCGTCTGCACCGGACCGGGCAGTTTTACGGGTCTGCGTGTCGCGCTCTCTTATGCCAAAGGATTTGCCCTGCCGCGCAATATTCCGGTTGTGGGACTTGATGCGCTCGCGGCGACATATCTTGCGAGTGATCAACATCCCCAATGCGCGGTCGTTTGGACGGACGTAAAACGCGGACAGGTGATGTTCGGTGAGTATTGGGGTCCCGGTCCGCTGGTGAAAGGTTTTCCCAAGACGGGGACGATGGAGGCGGCGAAAAAGCTGGCGGATTTGATGCAGTACGATTTGATAGAAGCGGGACCTGTTGATGTCGGGATTATAGGGGTGGCTGCGGCTAAACTGCCAGAGGGCCATCTCGCCTCTTATCCCGCGATCCCGCTTTATGCCCGTGCGCCGGATGCCAAGTTGCCGGGGGGTATCGACCCAGTCCAAGAGCGCAGCTCTGCATGACGGTCCGCCGTATCGGGGCGTCCGACGCCGCAGCCATGGCCTCGCTTCACGCGCAGTGCTTTGATCGGCCCTGGTCAGCGCTTGACATGGCGGTTCACGCAGGGCGCGATCTCTGTTTGGGGATCAAAGAACCACTGGCGAGCTTCGCCATTTTGCGGCTCTCAGATGTCGATGCAGAAGTCCTGACCATCGCGACCGGTCCGGCCCAACGCGGAAACGGTCTGGCGGGCCTTGTTCTGGTTAAGGCGGAAGAGAGCTGCCGTACGAAAGGCTTACGGGACATTTTTTTGGAAGTGGCGGAGGACAATGCACCGGCCCGCGCGCTCTATAAGCGGCTGGGCTATGAACCGATTGGGCGACGCCCTGCGTATTATAAACGATCGCGCGGTCGTATTGCGGCAATAACTTATCGCCGGATACTCATCGATCAGTCCTAGACGAATCCGCTCTTTGGAGTTACCAAAGCGCCATGTCAGATACGGTAAGTTGGCTTGAGAAGAAATGCGTCGAGCGCGGATTGCGCCTGACGGAGCAGCGTCGCACGATTGCGCGTGTCTTATCGGATGCCGATGATCACCCCGACGCCGAAGAGCTTTATGCGCGCGCGTCAGCCGTCGATCCGAAAATTAGTCTGGCGACCGTCTACAGGACCGTGCGCTTGTTTGCAGATGCAGGCATTATCGAAACGCATGATTTCCGCGATGGCCGCGCGCGATATGAGGCCGCCGACTCAGAGCACCATGATCATCTGATCGATGTACAGACGGGCGATGTGATCGAATTTGTCGACGAAGAGATCGAAGCCCTACAACACCGCATCGCCGAGAAGCTCGGCTATGAGCTTGTCGATCACCGGCTAGAACTTTACGGGAAAAAGAAGGCTTAGGACACATGTTCGGGCGCGCGCTCGTCGACAAACATGTCGTCGCGTGGCAATTCGAACACTTCGCTTATCTGATCGATATGCTCTCAGCCCTACCGGGTTTGGCTGACAGTGAACTTTGGTTGCCGATCCCGGAACATTTCCCAGAAGCCCCCGATAAGTCCCAACTTCCCGGCCACCTTTTTGCTTGTGTTATGCATCAAATGGGATTTCCGGACGACACACCTTTTGAGTTGATCGGCGAGTCACCGGATCGGCCAGAATCTCTTGGCGGTGTAGCCATGGTACAACCCGCCGAACCTGCGCCGGCTGGAACTTACCAAGCTGTCGGGGATGAAACCGAAAAACAGACGGCTCGGGAAATCATTCGCTTTGACCTGTCATTGGGTCCCGGCGATTTGGTCACGACCTTTGCCCATGAATTATCCCACGCCGCGCAACAACGTGTCATTCAATGGCCAGATATAGATATGGAGCTTTACGAGCTCTTCACCGATCTTACAGCAGTCTATTTCGGCTATGGCGTGTTTCTTGCGAATTCCCGATTTTCATTTTCTGGTTATAGTGACGGGACAACGCAAGGTTGGCAGGCGCGAGGCGCAGGGTATTTGCCAGAAGCTGACCTGATTTTCGCAACGGTGCTGTTCATGGCCATTCGTGATTTACCGGCCTCGGCCGCTCTCCCATATCTCAAGCCACGATTACATAAGTCGTTAAAGCGTGCTTTTCGTCAGTTAGAGCGTTACCAAGACGATGTTGAAGCTTTGAGAGACCGCGTTCCTCCCACCAATAGCGGTCGTGTCGCTCACTCCGCCGCGAGCAATTCCGCCTCGCCATAGGTCGCTGCATCCTGGATCATGGCAGCGTGTGGGGCGAAATGCAGGATTTCCCATGTGCCGTCATAATGTTCGGCAAGGGCGGTGCAGCTTTCGACCCAATCGCCTGTATTGCGGTAGAGAATGCCGTCGATCTCTCGCATTTCGGCAACGTGGATATGGCCGCATATCGCACCGTCAAAGCCTTTGCGTTGGCAATATCCTGCCACGTGCTCTTCAAAGGAATGGATGAAGTTCATGGCGCGTTTCGTTCGGCTTTTTAGGACTTTTGAAAGCGACCAATAATCCATGCCGAGCCAGCGCCGGACGGTATTCAGCTTGGTATTGGCCCAAAGGAGTAGGTTGTAAGCACTATCGCCCAAATGCATGATCCATTTCCGGTCGGCACGCATCAGACCGTCAAACATATCGCCATGTACGACGAGGTAGCGCTTGCCATCGGCGCCTTGGTGTGTTGCCCGATTGCGGACTTTAATGTCGCCAAAAGCGAGACGGAATTTCAGAAAGCCTCGTAAAAATTCGTCGTGGTTTCCGATGATGTAGGTCACCTCTGTCCCACGTTTCGCGGCGGTCAAAATGCGGCGCACGACATTGGTATGGCTTTGCGGCCAGTGCCATTTCTTGCGTAAGCGCCAGCCATCAATAATATCACCGACAAGGTAAAGCTCGTCCGATGTATGCGTCTTCATAAACGCGCAAATCGCGTCCGCCTGACAGCCTTTAGAGCCCAGGTGCAGATCAGAGATAAAAAGTGTCCGGTAGTGCGCCATAATTGCGCGCCGCTAGTCCGCTTTGGTGTCGGGGGCGTGACGGCTGCATGACGTCTCTATGACGGTTGCGCCCAGCCGTCAGGATATAGGGCTCAGCCCATGCTGATAATGTCACTCGCAAGCCATGCAATAACGGCCATCATCGCCACGCCCAGATAAAGCCAAGACGCGTTTAATGCTTCGACAATTCCGTCCAAATTGACGGCGCTCAGTGCAGTCTCGGGCAGAGCTATCGGCCCGATTAATGCATTCCAGATCAAAGCTGCCGCCCCGCCAAGACACAGAGAGATGATGGGTCCAGCCCAGCGTGAGCTGCGCGCAATATCCGTTTCAAAAGCAGGCAGAGGGCTGGCGGGGGCCTGTGCTTTTAGTTCTGCCATAACATCATCAGAAAACCCATCATCCGGGATGGGGGCCATATAGGCGGATAGCTGCGCTGAAATATCGTTATTCATACTCATGAAGGCGATCCTTTAACACAGATTTGGCGCGGGCGATATGGGACTTGACGGTGCCAAGCGGCAAACCGGTTATGTCGACAATATCGTTATGACTATGGCCTAGAGCGAGCGACAACATGGCGCAGGCGCGACGTTCAGGAGGCAGGCTGTCCATCGCCTTTGCAATATCCAGCGCCAGACCCGGACGCGGTTTTACGGATAGGATGTCGGGTTCGGGCTCCAAAGCCGCGCGCCTAACATGGCGGCGATGATCATCCAGAAAGCGGCGATAGGCGATCCGGTAAAGCCATGAGCGTACGGACCGAACCTCTGACAAGTGCTCTTTCGTTTCAAAAGCGCGAAGAAACGTCTCTTGCGCGAGTTCGTCTGCGCGGCCTGTTTCTCCTGTCAATCGGCGCAGGAAAGCCCGGACCGCGCCCTGATGGGCGCGGACAATGTCGTCAAATTTATCGATCTGATTCAGGCGACGGGTCCTATGCAGGCTTTAGGCGTCCGGCTTCCGGGTGATGAAGCCCCAAAGGCCGATGAAAACCAGTCCGATCAAAATCGGAAAGGTTGAAAACGCCGCAAAGGCTGCTTGGCCATCTTTATCCGGGATGGCGCCTCCGCTCAACAACAGCGCTAAGCCGATGGCCAGCAGGACGAGACCTGTGCGCAGATCAGAATGTTTGGGGCGCTGCTGAATCCCTAAGGTTTTGATGATCTCTGGCGTCACCTCTTGGCCTTTATCGGTCATGGCCGTTAACAGCTTCACACTCTCTTTCTGGCGCTTAAAGCGATAAGCTGTCACCGCCCAAACAGTGGTGGGTATAGCAGCGAAAAACCCTAAGGGTATAAGAATGCTTTCCATGGCAAATGTCTCCTTTCGAAATGCCTATACTCTTAAGACGTCACGAGAGGCGGCTATGGATGCAGTCAGCGACATTTTTTTGAGATATTTTTAAGAGGGGCGGAATTTTATAAAATTGACGCCCATTCCCGTCCGCCTCTTAAGGCCTATTCGAAAAGGATCGCCCCAAAACGCCAGACAGAAGCCATTGCAAGGAAAATGGTGCCCAGAAGAGGACTCGAACCTCCACGTCCATACGGACACCAGCACCTGAAGCTGGCGCGTCTACCAATTCCGCCATCTGGGCACGTCATTGGCAAGGCGCGCCAGATAGAAAACCGCGGGCCTCGCGTCAACGGCTTTGTCACGCCGCTCTACAGTGATAGGAGGGGCTATGGACAACTATTTCCCTACCCCGCCCCGGATGAAAACGATTGGCATTTTGGGTGGAATGAGCACAGCCTCGACATTGCAATATTATGAAACGCTATGCCGCCTCACGAGTGAGCGGTTTGGCGGGCTGACGTCGCCGCGGCTTTTGATCCGATCTGTTGATTTCGGGCAGGTGGCGATGTTGCAAAATGAAGGGGCGTGGGGAGCGCTGGGCGATCGGCTGGCTGAGCGGGCGGTCGAGTTGGAGCGCGGTGGAGCAGAGCTGATCGTGCTGGCGACCAATACAATGCATAAAGTCGTGCCGCGCATGATGCGCAATGTGACGATCCCCTTGGTTCATATTGCGGATGCGACGGCCGCGCGGTTGAAAAAGGCGGGCTTTGCCCATCCTGGGTTTTTGGGTACGGCTTTTACGATGGAAGATCGCTTTTACCTGGACCGGCTTCGCGGCGATGGGTTGCAGCCGGTTGTGCCAGATGCGGAAGGCCGCGCGGAGGTTCACCGCATCATTTATGAAGAGCTTTGCGCCCATCAGATCGAAGACGTAAGCCGCGTGCGGCTTGTCGCGATCGCCAAGCAGTTGAAACAGATGGGCGCGGACTCGCTGATTTTAGGCTGCACAGAGCTGAGCTTGTTGCTTGATGCGGATAATAGCCCGCTGCCCGTTTTTGATACGACGGCGATCCATTGCGAAGCGGCGTTAGAGGCGGCCCTCGCCGAGTAATTGGTCAACCCATTCTGGTACCAATGTGCCGGCCCGTCCGTGGCGCGCTTCATCGAACAGGTAAGAGCCCTGCGAGGGTTCTAAATTAAGTTCAAGCGTTGGAATGTTAAGGCTGCGCGCGCCTTGGACAAAGCCGGCGGCGGGGTAGACGGCTCCGCTCGTCCCAATGGATACAAAGCGTGTGGCCTGGGTAAGCTCGGCTTCGATGCGGTCCATATGATAGGGCATCTCGCCGAACCAGACGATGTCCGGGCGGGACGTGCCGATTGTCCCGCAGGCTGGACAGGGGCTTTCGGGGGAGAGGTCGCCGTCCTCCGTCCAGTGGTGATCGCAGGCTTTACAGAAGGCGCGCCTAAGTTCGCCATGCATATGGATGACAGCTTTCGCGCCACCGCGTTCGTGCAGATCGTCAACATTTTGTGTGATGATAACGGCCTTGCCGCCCCGTTCCGCAAGCGCCGTTTGTAGTCTTGCCAGTGCAATATGAGCCGGGTTGGGTTCTACCGTTTTGAGCGCGGCGCGACGGGCATTGTAAAAACGCTGAACAAGGGCGGGATTGCGCGTAAAGGCTTCGGGCGTGGCGACGTCTTCAATGCGGTGTTCTTCCCACAAACCACCATTGTCGCGGAATGTTGCGACGCCTGACTCTGCGCTAATGCCAGCCCCGGTTAGGATGAAAATACGGTGGCTCATTGTGGCGTTGCGTCAGGTTTGGGAACGGTTTCGGAACTATCAGGAAGCGTGCCCCGCGCTCCGGATCGTCCGCGGGCCAGTGCAAGAAGATATTTCCCATACTCGCCGAGCAGGCGCCGGAATCGAGCAAAGTCCTGCCACCATTGTGTACGTTCTGTGGCCATGACGGCCACAGGTGTAATGCGAAGGCTGGGCCCTGCATGGCCGATTTCAACGCGCGCGCGGGGCATGTGGTAAGCGCTGGTGACAAGAATGATATGGTCATAGCCCAATGCACTGGCCCACGCGGCGGTTTCCCGTGCATTGCCGCGCGTGTCTTCCGCCGCATAGTCAATATCCAAGCAGCAGGAGGAGAGGTCTTCAGATAAGTCCGACAGATCCGCAACCTGATCCGCGTCCAGACTACGATTGACGCCAGAGACTAGAAGTCGTTCGCCGCGCCCGTCTCGCAGCATACGTCCCGCCATTTCTAGGCGGCCGCCGCCTTTTCCCGTCCAAACAACGATACCGTCTGCACGGGGCAAATCGGTTGGTTCCTGCAAACTGTCCACATGATGGGCAAAAACAAAGAAACCGCCGGTCAGGCCACCGATTAAAAGGAGGAGGAGAAAAAGCAGAAGTCGCCGTCGCCCTCCGCCCCGTTTTGGATTTCGCGCGCGATCAGTTTTGCGCATTTCTTTTTTCCAGGCGCGGACGGGCCTCATGCGCGACGTCTTTCATCGGCAAGCTGACGTCGGGCGGCCCATCCAGCAGCTAGCGCACAGATTAAGGCGAAGGCTATGATAAGGGCGGCCAACCAAAGAATATCTGAAACCACATTGCCCAAACTAGACCAGCCCAGTGTGTTCCGGCCCGGGCCAAAACTGACATAGAGCCAGAGGACCAATGCCCCGACCGTGCCAATCAAGCCGCCAATGGCGCCCTGCCTTGCAGCGCGGCCGACGAAAAGCCGCGCGATAAAATGATCCGAAGCTCCGGCTTGGACGAGCACATGAATAATATCCCGTTGCGCCGCCAGGCCAGACCGGGTGGCGAAGATACTGACGGCGATGGCGGCAATGAACGTCAAAAGAACCAATCCAATACCCAGCAGAACAAGGCGTTGAACGGTTTGTTCTAGACGATCTGAAAACCGGCTATGATCGTCAAGACTGACCCTCAAGCCAGCGTCTTCGAACTGGCGCGTCAGACTCTCTATCGGTAAGCGTGTGTCAGTCCGAATTGTAATGACGCCGGGAACGGGCAAGTCGTCCGGCAACCGGGTTGCACCGAGCCAGGGTTGGATAAGGTTCAAACTCTCATCGCGGCTTAATTGGTCTATTTTTGCATCTGGAACGGCTTGCCTTAACAGCGCTTGCGCGCTGTCCATCTGCGCCTCGCGGAGGGTTTCATTGGGGACGAGAACCTGAACAGTTGAAGTGCGCGAAAGCTGGCTCACCCAATTCGTATCCAAGCGAATAGCCCCGCGCGCAAATAAGAGTGACAGGGCGGCGAGCGCGGCCATGACCCCTAAAACGATCAGTAAGGCCCGGCCCTGTTCTGGACGCTTCGGCAATAAGGGCTGCTCAGGCGGTAGCGTATGGGGTCTGTCCGGGCTCTGTGTGGGTATCGGGTCTGTCATGGCCGACCCCGCGCAACGCTTTCATCATGCGGCATAAGGCCGGCCCGAAGGTGGCCGTCATCCAAATGCAGAATACGGGCTGGCATTTCGTTGAGAAGCGCATGATCGTGGGTGGCAATTAAGACAGTCGTGCCCATGCGGTTCATCTCCGCGAACAGGCGCAGCAGGCGAAGGCCGATATCCGGGTCTACATTCCCTGTTGGTTCGTCTGCAATCAGTAGGTCCGGCTTGGCGATCACAGCCCGAGCGATTGCGCAGCGTTGTTTTTCCCCGCCAGAAAGTGTCGGCGGGAACGCATTCATGCGATGGCCAAGGCCCACCCATTGTAAAAGTTCCGTCACATCGGACACATAGCTTTCCCGCGCGCGCCCGGCGACACGAAGCGGCAAAGATACATTATCAAAGACGGTCAAGTGATCAATTAAGCGGAAGTCCTGCAAAACAACGCCAATACGCTGCCGTAGACCTTGCAAGGCGCCGGAACCCAACAAAGCCACATCTTCGCCAAAGAGTTGGATCAGGCCGCGGGAAGGTTTGAGCGCAAGATAGCTGAGTTTCAGTAAAGTCGATTTGCCGGCCCCTGAAGGACCTGTGAGAAAGGTAAAGCTAGCTTCGGGCAGGATCAGGTCCACACCTTTTAAAACCTCTGGCCCTCGCCCATAGCGCAGAGCGACGCGCTGTAGGGCCAAAGTTGGCACAGCGTCTGTATCTGTTGCAAAGCTAGAGGCGGCCATATTGGAGGCAGACATAGCACGATGGCTGGACATTCAAGGCGCTCTCGTCAAGGTAGAGATGGTATAGAATCGCTTTAGCAGCAGAGTAAGGCGATAAAAGGCATGAAAACGTGTCGGATATGATACGGGATTGGGGGTTCTTTGGCGGATATTGTCATTACATGCCCAGAGTGCGGGACCTCTTACAAAGCGGATTCGGATGCAATTGGGTCTAATGGTCGAACCGTGCGCTGCGCGAATTGCAGTGCGACGTGGTTTGTTTCTACGTCTGATGCCGAAGCTTTGCCCTCAGTCGATGAGATCGCTCTGCAAGAAGACTTAAAATCAGATGTCGTCACCGCTCTAACAGACCCGGCCGAAAGACAGGGTGCAGCAGATGTGTCGTCTATCAAGACGCCCACCCCTACCGTTGAGAGTGGGGCGACGGCTGCGGTTGGGGCAGATGTCCTGCTCCGTGATCAAACTGATGCGCTTCGGCTACGGCGTCGGAAACGAACCATTCGTCTCATCTGGATCCTTACCGCCTTGATTGCGATTGCAGCGATTATCACGGCCTATCTGAACCGACAGGATATCGTAAATCGACAGCCTGAAATGGCCTCTCTTTATAAAGCCTTCGGGATAGAGGTTCGGGCCGGCGGCCTGACGATTGAGCCGCCAATCGCAAAAACGGCCCTTGTCGAAGGTCGCCCTATCATTCGGGTTGAAGGCGCCGTCCGCAACTTGTCCCAAGACAGCGTGGATGTTCCGCTCATTGAGTTGACTTTACACGATCCGGCAGGCGTACTGCTCGTGCAGTGGTATGTTGAACCGTCTGAGTCGCGGCTGCCGGCAAAAGGTCGTTTGCCTTTTGTGACCGAATATGCGGATCCTCCTCAGGGTGTGACCAGCCTGCGTTATCGGCTCGTCAGCTCTTAGAAACTATAGCGACATCCTAAGCGAATTTTCGCTTCCCATTTACTGAAGAGCCAGAGATATGACGGATCATTTTGCGCCGCTTCGCAATCGCGGCAGTAACACAGCGTCGATTGTGGATCTTTTCAAAAATGAACCCGATCGGTTGAACGGCTTTGCGCATAAAGTCGGACCGTTGCGGGCTGATTTTTCCAAGCAGCGGATCAGCGCGAGCGATCTCGACGCACTGCTGGGCCTAGCAGAGGCGCGGGCCCTCAACACGTGGCGGGAAAAGCTATTTGCTGGGGACCCTATCAACACATCGGAAAATAGGGCCGTGCTGCACACGGCTTTGCGCGGCGTTGGTGGAGGTGACTTGGCAGCGGATGTAAAGGCAATGCGAGAGCGTATCGCGAATTTTGCCCAGGATGTCCGCTCGTCAGATCGGTTTGACGCCATTGTGCATATCGGCATTGGTGGCTCCGATTTGGGGCCGCGCCTCGTCGCGGATGCTTTTGCCGCTACGGTCGACGCGGCGCTGGAATTGCGCTTTGCCAATAATGTGGACGGCGCCAGCGTCAACGACGCCATAGCAGGACTAGATCCGTCCCGAACGCTTGTCATCGTTGTGTCGAAGTCTTTCGGGACGCAAGAAACGAAAATGAATGCCGAGACAGTGCGGGGCTGGCTGGAAGCGGCCGGATGCAGTGCTGCGGATCATGTTCTCGCCGTTTCTGCTAACCGGGATCGGGCTATCGCTTTCGGCATTGATCCCGATAATATCTTTGATTTTTGGGACTGGGTCGGCGGGCGCTATAGCGTATGGAGTGCGGTAGGATTAAGTCTTGCTATTGCCTTCGGCCCAGAGGCTTTTGCGGACTTTCTTGACGGCGCAGCGTCCATGGACCGCCATTTCAAAGACGCTGATTTTGCTGAAAACCTGCCCGTGCTGATGGCGTTGATCGGCATATGGAACCGTAACGGGCTAGATTATACTAGCCTTGCGGTCATTCCGTACGCCCGCCGTCTGCGCAAATTGCCGGCCTTTTTGCAGCAGCTTGAAATGGAAAGTAACGGCAAGCGCATCACACGCGACGGACAACCGGCAGGGACAACATGTCCAATCCTGTGGGGTGACGAGGGTACGAACGGGCAACATGCCTTTTTCCAATGGCTGCACCAAGGTACGCCGGGCGCGCCTGTAGATTTCGTTGCGGTTTTAGAAGATGCCGAAGGTCATCCCGATCATCACCGCGCGCTGCTGGCCAACTGTTTCGCGCAAAGTGAAGCGCTTATGGTGGGCAAGAGCGAAGAAGTCGTGCGCGCCGAAAATACGGGTCGTGACGATCTGGATAGTCTCGCGCCGCAGAAAACGTTCCCGGGCAACCGCCCGTCGACGACAATTACGCTGGACGCTTTAACACCGTCCGCCTTGGGTCATTTGATCGCCCTTTATGAGCACAAGACTTTTGTCCAAGGTGTGATCTGGGGGGTGAATAGCTTTGACCAATGGGGTGTGGAGCTTGGTAAAGTCCTCGCCAATACAATCCTCGCCGAGTTAGAAAGCGGCGTATCCGGATCGCATGATCCGTCTACGGCGGCTCTGATGGGTCTTCTTTAGGCGCGCCCATTTCAGCCGCAGCATAGACTTTTGTGTATCTGCGGCTTAGGGCGCGGCGCATGGCTAAGAAGCAAAAACCCTTTCGCCCTAAGGCGCGTCGTCCTCGTGGATTTGAAGACCGCCCTGCCCATGTGTTGCGCGCCGAAAGTCAGCTGGTTGCAAAAGCCTTCGCGGTTTATGATGCGTTCGGGTTTGAGCCCCTGCAGACGCCTGCGTTTGAATATGCGGATGCGCTTGGAAAATTCCTGCCGGACGATGACCGACCCAATACAGGCGTGTTTGCGGTGCAAGATGATGACGAGCAGTGGCTTTCATTGCGCTATGACCTAACGGCGCCGCTCGCGCGCTTTGTTGCCGAACATTATGACGCTTTGCCCAAGCCATTTCGGCGCTATCAATCTGGGTCTGTCTTTCGGAACGAAAAGCCTGGTCCCGGGCGCTTTCGTGAATTCGTGCAATGCGATGCCGATACAGTGGGGGCGGGCGGCGCCGTCGCCGATGCGGAGATGATCATGCTGGCGGCGGAAATTGGTCGCGCGGCAGGTCTGCAAGACAATCAATATGCGGTGCGTGTGAATAACCGCAAATTGCTGGACGGAATTTTGGAAAGCTCCGGCGTGCCGAACACGGAAGCGGGCGCAATACAGCGTCTACAGGTTTTACGCTCCATCGATAAGCTTGATCGCTTAGGCGCAGACGGCGTGGAAGCACTTCTCGGTGAAGGGCGCGAGGATGAATCCGGCGCTTATGTTGAGGGCGCAAAGCTCAATGCAGAAGGCATCAAAGCGGTGATGGGCTTTACAACCGCGTCTGGTTCGGATCGGCAGACAACTTTGGCGACACTTGAAAAACTAGTCGGAGGGTCGGATCGCGGCGGGCAAGGGGTTGACGAACTTCGCCAGATTGATGCGCTCCTGAGCGCCACTGGTTTTGGCTCTGATCGCGTCAGCTTTGATACCTCAATCGTGCGCGGCCTTGGCTATTATACGGGTCCTGTGTTTGAGTTGGAATTGCTCGCCGATATTCGGGATCGCAAAGGCCGGCCTGTCCGCATTGGCTCGATTGGTGGCGGCGGGCGTTACGACGATCTCGTCTCCCGTTTCCGAGGTCAGCCTGTCCCCGCCACAGGTTTTTCCTTTGGTGTGTCTCGTTTTGTGAGCGCCTTAGAGCGCATGGAGGCTTTGCAAGCCGACGCGCCGCCCCCTGTCCTGATTACTGTCTTCGATAAATCTCTTCTGCCGAATTATTTTAAACTCGCTGCCGGCTTACGCGAAGATGGTATCCGCGTTGAGGTCTTTACAGGCTCAGGTAATGTCACCAAGCAGCTCAAATATGCGGATAAGCGCGGCGTGCGTTTTGCCGTCTTAATGGGCGAAGACGAAGCTCAAGGGGGCCAAGTGACGGTCAAGGACCTCGTCCTCGGTGCGGAAATGGCCAAAGCGATCGAAACGAATGAAGAGTGGAAAAGCTCGCGTCCCGCGCAAGAGACAATCGCCAGAGACCGCCTCGCGGACTATATCAAGAAAAATTCGGCTTAAGCGCTAGAAAAGCAAAAGCCCTAGCCTTTTTCTGCACGAACCGAAGGGGGAGAAGGGTTATGTGCATCAGGCTAGGGCCGGGTTGGGGCAAACAAGCCTTAATTGAAATACATGACGCCAAGATGACACGCGCAAGGGTTATTTGTGACAATTCTATCGGGCTAGGCGATCTAAAATAGGGCTGCCAAAAAAAACGCCCCGACACAGGGGTCGGGGCAGTTCAAAGAGAGAGACCGGTTTCGGCCTGATTATGTCTCTAAGGAAGAGGCCCTGAACCCCGTCTGAATGGCGGTTTTGTCATGTTAGGGCTTGCGATGCCGCGCATATCCGCCGACATGACATCACATGCTCGAGCTTAAAATCATTCCGGTTACGCCGTTTCAACAAAATTGCTCCCTGCTATATGTTGCGGAAACGAAAGAGGCAGTCTTCGTTGATCCGGGCGGGGAGGCGCCGCGCTTGCGCGAAGCTCTGGACACGCTGGGTCTGACTTTAAAGGAAATTTGGCTCACCCATGGCCATCTTGATCATGCGGGCGCAGCCGATGAGTTGCGCGAAGATTTGAGTGTGCCTGTGATTGGTCCGCATAAAGAGGATCAATTCTGGATGGACGGTATCACCGATCAATGGGCGCAATATGGCCACCCCGGCATGGGTCGGTCCGTCGTCCCGGATCGCTATCTGGATGACGGTGATGTGCTGAGCCTTGGCGGGGTAGAGTTTTCCGTCATCCACACGCCAGGCCACACGCCGGGTCATGTCGTGATTGCTAATCAAGATTTGAAAATTGCTTTTGTCGGCGATGTTCTTTTTGCGGGCTCAATCGGACGGACGGATTTTCCGAAGGGCAATCACCAGCAACTGATCGATAGTATAAAGCAGAAGCTCTTCCCCTTGGGCGATGACATGCGCTTTATTCCTGGTCATGGCCCGGCCAGTACCTTTGGCCGTGAACGGCAAAGCAATCCATATGTCGGTCATAACGCAACAATGGGGCCAAACAGTTCAGGGCCGGGCTAGCCGGGCTATTCGCTGATTGTCAGATTGCGCCCGACCTGGCTTTTGATCGTTGCATTGGTATTGAAGCTGCGTGCAATATTGAACAACTCGCCACTGAGCGAAACGTCGAAGGCAAAGGGCACGCCGTAGAGGATTTCCTCATTGGTTCCGGTAAAGGCCATGCCCACCGTGACTTCACCGCCAAAGGGGCCGTCGATTTCAGCAAATAGCGCATCATATTGGAAATTTTCCAGCGCCTTAAATGCATCAGCTGCGAACTTATTCGGAACGCGGTCAACCATTTCCGGATCACTTTGAAAGCGGATGTATCCGCCGCCGGGAACTTCGAGGCGGCCCCCATCAACCCGCACATCAATACCGCGGACGATGACCGGTATAACGCCTTCTATTGTGCCGGTCGCAGAAAGGCGGCCATTGCCAATGTTTTGAAGAAACTCTCCGACTTCCACACCGGACACCCTTAAAGTAACCCTGTTTTCCGGAGCGGTGTAAGCCCAAGTAAACGGGTCAATCGTCACTTGACCCTCGCCTAGGGGCCAGGCTGCGTTGACGACTTCTACGCCGCCTTCGACGAGGGAATAGGTGAAATCACCGTTCAATAGCGGCACGCCCGGGTCGAATTGGTCCAAGGATAAAACTTGGTTCGGCGCGGATATAACGGGGAAGAGAGAGGTCAGGGCGACGGTGCCGCTCATGCCCGTAATGGGACCGGGGGCTGTACCCATATTGATGTTTTTCATCGTGACCTGTCCTGATCCCGATAGAGGTTGCCCGCCACCAAAGTTGACGACTAAATCGGCATCAATCGGGCCTTCAACTTGTGCGATTTTCCCGCGCAGGGCTTGAACCAGATCTTGAGGTTGTAACCCGCGCGGGCGAAAACGAAGATCGCGAATATTGATATTTGCCTTACCGCGACCGTCTTGGAGCGTATAGTTCACCTCAAAGGGCTGATCTTTGGCCCGGGGTAAGTGGGTGACGGCTTTACCCGTAAAGCTGCCGCCAGCAAAATTGAGGACCCCAGTCGCAGGCATGATGGGTAGAGGAGTTTTTCCCGGCGCCGTGATGATTTTTACTTGTCCGTTAGAATACTCCAACTGGTAGTCTTCTGCCGTTCCGCGCGCCAATAAGGCCATATCGCTAATTTCATAGGATGGCGTGATGAGCGTGGAAGACGGGGCCACCATGTGAAACTTTGTTCGCTGCGTCGGCGATAATTGTATGGCGAGTGTTCCAGACGGTAGAGTTAGGTCTGTGCTTGGGACAGGAAAGTTCTCACTAATCGCCTGCATTTTCCCAAATTCTATATCCCAATTTTGCAGGCTGGGTTTTATGGTTCCAGAGAGCGAAGCCTCTGCGAGCTGGATATCAACGTCCGCCTCTCCGCTTTCTGCGCTTTCGTCACGCTGCGCCCGTACTGTAACATTCGTCAGGCGTGTGGCGACTTGCGTCGTCTCGTCCGCTTGCCGCGCAAATATCGGATCGTCGCCAATTACAGTGCCAATGAAGTGTTCCAGCGCCCATTCCGAACTGGTCTCCAGCCGATCAAATCGAACCGGACCATCCGGTGTGTAATGTACAATCGGGCCGTCTTCAGAAAGTTGAGCGGTCATTGTCCCGCCGGCTTTCAAGCCAGTCACGACCCCGCCGGGAATGTCGCCATCATAATCGGCTATGCCTTCCAGACGAAGGGTTCGAGAGCTTTCTAATTCGTTTCGGTAATCAAAGCGCAGGTCAAGAGGTCCCATCCGTACGGCTTGATTATCCGGGCTCTCACTTCGCCAATTCCGTCGCGAGTTTAGGCGGCCAACAGCACGCCGCACGGTCTCGACGGAAAGACCGTTTGAGGATTCTATCGAAAGCTCAAGTGGCGATAAGCTTAACGGGATCGGATGAGAGAGCTGCGCGCGTGCTTTTATGTCATAATGATCACCGCTTGTTCGGTGTTCATAGAATGGCGAGTCTGCCTCAGTTTCCAAGGTGAGGCGGGTATTATCGCGCGTCACGATTAAAGGGGAGAGAAGTGATACAGTCCTTTTCGTCTCTGTCACGGATAGACGCAGACGCCCGGATATATTTGCGCCGCCCAATAAGTTGTCCAAAGGTTGGGTTAAGGTTGGCGAAAAATTACGAGCAATGGGCACGTTTTCCAGCGCGTTGGATAAAGACAAAGTTCGAGCCAGATCGCCCCGTCTCTCGGGATTAGTGATTGTCACAGATCGTAGATCCGGTGTCATCAGGGCTTCAAAGCCGCTTTGCGGGTTGAAGCGTCCGTTGAGTTCTAGGGTTTCGATCTGGCCCTCCAACCCTACTGATGACGTAAAGTTTCCGCCTGAAAGACGACCTTCTGCCGTCGCGATTTGAGAGGAGAGGTCAAAGCTTCCGACCGTTGATAGCTGGGCTTGGTGCAAATGAAATGACGGATGAGTGGCGGATAATCGCATATCGCCTGTCTCAAAACGAACCGCGTCCTCCGCTCGACTCGCGCGCAATGGACCATCAAGACTCAACTCCGCGCCTTGGTAGTTGAGAGACGAGGATTTGACATGCCCTTCAAAAGTGATGCTGTTTAAAGCTAGAATGTCGGCATCACCGCGCACTGACAGCTCGCCATAGGGGCTGCGAAGTAAGACGTCCGCCCCTCGAAGGAAAGTGCCGCGGCGTGGCAATGTCGTTTCACCGCCTGAGCCTTTCGGTATCCACGGATCGATCGGCCGCCCGTTTTCGTCTAGAGTAAAGCTCGCCTTTAGGCCCGTTAGGGAAAGCGTTTCGACTTTTCCCTCTCGCAATTCGCGCCAGTTATAGTCTGCCTTTAAACGATCGAGGCTCAAAAAGGGTTTGTCTTCATAGTGCAGGCGAACGTCGCGCAATTCTGCCTGAGTTCCGTTTGCATATTGCACGGAAAGCGTGGCTCTTATTCCACGGCTTTCAAGCGCACTGATAAATTGCTTTTCGATCAGGCTATAGCGCTGCGTCCAAGCCCAGAAGGCGATGGCGGCTAAGATCAGCACACAAACCAATATTGCCCATCCCAGAAAGAACCAGACAGACCGGCGCGGTTTTGAGGTGGAGGCGGCGTCTTCGTGGGCCATAGACGTCGCTTATGCCGAATGTGTTTATAACGTCACGTGAAAAAGAAGGGGGGATGCTGTGCCAAAGTGACAGTCTTGTCATGTGCTGACCCATTGCCTTGCGAGTCCAGCCAACTCTGTGTCATCTGTTATTCGGATCGCGACAGACGGTAGATTGTCTGAAAGAGATCGCGATCCTTGGCGCATAGTTAACGCTTTGCGAAGAGATAGACTGGCAAAGACCGCTCAGTCATCTCGGCGCAAGGCCGGGAGAGGGTCGAGCAGTCAGTATTATGACTGGTTTTAAGGATTGACGATCTATGCCGCGCACGCCTGATCATTCCGCCGATGAAGATCAGTCAGAGACGCCCCTGTCGGAGCGCTTGACGGCTGCGCTGTCTGTACGGGCAAAGGCCTTCCAAACGTTTAGTTCCACACGTGTGCCGCGCGGCAATGGTCTGAAAGCTTTAATGGCTGGCGGAGCTCTGACGCTGTCCGCCTTACTGTTTTGGCCAGGCGATCGCGGCGAAGCGGCGGCAGAGGCCTCGGCCAAACTCGCCGTGGCGACGCCAAATATTGACATCAGCCGCTTTGATATCGCCCTTGATCCTGTCTTTGCCATGCCGCCGAGAGAGATACGCTCTGTGACGTTGAAGCCCGGTGATAATCTGGGGCCGATGCTTCAGCGTGAAGGCCTGTCCGGGACAGATGCCTATCGGTTTACACAAGCCTTCTCGGAGGAGTTCTCGCCGCGTCGCCTGCGCGCGGGTCAGAGTTTCGATCTTTATTTTGACGGCGATACGCTGTCCGATGTCACGTTTAAGCCCAGCGTAGAGCGTACGGTATTCGTTACGCGTGTGGGCGAAGACTGGTCGGCCCGTTCTATTGATGCCGAATTTGATTACGAGACGTTGGCGGTTCGCGCGAACATAAGAAGCTCGCTCTATGTTGATGCGACGCGACTGGGCGCACCGGACAAAGTCGTTCAACAATTTGCGAATATCTATGAATATTCAGTCGATTTTCAACGCGATATTCAACCCGGCGATGCCTTCGAAATGTTCTTCGAAGTCGCACGCGATCATAAGGGTGAAATCGTAAAGGCGGGTGATCTGCTTTATACGTCTTTCAGTCCGCGCGGGAAAACTTCTGATTATTGGTTGTTTGAAGACGAAAATGGCCGCCAGAATTTTTACGATGCGGCGGGCAAGACGGCGAAACGAAAGCTCCGGGCGACACCCATCAATGGGGCGCGACTCAGCTCCTCCTTTGGGCGCCGTAAACATCCTATCTTAGGCTATCGTAAAATGCATAGCGGCGTCGATTTTGCTGCGCCGACGGGAACGCCCGTCTTGGCGGCTGGCTCCGGCACAGTCGAACGGGCGAACTGGTATGGCAGCTTTGGGAAATATATCCGCATCCGTCATACGGACGGATATAAAACCGCTTACGCGCATCTGAACGGTTTCGCGCGAGGCATAAAAGCCGGTGCCTATGTCACGCAGGACCAAGTGATCGGATATGTCGGGACAACAGGCCGCAGCACGGGGCCGCATTTGCACTATGAAGTCCATCATCACGGTAAGAAAATTAATCCGCGTCGCTTGTCGCAACTCTCCGGTAAGCCCCTTGCGAAAAGTCGTATGGCCGATTTTGCGGCGCGACGGGCCGAGATTGAAACAATGCGTTCGACAAGCCCTGTGGTTGAGGCGCAGCCTAGTGCCACAGTTATGACAGCTGCCTTACCGCGATAGCGTCGGTAGGTGCGTGCCTTGTTTACGCCTCTGCGCGCGACCCGCTTAATTCGCTTGCGAGCTGAATTCATTATCGTGTATTGATTAGTTAATTCTTCCAATTCAACGGATGATTTGATCCTATGAAAAACCTCATCAATTTTTTCTTTTCTTTTGATAAATTGTTCAAAGAAAAGCTCGTCGTGCCCGCTTTTTGGTTGGCGATCATTTATTACGGTCTGAAATATCTCGTTGAAGCCGTTGATGCCGTAAAACTAGACCCTTTGAACTGGCTCATTGTACCTGTAACGTGGTTTGTGAAAATTCTTTTCACACTTCTTGTTATTCGCATCGTGGCTGAACTTGCGATGGCGGTGTTCCGGATCAATAATAATCTCTCACCCGATAAAGGCGTGTCAGAGACGGCCGATATTGACCCCGTTGCAGAAGCCCGTCGCGCGGCCGAAATGGCCGCAAACCGCACACGCGAAGTGACGGCCAGCGCGACAGAGAAGACACGCTCTACCTTTAGCGATGTGAAGTCATCTGTTGGCGATACGACGCAATCGCTGACCTCAAAGGCCACAGCGGCGACGGCGGGTCTGGCCGGTGCTGCCTCGTCCTCAATCGCGAGCGCGAAGGATAAAGCAGAAGATGTCGTAGACTCTGTAAAAGACGTAACAGGCACACAGAGCGCGTCAGAGCCGGTCAAACGGGGGCGTGGACGTCCAAAGGGCTCAACAAACAAAGTTAAAGCAGCGACGGCTTCATCTGCTGACGCACCTGTGAAACGGGGTCGCGGTCGTCCGAAGGGGTCGAAAAATAAACCAAAGACAGAGGCGACTTCGGCAACAGCGGATACGGCCGTAAAACGCGGTCGCGGACGCCCCAAAGGTTCTAAAAATAAACCCAAGTCCGCTACAGAAGCGGCAAAGGCAAAGAGCTCTAACGCGCCTCGTAAACGCGGACCAAAGAAAGGGACAGTCGTTCCTCGTGACGCAGATGGCAATCTCCTGAAAAAAGATGGGACGCCCCGAAAGAAGCCGGGGCCAAAACCAAAGGCCTAAGCCCCAGCCTCACGATCAAAAAAATTTGATGGCCCGCATTAAAGTGCGGGCTTTTTCGTTGGGGTCTAAACGGACTACGCAAGCGCCTTAGACTGGTTTATTCAATCTTTGCGGCTAAGATAGATAAAGGCAGTGATACCTTTAAAGGTGTCTCGCCGGCGGCAAAAAGAACGGCTTGGCGTATCTCTGCAAGGGCCTTGGCGTGGCCATCATCTCTTGCGCGCAAATGCGCAGACCAGCTTTCAATGAAATCCATTAATTGTCCAGCAGTCCACAATCCGCCTGCATCAAACTGCGGCGCGTTTACTGTCTGAAACGGGCAATATGTGTTCTCGGCTGTATATCCTGACATAGCTAAGTGATTGCCGGCCGACCAATAGGGGGCGAGACGATCAAACAAGGGGTCGAGATAGTCCGTTTGAATAGGTCCTTCAACTTGGGCGAGACTGTAAACATAGGCACAGAAAAATGCGCCGGGTTTGGCAATCCGGGTAATCTCCAACCAGAAAGCCTCGCCTGCAAACCAATGTAAAGCGGTTGCAACATTGATCGCATCAACGCTCTGCTTAGGCAGGCCCGACTGATCGGCGGGTGCCGTGTGATAGGTGATATGGGCGTGTGGGGTGGCGGCTTTGATTTGGGCGGGATCAATGTCTGTTGCATCCACATGGTCAAAATATTTGACCAAGGTCTGCGCCGCTTGCCCAGACCCTGTTGCAATATCGAGAGCCCTTTGCATTGAGGGGCTGTTCTCGGCAATCCATTCAAAAAGAGCGTCAGGGTAAGTCGGACGCCCTTTGGCGTAGGTCGCGGCTTGTCGGCCAAAGCTAATTGCATTGCTCATAAACGTGAGCCTAGCAAAGTTTGGCCATCGCACCAGTTTCCGACGCGAGGACCTCTTATGCATTTTCAGAAAGGCTGGATTAACCCGCGCAATTTCTTTTTAGGCTGTTCCGTTCTCGGCCTGAATAACGGCTAATCTTATCCGCCCGCCTGCGGCATCAATTTTGACCTGATCGCCGTCTTTTAGGCGACCACTCAAAAGTTCCCGCGCGAGTTCATCTTGGACTTGTTTTTGAATGACGCGCTTTAGCGGGCGCGCACCATAGGATGGATCATAGCCCTCACCGCCCAGATGCTCGCGCGCTGCGTCAGTGAGATGAAGCGTGATCTGTTTATCGCGCAGCCAGCCTTGTAAGCGCGCCAACTGAATATCGACAATCGCACCCATATGTTCAGGTTTCAGGCGTTCAAACAGCAAGATTTCATCGACCCGGTTGAGAAACTCCGGACGGAAATGGGCGTTTACCTCGGCCATGACGCCGACTTTGGCTTTCTGTACGCTTTCGCCCTCGCCGAGGTTCAGCAAATGCTGCGCGCCAATGTTCGACGTCATGATGATCAGCGTATTTTTGAAATCGACTGTGCGCCCTTGCCCGTCCGTCAGTCGGCCTTCGTCCAAGACTTGCAGCAGAACATTGAAGACATCGGGATGGGCTTTTTCGATCTCGTCAAACAGCACAACCTGATAGGGCCGCCGCCGGATCGCTTCGGTTAGCGCGCCGCCTTCGTCATAACCAACATAGCCGGGCGGCGCCCCGATCAGGCGCGACACGCTATGCTTTTCCATAAACTCGCTCATATCGATGCGTGTGATGGCGTCGTCCGTTTCGAACAGGAATTCAGCCAGCGCTTTGGTTAGCTCCGTTTTGCCGACACCCGTCGGGCCGAGGAACATGAAACTGCCGATTGGGCGTTGCGGATCGCGAAGACCGGCTCGGGCGCGCCGCACAGCGTCAGAAACGGCTTCAATAGCGGTCCCTTGGCCGATCACGCGTGCGCCTAAGATGGCTTCCATCTCGATCAGTTTTTCGCGTTCGCCTTCTAGCATTTTTTCGACAGGAATGCCGGTCCAGCGCGACACGACTGTGGCAATGATGTCAGGCGTCACGGTTTCGCTATCGCCCGCGCCGCTTTCATCACGCGCTTCCAGCGTGGCCATTTGCGTTTCCAGTGCCGGAATATCGACATGTTGCAGGCGCCCGGCGGCTTCATAGTCGCCGCGCCGAACCGCATCGTCAAGTTCAAAGCGCGCGCGTTCCAGCTGTTCTTTCACATCTGTAGCGCTGGCCAGCTTGCTTTTTTCCGCTTCCCAATCGGCGGTCATTTCGGCGCTTTGCGCGGCTAGCGCCTCAATCTCTTCCAAGCGCTTTTCAAGTCGTTCTTTGGACGCGTCGTCTTTTTCCTGTTTCAGCGCTTCGACCTCGATCTTCATTTGCACAATCTTGCGGTCGATCTGATCCAGGGCTTCCGGCTTGCTATCGACCTGCATGCGTAGGCGCGAGGCGGCTTCGTCCATTAGGTCAATGGCTTTATCGGGCAAAAAGCGGTCCGTGATATAGCGATCCGCCAGTCGCGCGGCGCTGACAATCGCGGCGTCCGAAATGCGAATGCCGTGATGAACTTCATATTTTTCCTTCAGGCCCCGGAGGATGGACACAGTGTCTTCGACAGTCGGTTCCGTAACAAATACGGTTAGGAAGCGGCGGGAAAGTGCGGCGTCTTTTTCCAGATATTTGCGATATTCATCCAGCGTTGTCGCACCAATGCAGTGTAGTTCTCCGCGGGCGAGGGCAGGCTTTAAAAGGTTCGCCGCATCCATCGCGCCGTCCGTTTTCCCGGCACCGACGAGCTGATGGATTTCATCAATGAACAGGATGATTTGTCCATTGGCCGCTTCGATTTCTTTCAAGACGGCTTTCAGTCGCTCTTCAAATTCCCCGCGATATTTCGCGCCCGCGACCAGCGCGCCGAGGTCAAGCGCCAGCAAGCGTTTGCCGCGAATGCTTTCGGGCACATCGCCAGAGACAATCCGATTGGCGAGACCTTCGGCGATGGCGGTCTTGCCGACTCCGGGTTCACCGATCAGCAACGGATTATTCTTCCCGCGGCGGCTCAGCACTTGGATCGTCCGGCGAATTTCTTCATCCCGACCAATAACAGGATCGAGCTTGCCGTCGCGGCTGGCTTGAGTCAGGTCGCGCGCATATTTCGCCAGCGCTTCATACTGATCTTCCGCCGTATCGCTCGTGACCGGATCATCGCGGCGGACAGACCGAATGGCCTCGGTCAGACGCGACGGGTCGAGGCCCGCTTTTTCCATCGCTTTGCGCAAGTCGGCATCTGCCCCCAGCGCAGTCGCCAGCAATAAGCGTTCCAGCGTCACAAAGGCATCGCCCGCTTTTTTGGCGGCTTTCTCGGCATTGGCAAAAATTTTTGCGGTGGGTTGGGCGAGGCTGAGCCCGCTTCCGCCTTGGACTTTGGGCTGTTTTTCGACAGCCTGTTCTACGCCACGGAGAAGCGCATCCACCGGCGTGCCCGCCATTTGGATAAGCTTGCGCGGCAGTTGGCCGTCTTCATTAAGCAGGGCCAGCATAAGGTGGCTCGGCAAAAGTTGTTGGTGGTCGCGCGTGACGGCTTCTGATTGGGCCTGTTTGATAACGCCCCGCGCACGTTGGGTGTAGGCTTGGATGTCCATGGCCAATCACTCCTTCTTTCAACTCGGGATGGCGACATGCATTGTGCATATCGCGTTTTCCTTCTTGAAATGGGAATGCGGTCCTAAGGTTCAAGCGCTCCTCAGGAAAAACTTGAAGAGGCCTACCGGATGATGGTCTGGCGTTTCGGCCTGTTTACTCTGCAGCGACGGTTTCCGTTTCGCCTTCATCTTTGCGGCGCGGCGCGGCGCGGCGACGCCGCTTGGGCTTCTCTTCGTCGGATTGATCACCAGAGGTCGTTTCGGCCTTGTCCCCTTCAGAAGACACATTGTCTTCGGACTTTGCTTCGTCATGATCGCGACGATTACGGCGGGATCGACGTGGACGACGCTCACCCTCTTCTTCAGGGTCTTCCCCGCGTTCGGCCCGCTCTGCGCGACGGGCTTCGCGTTCCGCTTCGCGCGCCTCGCGTTCAGCTTCTTTGGCGGCTTCACGGGCTTCACGTTCGGCTTCATGCTGGTTGGCCAGGCGCAGATAATGCTCGGCGTGTTGGCGCAGGCTTTCCGCTTTGACGCGCTGGCCCGACGTTTTGGCATCCCTGGCAAGCTGCGTATATTTCTCATAGATCGTCGCAGCATTGCCGCGGACTTTTACATCCGGTCCGTTAGATTCCAACGACCGATTTGTATTGTTCCGGTTATTGTTATTCCGGTTTCTTCCGCGCTGACGCTTCATTGTGCTGGCCCTGATATTGACGAATGGCAGCAAGCCGCAACACCGATATGACGTAACCTTTGAACTTATCGGGGGTTACAGTCGCAATGTTTCGGCAAGTTGAGCGGTGTTGGCGGGCCTCTCTGACCGAACAAACCAACGTCGCTTAATGTTCAACTAGCAAAGCCCCCCGTGATGTCAAAGTGTTTTCTCCACAGGACGTCCAATCGGCAAAGGCGCGTTATTTTGGACGCCGACCTTCTATAACGCGCGGTAAGCCCGCCGGGTCGCGGTGCAGCTTAATGTGTTCAAATCCTGATTTTTCGAACAGGCTTGTCACACTGTCCGCTTGATCGTAGCCGATTTCCACGCCGAGCCACCCGCCCGGATGAAGACGCTCTGGCGCGCCGGGTATAATTGTGCGGTAGGGATCAAGCCCGTCGACCCCGCCACACAAAGCCAGTTCAGGGTCATAGTCAGCGACCTCAGTCGGTAGATCGGCCATGGCGGCCTCGGTGATGTAGGGAGGGTTACTGACGATTGCGTGCCATTTCTGCTCGGGGAGTAGGCTGTACCAATTGGATCGGTAAAACCTTAGTCGCGTCATTACCCCGTGAGCTTCGGCATTTTGAAAAGCCGATTTCAACAAATTCATCGAATAATCTGTTGCCGTAACATGAGCATCGGTCCTTTCCGCCAGCAGGCTGATTGCCAGCGCCCCGCTGCCCGTCCCCAAATCCAGTAAATGCGGTTTCTCAAGATCGCGAACGGCTTCCAGCGCTGCCAGTAGCAGCACTTCTGTATCGCCCCTTGGGCTCAGAACATGGTCAATGACAAAACGACGTCCGTAAAATTCCCGCCAGCCCAAGATGCGGTCGACGGGTTCACCGGTCAGGCGTCGATCCGCTGCGGTGCGTAAGCGGTCCAGCGCTTCTGCGGGCACGACGTCTTTGCCGCGCGCGATATACTCAGAATGGCTAAGACCTGTCAGACCCAGCAGAAGGTCCAGGGCGTCTTCCTCCGCAAAAGGCAATTTGGCGTCGCGGAATTGCTCCGCCATGAAGCGCTTGGCGGAGTGGTAATTCAAGCCGCTATAGGGCGGATATGTTCGTATCGGCGCGTTCACAGGCACCCATTAGCGAAGCCATTTTCACAGCGATAGGCCTAACTGCGACGCCGGTTTTTGGACGCTATGATTGTGCGACGGCGTCCTGTATTTTGCTCAGGATCGTGGGAGCCGCGTCGTCTTTCGTGATTTTCTGGATCACGGCCTGATCATCCAGATCGACCAAGAAAAGCTGACCCGTTTTCACCTTGCCATCCAAAGCGCTGCGAATAGCGGGCCCGACGCCAGCCGCCTCAGCCGCCGCGAAAAAGGCCTCGTCGTCCTTATCCGTATAATCAAGCGTGACAAACTCTGCGCCCGGAATGGGTCCCATGCCTTGGACTTTCTTCACGGCAGGGTCGAGAACTTTGCAGCTACCACACCAGTCTGCGTAGATGAGGACGGCTTTTGTTTTAACCGGCATATCAGCGACAGAGGAGACGACCTCCTGAGCGACTGATGATGGGGCCTCCGATATTGCAGGGGCATCGGCATTGGAACAGCCGATCAGTAAAGCCGCACCCGCGATGAGATAAAATGGTGAACGTGTCATAGAGCCTCCGTTGATTTGTGTGCGTTAACAGACGGATGCGTTAGCGGCTGTCACGATCCCGTGATTTGCGGGCCCGTGATATGCGGACTGAGTGTACGCCAAAGCCGCTCTAAATCCTGCGGGCGCGACAGGGAATGATCGCCGCCTTTGATCAGTTTGTAGCTGACCCGATCGCTTTGCAGCTTATCAATAATGGCCCGCGAATAGTCGGGCGGGACCACCATATCCTCCAAACCTTGCAGAATATCGATGGGACAGGTGAGGGGAATGGGCGCGTCCAAAATCTGCCGAGCGCGCCCATCCTCGATCAAGGCGCGACTATAAGCATAGGGCTCCTCATAATCTGACGGCTCAAAAACGACACCGTCTTCGATCAACATTTGCCGTTTATGATCATCCCATCCGGCCCAGACCATTTTTTCGGTAAAGTCCGGTGCGGGATTTATCAGGACGAGGGCCTTAACAACATCTGGTCGATCCAGCGCGGCGAGCAGAGACGCCCATCCGCCCATGGACGACCCAACCAAGACGCAGCCTTGCGCGCCGAAGCGGTCAATCATCGCGACTGTATCAGACGCCCAACGCGAAATCGTCCCATCGATAAAATCGCCGCCGCTGACCCCGTGACCGAAATAGTCAAATCGGACGAAAGCCTGGCCCATATCAGCGCAACGTTCATGCAGAAAGACGGCCTTAGACCCCTCCATATCGCTCTTTAGGCCGCCGCACCATATCACGGTCGGGCCACGGCCTTCGACGCGTTTATAGGCTAATGACGTACCGTCATGGTTGAACTGTTCGTGTTGGCTCACTAGGGGCGCTCCTATGTCGTCGTCGCCTTCATACAGTGTGTTGCAAGTCCTGCCAGCCTTGGATGCGGGCGGGGTGGAGCGGACGACGCTGGAAGTATCGGATGCCTTGGTCCAAGCAGGGCACGCCGCGCATGTCGTCAGTGCTGGCGGGCGCATGGTGCCAGAGCTGCTGGATCTTGGCGCGAAACACTACACGATGAATGTCGGGTCCAAGCGGCTCTTGTCATTTCCATGGCGCGTAGCGGCGCTGCGGCGGCTGATCCATCACACCAAGGCTAATATTGTCCACGCCCGGTCTCGCGCCCCGGCCTGGGCGGCGTGGCGCGCCGCGATTGCTGAAAACGTTCCCTTTGTGACAACCTATCACGGCATCTATAATGAAGGTTTTCCCGGCAAGCGGCGCTATAATTCGATCATGGCCCGCGGCGACGTCGTAATCGCCAATAGTAGTTTTACTGCCGATCATATTCAGGCGACACACAAGACGCCGGCCAGTCGGATTGTCACTATCCCACGCGGCGTAGATATGGACCGCTTTGATCCGAAGGTCGTCTCTACAGAGGCAGTTAAAGCGCGGCGTAGGTCTTGGGGTGTGCCGGATGCGGCGAAACTCGTCCTACTGCCGGGTCGGCTGACGGGTTGGAAAGGCGGCGAGGTCGCTATCCGCGCACTCGCTAAATTACCTGATGATTATCACCTCGTGCTGTTGGGTGACGCGCAAGGTCGAGACGGTTTTGTCGCGAAGTTGGATGCGCTGGCCAAAGAATTGAATGTGCCAGACCGTATC
Source organism: uncultured Algimonas sp. (assembly GCA_964610115.1). GTDB lineage: Bacteria > Pseudomonadota > Alphaproteobacteria > Caulobacterales > Maricaulaceae > Litorimonas. Next base: position 48,210 of record CAZSUW010000004.1, read on the forward strand.
CATAAACCCGGCCACGACACGGATATGCCGACCGCCTATCGTGCCGCTGATATCGTGATCTGTCCGTCAACAGATCCAGAAGCCTTTGGGCGCACAGCGGCAGAGGCCCAGGCGATGGAACGCCCTGTTGTGGCGAGTGCGCATGGCGGTGCGCTGTCAGTCGTCAATGATAAAAAAACTGGTTACTTAGTTCCGCCGGGGAATGCGATAGCATTGGCAAAGGCGATTAAAGCCTGCGATCGCTTGCCGGATGTTGGACCTGTCGGGCGAACCCGTATTGAGAAGAAATTTTCAAAACGCGCGCTACAAGCGGCAACATTGCGGGTCTATGCACGTCTTTTAGGCCAAAATGCACAGTAATTTATAGACCTTATGCGGGCCTTGCCGCTTGAACCCTTGCGCGCAAACGGCCATATTGCGGCGCGCCACACTATCGGCGCATAGATACTGAAAGAGAACGACCATCGCTAGACGACCTCATGCCGCTCAGCCGGCCAAAAAACCAAAAGGCCCGCGGATCAACCGGGACATCACCGCCCCGCGCGTGCTTTTGATCGCCGAAGATGGGGATAAACGTGGCGTTGTGCCGATTGCTGAAGCCTTGGCAGAGGCCCAACGATCAGGTCTGGATCTCGTCGAAGTCGCGCCGGGTGAAACGCCCGTCTGCAAAGTTCTCGATTACGGGAAAATGCGCTTTGAAGCGCAAAAGAAAAAGGCTGCCAATCGTAAGAGCCAGCGCACAAGCTCGCTCAAAGAAATTAAAATGCGTCCGAATATCGATACGCATGACTATATGGTCAAAACGAAGAAAATGACCGAGTTCTTCGAACGTGGCGACAAGGTCAAAGTAACCGTCCGTTTCCGGGGTCGCGAAATGGCGCATATGGACCGCGGCATGGACCTGATGGGTCGTGTCAAAGAAGACTTCGAAGAGATTGCCAAGGTCGAGTTTGAACCCAAGACCGAAGGCCGCCTGATGGTCATGGTGATGGCGCCGCGCTAAAGCTGCGAAAAGGCGGTAGCCTTACAGACTTCAAATCACTCTGGATATGGCGGCGGGCAACACACCCGCCTGTTAGGCCCAACGTCTTCCACAGCAATGCGGAGCACTGTCGTGAAGGGGCAGGACGACGGGTCCATCAGGCCGGTGTGCGGCGTTTCCGAAACCCACATATTTCTCGAAAACACACCAATAAATAGTATTTAGAGCTTTAAATCAGGTTAAAGCGTTTGAAATCTGTGGGTTAGGGCTCAATCGTTGGGAGGCTTGGATGGGCCGTTGTTCATCGGCCTGTTTCAAATCCCGCAATATTGACCAGATGCACAAATAGCATGAAGCCCACTGCGATAGCGCAGAGTGCGATGGGCATCCATGGCATGCGATAGGGGCGAATATCCGTCTTTTCTTTAAAACGTCCCCGTATGCCGGCAAAGGCCAATGCCGCACACATAACGATACCGGTAAGCGTTAAGATGAGGTCGGTTTGGGGGTCCATTGTGTTGGCTCAGTCACGTCTGTTGTCTGCGGGCGCGCGCCCGTAACACCATGCTCCGTCTTATGCCAGTAATAGGGTCGGGTGCGAAGCTCCCACAAGGCCCAGATAAAGGGCGGAAACAACAGCAACCAATAGATCGGCATCCCAATGACAGATAACCAAAGGCGGCGTCGTTTCATCCGCGCTGCGCCAAGCGCCCCGACGACCATGCCGCAAGCAAGACTGAAACCAAGCGCATAAAGATAAATCGGGTCAACGCCCTCGCTAACGACCCCGAGAGCATAAGCCAGAGTCCACAGTAGCAGCCCCATCATAACGGGTGCGTAAAAAGCAATGGACAACAGCGATAAGCCAAGCGTCACTTGCAACATGACGGCTCGTCGCCATCCACCGGCGAAAGGCGTTTGCATATGCACTTGCCAGGTCTGGATATACCCTTTGATCCAACGCGATCGTTGTCGGAACCAGGGCCCCAACCGGTGGCAGGCTTCTTCCTGTGTTGGGGGTTTGATCCACCCAATATGCCCCTCACGGGCCACAAGACGAAAAGCAAGATCGGCGTCTTCGGTCACATTATAAGGGTCCCATCCCCCGACTGTCTCCAAAGCGGAACGGCGAATATGATTAGAGGTTCCGCCCAGCGGGAAGGGAAGGTTCAAACGGTTAAAGGCCGGTATCAGCACATGGAACAAACTGGCATATTCGAGTGCGAACTGCCGGGCGAGCCAGCCATCAGACAGATTGAAATAGTCGAGCGGGGCTTGGAGGGCGACCCAATCCGGCTTGGCAGAAAAAGCGCATGCGGCCGCTTTTAACTGTCCGGGGTCAGGACGGTCCTCAGCATCATAAATCGTCACAAGCTCTCCACGGCTCCGCGCAAGCGCATAGTTTAAAGCGCGTGGTTTCGTTTGAGGCTCTCCACCGGGCAGTACAGGCGGAACGATAAGCGTTCGGAACGGCGCTGTGGAATAAGCCCGCGCGTTAGCACTTGTCTCTATATCTAACGCTTCACAGGCGAAAATAATGTCCAACCGATCTTTCGGATAATCCAATTTCGACATGGCTTCTACAAGGTGCGGGACCATATGGGCTTCGCGAAAGAGGGGGATGATGATTGTGTAGGTGGGCCAATCGAGAGGCTGGTTCGTCGGCTTGGCTCTAGGTTGACGCAACAAACAAAGTGACAGACGCCAAAGACCGAACACAACACTGATAAGGCACATGGCGACGGTCAGACGCCATAAGCCCGCGCCAATGTTTACGTCGGTCATGACTTCCACGCCGAGGCCAACAGCTAATACGCTTGCCCCACTTCCCGCCATTAACGCCCCTTTTGGGCGCAACATATTGGCGCGTCCAATGTGCAGGGGGTTAGCATCCGGTTTCGATCCGGAAGTTTGTCTCATCCTGGGCGTAGTAAAGCGGGTTTACTCGCCGCCTGCAAGAACGAACCGTTACCGAAACGTAATTAAATGGCGATATGGTCGCCGTGAAAGCGCATTTCGTCACGCTAACGAGATTTTCACCCTGTGCTGATAAGCGCCTTGTGAAAAGTAATAAGAGAGACTGAGTGGTGGCCTTTCAGACACAAGCGAAACAAGTCGACGCCTTTATTCCGGCGCAACCCCGCGGGGCTGAACGCCGCGGTGATGCCCGGGACGGCCTGATTGACTGGCGCGTTAATCCGCGAACTTACGGTTTCATCGGGGCGATTTTTGATCCTTTGTCGCCTGTGCAAACTTTAGCGCGGGCGAAGTGGATGACAACCAATCATGGCTTTCGCTATCTGGTGACGCCCAATGTCGATCATCTTGTTCGATTGAACAAAGAACCCGATCTCTATCGTCCCCTATATGACGCCAGTTGGCTGTCTGTTTGTGATTCCCGTATTTTGGAACTGCTCGCCAATCTCTCCGGCCTGCCGCTCAAGGCCGTACCGGGATCGGATTTATCTCAACAGCTCTTTGACAATGTGATTACGGCGGACGATCCGATCACCGTCATTGGCGCAGATGAGGAGATCGTGCAGCGCGTTGCGACGCGCTATGGCCTAACGAAAATCCACCATCACATGCCGCCCATGGGTTTGCGAAACAAGCCAGAGGCCATCGCAGAGTGTGCGCAGTTCGTGGCCGATCATCCGGCGCGTTACATTTTTATCTGCGTGGGGTCTCCGCAGCAGGAAATGGTCGCAAAGGCTTGTCTGGATCGTGGAGATTGTGTGGGCCTTGGACTGTGTGTCGGAGCGTCGCTGGATTTCATTGGCGGGCGCGTCCTGCGGGCGCCGAAATGGATGCAGCAGTCCCGGCTGGAATGGCTCTATCGTTTGATCTCTGAACCCAAGCGTCTGTGGAAACGATACCTTATCGAAGGACCAAAGATTTTCTGGCTTTGGGCGAAATGGTCACTCACGACCAAGGATGCCAAGAAAGGCATCCGCTAATCCTTCATAGCCGCCCCGCGCGTCGCGCATTTCAAGCGATAGCGGCAGGCTCGCCAATTTTGGCACAGCTAACTCCAACTCGCCCTCGCCGAACAGGTGGTGGACGGTGCCGCAGTCTGAACAGGTAAAGGTCGCCATATTTTCGACCCAGCCGAGGACACGAATGTCGACGGCTTCGAACATGGCGACGCCTTTACGCGCATCTATCAGCGACAGGTCTTGCGGCGTGGTGACGATCACTGCCCCATAGGGCTGAATATCTTGGGCCAAGCCAAGTTGTGGGTCGCCCGTGCCCGGTGGCATGTCGATAAGCAGCACATCCAGCGCGCCCCAATCGGTATCCCACAACATGCGTGACATCGCGCCTTGGACCATGGGACCGCGCCAGACGATAGGATCATCATTGCCCGTCAGCAGCCCGATGGACAGCGCCTTGACCCCGTCCACTTCGCCCGGAATGATTAGGCGGCGGCCTTTAACGTCCCGCGTGCCGCGCTGCCCGGACAGACCCAGCAATGTGGGAACGCTCGGTCCGTGAACATCCGCGTCTAATACGCCCACCGACAGACCTTTTGCCGCCAATGCGCGCGCTAGCCCGATCGTCACGGTTGATTTTCCAACCCCGCCTTTGGCCGAAGCGATGGCGATCACGCGCTTGACCTGTGCATCGCCTTGATAACCGTCTGGGCGTCGATTGGGATGGGGATTGCGACCCGCTTTAATATTGGCCCCACGTGCGGGTTTAGCCGACCGAAGACTAGGTCCCGCTTTATGCGTTGTGAGCATAACGGCCAGCGCGTCTATCCCCGGTAAGCCCTGCAAGGCGGCCTCAGTGGTTTGCTGCAAGGTAAGCCCTTGGGCTTGGGTCGTTTCAGGCGGGACGGCAAGGATGATGCGTAATCGTCGGTCCGTATAAGTGAGGTCTGCCAGCCGTCCTGCGCTCACAATATCGCGCTCTGTAAGAGGGTCCGAAACTGTGGCAAGCGCCTTTAAAACGGCGGCTTCAGAATAGTCGCTCATTGCGCCCCACTGATTGGCATAGGCATAGGGGCCGCAGGGGGTGCGCCCCCGGCCAATGTCTCTTGCAAACAGCCTCGCGATAACGATCCATCAGGCGAGAGAACCAAAGGCGGATGGTGGTTTGTCCATGTCGCGGGCGGAGCGTCAGCATTGTGAAAATGCAGAAGCAGGCTATTATTGCCCAACCGAAAGACACGTTGCACCGCATCGGGCAGGTCTCGAACTTTTTGGGGGTTCATCGTTCCATCGGGCGGCATTTCCCAGACCGCACCGTTCCTAAATGGTGAATGAGAAAATCCCGTGAAAATGAAAAGCGTCTCTGGTTGCCGAGCTAAAGGCACGGGAATTGTCGGCGTGATCAGCTGAACGTTCTGATCTAACAGGACTATTTGTTCACCTGTCCGGTAGTCTTTTGCCATTAAAGCGCCGCCCCATTTCTTCGCGTCAAATCCGAAAAGCCAGCGCGAAGCCGTCGGAAAACTGGAAGAGAGGATCGGCAATCCCAGTCTTGCTCGCAAAGACCTCGGCATTAGCCCTGGCATGGCGTCTATTGGCGGTACTTGGCTGTTATTGGCTTTGAAATCGATGGATTGCCCGCGCGAGCAATAGAGAGCTTGAGATCGGCTCGCGCGCAAACCGCCATCCTCGGCGCCTGTAACAAACGCGGTCGCCTGCATATTAACGGGCGCGCCACGCAAGGACTTATCAGCGTAGAAGCGCGCCGCATCCCAAGGATGATTTTCCGCCAGAGCGCGCAGTTCAGCTTGGAAGAGGTCTATCTCTTCAAGGTGCATGACTCGCAACGCGGTCAGCACGCTTCGTGACGTGTAGGGCCTTGATAGCGTAGAGCGTAAAACGGACTGCCGATAGCGATCGTTCAGATTGACGTCCTGCATAGCCTGTAGCACCGCTTTGCGAGCTTCGGATTTCTGCTCCGCCAAATGTGCCCAAGCCGGCAAGAGTTTGCGTCCATGACGGGTGAGATGGTCTTTCAAAACGGCGCGGTCCGGTGCCATGTCGAAAAGCCGAATCATTTGATCCATGAAGCGATTATCAAGAGTCAGCGGAACGTCCCGGCCCCCAATTTCTAACGACACCAGTCGGGCCGCATCTTGCATCGCGTTGGGTAAGGCTGGGTCTATCGCCATTTGGTCCAGCGTTTCGGCATAAAAGCGATTGCCCGTGCGCCGCGCGCGACGGCCTAACATATCGGCGAGGGCGATCCCGTGATCCGTGTCTTTCGTCTGTTGCGCCTGATCCATTAGCGCCCGCAGGGCCATATCGGGCGAGAGTGAAAACAGCGCTTCATAGGCCTCGCCAATGATTTGCGTATTGCGACTTGCCAAAGCTGCTTTCAGAGCGGTCTGCGTTGTCTGTGGCGGGTGTTGCAATGTCAGGCGAAGTAAAGGTTCGCTGGGCTGAAGGGTCATCAAGGACGCTAAGATGTCCGGGTCAAATGTCGGGAGCTGACCCGGCGCGACGTCGTTTAGATCAATCTGCGCGAGAAAGGCGGCAGCAGGGCCTTGTGTTTTTTGATTGGCGGCTAATTGCGCGAAAATATCCAGGGCGAGTGCGGGGCGCAATAAGGGGGCGAGCGTCATCAGGTGATCCGCTTCACCGTTCTGCGCCAACCCTGTCAGGGCCGTCGCACTGTCTGGGCCCAGTCGCACAAACTCGTCAGCCAAAACCTGATAGTCAAAGGCATTAGGGGAATGCCGATCAAGAATATCGACACACTGCTCGGCGGTAGCGCAAACGATGGCCTCGCTGGGGTGTAGCACAGGCGCAGCCTTGGCCGTCAGGGTCGTACCGAATAGCACAACAAGGCTTATCCCAAAATGGCGGAGTATCATTAGCCGCTTACTTAACTTCATGGAGGGGCCACCACAACCAATGCTACCAGCAAAAACGAATGGGTCGTGTCGGTCAGGCTGACGGGTCACAAGACCCGTTGGCCCAGTCGCTCTCGCTGGCAGGGAAATAGCTGAAGAAGGTGAAAGAGCCCACTTGTCACCTTACAAACCCCCGATTATAGGCACGGCCTTCGCGCCAGTTCTCTGGTCCGAATATCTGTGCGTGGGGCGATTAGCTCAGCGGGAGAGCACTACATTGACATTGTAGGGGTCACTGGTTCAATCCCAGTATCGCCCACCACGGACTTCACTTTACAACGCCGGATACGACGATAAGGCCTCATCGATGAGACGGTTGAGCGCTGTGATATCAGTGCGTTTTAAAACGTCGTCTGGGTGTGCGCCGGAACTCTGCAATTCAGTTGAAATCCGATCATAAACGGCTTGGCCTGTTTCGGTCAGATAGAGGTGAGTGCGACGCGCATCGGTTTCGGACGCTTGGCGGCGAAGGTGACCCCGCGCAACCAGCGCCGTAACCGCGCGCGATACAATGCCTTTATCCATAGGCGTCAACTCTACAACCTCACTGGCTGTGCGCCCCTGACGGTCGGCAATGGCAACCAAGACTCGCCATTGTGAAAGGTTCAGCCCGCCCGCTTCTGTCGCAAGCTGTGACGTATGCCGCGCAATCCGGTCAGCCAGCACAGCGACCTTATAAAGCCAGTTCTGCTCGAGCGGCGGTGTAGGGCGGGTCTCCGTCTTGTCTGGTGCTGGGTGCATGCGACGGTTCTGGCACAAAGGCACACAAAAAACTAGTTGTAATCGCAACTAAATAGAGGTAGGGGACCGCGACTTCCAGTGTAATCGAAAAGGCAGGGCTATGGCTGATCTGTTTGACAATCCGGCGGGCTTGGACGGCTTTGAATTTGTCGAATTTTCCGCGCCGGAAAAAGGTATTTTGGAGCCCGTCTTTAAAACAATGGGCTTTGTGCAAGTGGCCAAACATCGCTCAAAGGATGTGCAACTTTGGCGGCAAGGCGGGATCAATTTGATCACCAATTATGAGCCAAAGTCACCGGCCTTTTACTTTGCGCGTGAACATGGCCCTTCAGCGTGCGGGATGGGATTTCGCGTGCGCGACGCCAAGGCTACCTACACCCATTTGCTCGAAAAAGGCGCAGAGCCCGTCGATGTGAAGACCGGTCCGATGGAGCTCAACATTCCCGGGATTCGCGGGATTGGCAATTCGATCATCTATCTGGTCGATCGCTACGCCGATGAAGGCGATGAGGGTCTGTCGATCTATGATATTGATTTTGACTATCTGCCCGGGGTTGAGACATTCCCCGAAGGCTGCGGGTTTCAGCGCATCGATCACTTGACGCATAATGTCTATGGCGGGCGCATGGCCTATTGGGCGCAGTTTTATGAAACGCTCTTCAATTTTCAGGAAATCCGCTATTTCGATATCAAAGGCGAATATACGGGCTTGACGTCCAAAGCGCTCACCGCCCCTGACGGGAAAATCCGTATTCCGCTCAATGAAGAAGGCGAAAACGGCAAAGGCCAGATCGAAGAATTTTTGCGCGAATATAATGGCGAAGGCATTCAGCACATTGCGTTGATCTGTGATGATATTGTGGCGGCCTGGGATAAGCTGAAAGATCTCGGTGTACCGTTTATGACGGCCCCGCCAGAGACTTATTATGCCATGTTAGAAGAGCGTCTGCCCGGCCATGGCCGTGACGTTGAGGCGCTGCAAAGTCGCGGCATTTTGCTGGACGGTACAACGGAAGGCGGCACGCCGCGCTTGTTGTTGCAGATCTTTGCTGAACCCCGTGTCGGTCCGGTCTTCTTTGAATTCATTCAACGCGTCGGAGATTATGAAGACGGTTTTGGCGAAGGCAATTTCAAAGCCCTGTTTGAGAGCATTGAGCGCGACCAAATCGAACGCGGCGTGCTGGATGTCGAAAGAGCGGTTGAGGAGGCGTAATGACAACCCCAACCTTAAACGGCGTCCACCACGTCGCCTATCGCTGCCGTGACGCGCGTGAAACGGTCGACTTCTACGAAGCCGCGCTCGGTATGGAATTTTCCAAGGCCTTCGCCGAAGATCATGTGCCGTCCACCGGCGCTTACGATCCTTACATGCATGTCTTCCTAGAGGCTGGGAACGGCAATGTGCTGGCCTTTTTTGAACTGCCCGAACAACCCGATATGGGCCGGGATCAGAACACACCGGAATGGGTGCAGCATCTGGCGTTTAAGGTCAGTAGCGAAGAGGAATTGGTCGCGGCAAAAGCGCACCTCGAAGCAATGGGGCTCGACGTCCTCGGCCCGACCCATCACGGGATTTTCAAGTCGATCTATTTCTTTGACCCGAACGGCCACCGTGTCGAACTCGCCGCAGACATTGGCACGCCGGAACAATATGCCGAGCTCAAGCGCGTCTCCCGCGCCATGTTGGACGAATGGAGCGAGACGAAAAAAGCGCCACGCCACGCCGCATGGCTGCACGAAATCGCCAATGCGGAAAACGCCAAGAAGCGGACCGAAGAGGCGTGAAACGCTCTTTGACCCTTTGGGGCTATTGGCGTTCCTCCACCAGCTACCGCCTGCGCATCGCGTTGAACCTAAAGGGCGTGGACTACAGCTATGTTCCTGTCAATTTGCTGGCCGGCGAACATAAAGGCGAGGCTTATCGCGCCATCAACCCGCATGGCACAGTCCCGTGCCTCGATACGGGACCCCACCAAATTACCCAGTCCTTGGCGGCCATAGAGTGGCTGGAACGCACCTATCCTAACCCGTCTTTTTTGCCGGAGGATGGGACGGCGGCACTGCTCTGTCGCGATCTTTATTTCGCCATCGCGACCGAACTTCATGCGCCGAATAATATGCCGGTGCAAAACTATTTGCGCCGTGAATTTGGCGCACACCAAGCGACTGTTGAAGCGTGGCAAGAAACATGGATCCATAAAACCTTCACGCCGATCGAAGCGAGACTAGCCGCGCATAAATGGGCGGGTGATTTACCTTTCGGCCCGCCGAGCCTGTTCGAGATCGTCCTCCTGCCCCGGCTCTATAATGCGCGGCGCTGGCATACGGATTTGGATCCGTTCCCACTCATCCGGCAGATCGAAACGCACTGCCTGACGTTGGATCCGTTTCAGCGCGCTTATCCAGACACTCAAATAGACGCGACCGTCTGAGGAGACCTTATGAAACTCGCTACCTTGAAAAACGGCTCGCGTGATGGTCGTCTGGTCGTCGTCAAACCCGACCTGTCTGTCTATGCGGATGCGACCGACATTGCCCCAACTTTGCAAGCCGCGCTCGATGATTGGGCGACTATCGCGCCAAAGCTGAAAGCGCGCTGCGATGCGCTGTGTGGCGGCGATGTCGACACCCAACCCTTTGACGAAACGGCGTGTGAAAGCCCGCTACCGCGCGCGTATCAATGGGCGGACGGCTCGGCCTATATCAATCATGTGGAACTGGTGCGAAAAGCGCGCGGCGCTGAAGTGCCGGAAAGTTTCTACGACGACCCGCTTATGTATCAGGGTGTCAGCGGCCCGAACCTCGCGCCCCGTGATCCGATCCCCTTCGTCGATCCGGCCTGGGGCTATGATATGGAAGCCGAAATTTGTGTGATCACGGATGATGTGCCCATGGGCGTGAGCGAAGCGGAAGCGCTGGGTCACATCAAGCTGATCCTGCTGTGCAATGACGTGTCCTTACGGGGATTAATTCCTGCTGAATTGGCGAAGGGCTTTGGCTTCTTACAGTCCAAGCCGCCCGTTTCATTCAGCCCCGTGGCCATCACCCCAGATGAATTGGGTGATCACTGGAAAGATGGCCTCGTCCACCATGCGCTGCATGTCGATTATAATGGCGAAGCTTTTGGCCGCGCATTGGCGCACAAAGACGCCACCTTTAGCCTCGCGCGGCTTGTGGCCCACGCCGCCAAAACGCGCGATTTGATCGCAGGCACGATTATAGGCTCCGGGACTGTGTCCAACAAAGGCGCGGATGGCGGCCCCGGCAAACCTGTGAGCGAAGGCGGCCTCGGCTATAGCTGCATTGCCGAAATCCGCATGATCGAAAAAATCGCGACCGGCGAATTCAAGACGCCCTTTATGAAAGACAGCGATGTGGTGAGGATCGAGATGCTGGACGACAGTGGTGGCTCCATTTTCGGCGCGATCGAGAACCATGTGAAAGCGGTCTAAGGTGAGGAATAAAGTCTACCCCAATGCCGATGCCGCCCTAGACGGCGTGCTGTTTGACGGCATGAGCATTGCGGCGGGCGGCTTTGGCCTTTGTGGTATTCCGGAGCTGTCGATCGCAGCGATCCGCGACGCGGGCACCAAAGACCTGACCGTCTATTCCAACAATGCAGGGGTGGATGACTTTGGTTTGGGGCTGCTTTTACAAACGCGCCAGATCAAGAAAATGGCGAGCTCTTACGTGGGCGAAAATGCCGAATTCATGCGCCAATATTTATCCGGCGAGTTAGAGCTGGAGTTTAATCCCCAAGGCACGCTGGCCGAACGCATGCGCGCAGGCGGGGCGGGCATTCCGGGCTTTTATACCAAAACAGGCGTCGGCACGGTCATTGCCGAGGGGAAGGAAACCAAAACCTTCCACGGCGAAGACTACATCCTAGAGCGCGGCATTGTTGCCGACCTCGCTATCGTCAAAGCGTGGAAGGCCGATACGACAGGCAATGCGATTTTTCGAAAAACCGCGCGCAACTTCAACCTGCCCGCCGCGACCTGCGGCAAAGTCTGTGTCATGGAAGTCGAAGAGATCGTGGAGCCGGGCGCGCTCGATCCTGATCACATTCACCTGCCGGGCATTTATGTACACCGCCTGATCCAAGGCGCGCATGAAAAGTGGATTGAGCAGCGCACGGTTCGGGCTGTTAATGGGCGGGAGGCTTAGACATGTCCGACGTGAAAACAGGCTGGGCCCGCGATGAAATGGCCGCCCGCGCGGCGCAGGAGCTGGAAGACGGCATGTATGTCAATCTGGGGATTGGCATTCCGACGCTGGTGGCCAACCATATTCCGGATGGGGTGAGCGTTACGCTGCAATCGGAGAACGGCATGCTCGGCATGGGGCCATTTCCGGTCGCGGGCGAAGAAGACGCGGATCTGATCAATGCGGGCAAGCAGACCATTACGGCTCTGCCGCATACGGCGTTTTTCGATAGCGCGACCAGCTTTGGCATGATCCGCGGCGGCAAGATCGCTATGGCGATTTTGGGCGCGATGGAAGTGGCCGAAAATGGCGATCTGGCGAATTGGATGATACCGGGCAAGCTGGTCAAAGGCATGGGCGGAGCGATGGACCTCGTCGCGGGAGTCGGGCGTGTCGTCGTGATAACGGATCACACCAATAAGCGCGGCGAACCGAAATTGCTCAAACGCTGCACCTTGCCGCTAACGGGTCAAAATTGTGTTGATCGCATTATCACAAATCTGGGCGTCTTTGATGTTGTAGAGGGCGGGTTGCGGCTTGTCGAAAACGCACCTGGCGTGTCCCAAGATGAGATTGCAGCAAAGACGGATGCGACACTTCTCTTTTAAAGTGTTTCACGTGAAACACTTTAAAACAGATCGGAGATAATTTTCGAATGTTTCACGTGAAACATTTAGCGCTTTCCATTCGTCTCTTGTCAGCGGTCTTCTAATTGATCAGTAACGCCGTGCTGTGCCGTCACGTAAACTCATTCTGATGTCAGAAAACCGGGAGGTTCCGCGATGAAAGTCATCATTGCGGGCGGCGGTATAGGCGGGCTGAGCGCGGCGCTCTGCCTCATCCATTACGGCCATGAGCCAATTATTCTGGAACGGGCATCAGCCTTTGGAGAAGTCGGGGCCGGCCTGCAAATTCCGCCTAATGCTATGAAAGTGTTTCAGGCGTTGGATCTTGATGCGGCGCTGGGGGACGTGGCGTTCGAACCTATCGCGATAGAAGGACGGATGGGGGTGTCAGGCCGCGAGCTTTTCAAAATTCCACTGGGCCAAGCCGCCGTGGATCGCTGGGGCGCGCCTTACCTGCATATTCACCGCGCGGATTACATCGCTGTGCTGGAGGCAGCGTTTCGTAACGCTGGCGTCGGTGCCTGTCATTTCGATGCCGAGGTGATCGGTTATCGGCAAAGTGGCTGCCACGTAACCGCGAGACTAAAAGATGGTCGAGAGGTTCAAGGCGATGTTCTGATCGGGGCAGACGGAATCCAGTCGGCGGTCCGCAAGCAGATGCTGGGCCCCGGCACGCCGCGCTTTACCGGAAATGTGGCGTGGCGCGCTGTTGTGCCGATGGAGACGCTCGGCGATCTCGCCCCGCGCCCGACCGTCTGCGCTTGGATGGGGGCGGGGCGGCATTGTGTGACCTATCGTTTGCGCCAGGGAAGGCTCGCCAATTTTGTTGGCGTGGTCGAGCGCGATGACTGGCAGGTGGAAAGCTGGACGGAACGCGGCACGCAAGCCGAAGCTCTGGCAGATTTTCCCGATTGGCACCCGATGATTGATGCGATTTTGAAACAGGCGAAGGCACCCTATCGCTGGGCGCTTTTTGATCGCCTTCCGCTGGAGCGCTGGGTTGAAGGTCGTGTCGCGCTGCTGGGGGATGCCGCCCATCCCATGCTGCCTTTCATGGCGCAGGGGGCGGCGATGGCGGTCGAGGATAGCTGGGTGT